>NZ_DASWVV010000024.1:0-22018 GCF_036406155.1 Devosia sp. | reverse complement strand
GGGCCTGCTCCATGACGCGGATGGCGAGTTCGGCGCCGATCCCGCCCTGCGGCCAGCCTTCCTCCACCGTCACCAGCCGGCCGGTCTTCTTCACCGATTCGACGACGGCGTCGGAATCGAGCGGCCGCAGCGTGCGCAGGTCGATGAGTTCGACATCGACCCCGGCCGCGGCCAGCTTCTCGGTGGCGGCCGTGGCGTATTTCATGCCCGCCGAGAAGGAGGCGATGGTCACCTCGCTGCCCGGCCGGACGATGCGCGCCTTGCCGATCGGCAGCACGAAGTCGTCGACGTTCGGCACCAGGCCGGTCGAGCCGTAGAGCAGTTCGTTCTCGAGGAAGACGACCGGCGTATTGCTACGGATCGCGGCCTTGAGCAGGCCCTTGGCGTCGGCGGGGCTGTAGGGCGCGATGACGTAGAGGCCCGGGATGTGGGAGTACCAGGCCGAATAATCCTGGCTGTGCTGGGCGGCGACGCGCGCTGCCGCACCGTTGGGCCCGCGGAAGACGATGGGGGCCTGCACCTGCCCGCCCGACATGTAGAGCTGCTTGGCCGCCGAGTTGATGATCTGGTCGATGGCCTGCATGGCGAAGTTGAAGGTCATGAACTCGACGATCGGGCGCAGGCCGGCGAAGGCGGCGCCGACGCCGAGGCCGGCAAAGCCATGCTCGGTGATCGGCGTGTCTATGATGCGTTTGTTGCCGAATTCCTGCAGCAGGCCCTGGGTGACCTTGTAGGCGCCCTGGTACTCGGCCACCTCCTCGCCCATGACGAAGACGTCGGGGTCGCGGCGGAGCTCCTCGGCCATGGCCTCGTTGAGTGCCTGCCGTACCGTCATCTCCACCATTTCGACGCCGGCCGGCAGGTCCGGGTCCGCAGCGACCTCGAGGCGCGGCGCAGCCGGAGCCGGCGCGGCGGGCGCGGCCTCGACGGGAGAAGCTGCCGCAGGAGCGGCCGGCGCGGCCTCGGGTGCCGGCGCCGCCGCGGCCGGAGCCTCGGCGGCCTCGCCCTCGCCCTGGACGAAGGCGATCGGGGTGTTGACCTTCACGGCCTCGGTGCCCTCGGGCACGAGGAGCCGAGCGACGGTCCCGGCGTCGACGGCCTCCACCTCCATGGTCGCCTTGTCGGTCTCGATCTCGGCAATGACGTCGCCGGGAGCGACGGTGTCACCCTCCTTGACCAGCCATTTCGACAGCTTGCCTTCCTCCATCGTCGGGGACAGGGCGGGCATCAGGATGTTGGGCATGGGTTGCTCCGAAAGAGGCGATCAGGCCGCGTTGCCGCTGAAGATGTTGAAAAGCACCAGAGCCAGGAACGCTCCGGCGCTGACGAAGAACAGCACCACTCCCCTGCGGAAGCTGCGAATGAAAGGGGCGGCTGCGTGCCCCAGGCGGCGCTCGACGGCCGGGGTATTGAAGGAACCGAGTTCGATGGCGGCACTCGGCCCCTGCCCTGCCGGTGCCAGCCGCGCGACGCCGAGCCAGGCGATTGCCGCAAGCACCGCTCCGGTGGCGGCGGCGATCCAGGCGGCCCCGGCCAGTGCGAAGACGACGGCGCTCATGCGGCGTACACGTCCGTCCACAACTCGGCGGGATCGGGCTCGGGATCGTTGGTCGCGAACTCGGCAGCCTCGGTGACGATGCCGCGCACGTCGGCCTCGATCGCCTTGAGGTCTTCCTCGGTGCCGTGGCCGTTCTCGAGGATACGCGCCTTGACCTGCTCGATGGGATCGCGCTCCGCCCGCATCGTCGCCACCTCGTCCTTACTGCGGTACTTGGCCGGGTCCGACATGGAGTGGCCGCGATAGCGATAGGTCATCATCTCGAGGATGTAGGGGCCCTTGCCCGAACGGGCGTGCTCGATGGCGCGGGCGGCGGCCTCACGGACGGTGCGCACGTCCATGCCGTCCACCTGCTCGCCGGGAATGTCGAAGGACTGGCCGCGCTGCGAGAAATCGGTGGTGGCCGAGGCGCGTTGGACGGCGGTGCCCATGGCGTAGCGATTGTTCTCGATGATGTAGACGACCGGCAGATTCCACAGCTTGGCCATGTTGAAGCTTTCGTAGACCTGGCCCTGGTTGGCGGCCCCGTCGCCGAAATAGGTGAGGCAGACGCCGCCGTCGCCGCGATATTTGTGGGCGAAGGCGATGCCGGTCCCCAGGGACACCTGCGCCCCGACGATGCCGTTGCCGCCATAGAAGCGGTGGTCCAGCGAGAACATGTGCATGGAGCCGCCCTTGCCCTTGCTGAACCCGCCGCGGCGACCGGTGAGTTCCGCCATGACCCCCTTGGGGTCCATGCCCACGGCGAGCATGTGGCCGTGGTCGCGGTAGCCGGTGATGGTGGAATCATCCGTCCGCGCCGCCATGGTGATGCCGGTCACCACGGCTTCCTGGCCGATATAGAGGTGGCAGAAGCCCCCGATCAGGCCCATGCCGTACATCTGCCCCGCCTTCTCCTCGAAGCGGCGGATCAGGAGCATGTCCCGATAGGCGCGCAGCTCCTCGTCCTTGGTGAATTCTGGAATGTTGGATCGAGACTGCGTCTTGGCCGGTTTGGCCGTCGCTTTCCGCGCCATGGGTCTGCTCCGGTAGAGTGATCAGGCTGGCAGCCAGGCGGTGAAGGCACCACCGCCAGCGCAGGTTATCCCAGTTGCGCGCGCGACACCAATTCGGATTGCAGGCGAAGTTCGCCTGCTATCACTCTGCAGTACCGTCAATAATATCGGTTAACTGGTTTTCGGATGAATTCAATGATGAACCTGTAATAGGTTTACCAGTCCGCGGATCGACCATGATCAGCAGATCGTCCGGCTGCGCCATGGCCAGCAGCGCCCGGGCGCGCTCGGAAACGATGTCCGGGTCGAGGCGCGACGGATTGAACAGCGCCACGCGGTGCCGGTAGGCGTCGATCTCGGCCTGCAGGGCACTCGACTGCGCCTTGAGCTCCTCGATTTCGGCCTGCATCGCCTTCTGGCTCTCGATGCCGAACTGGCCCGAGACGACGTTGAAGCCGAGATAGCCCTGAAAGGCGACAAGGCCGACCGCCACCAGGACGTGGCGCCAGAAGGAAGGGCGTTTGAGACGGGTGAGCATGGGGCGCGCTGGTCCCTCGATCCAAGGCCCACAGCATAGCGCGCGAAGGCTTAACGGGGGATTGCGCCCCCGCCAGACTCAGCTGCGCAGGACGGCGCGTCCGGCGTATTTCGCCGCCGCGCCGAGCTGCTCCTCGATGCGGATCAGCTGGTTGTACTTGGCGAGGCGATCCGAGCGCGACAGCGAGCCGGTCTTGATCTGCCCGCAATTGCAGGCCACCGCGAGATCGGCAATGGTCGCGTCCTCGGTCTCGCCCGAGCGATGCGACATCACCGAGGTATAGCCGGCGCGGTGCGCGGTATCGACGGCGTCCAGCGTCTCGGACAGCGAGCCGATCTGGTTGACCTTGACCAGGATGGAGTTGGCCACCCCCATGCGGATGCCCGACCTGAGCCGCTCGGTGTTGGTGACGAACAGATCGTCGCCGACCAGTTGCACCTTGCTGCCGAGCGCCTCGGTGAGCGCCTTCCAGCCCTCCCAGTCGTCCTCGGCCATGCCGTCCTCGATGGTGACGATCGGAAAACGCGACACCAGCCTCTCGAGGAAGCGGACGTTCTCGTCGGGCGACAGCGTCTTGCCCTCCCCGACCATCCGGTACTTGCCGTCCTTGAAGTACTCGGTCGAGGCGCAGTCGAGGCCGAGGCAGACATCCTCGCCAGGCGTGTAGCCGGCCTGCTCGATCGACTGCATGATGTAGTCCAGCGCCGCTTCCGCCGAGGCAAGATTGGGGGCGAAGCCGCCCTCGTCGCCCACCGCCGTGTTGTGGCCGTCGGCGGCCAGCCGCTTCCTGAGCGTGTGGAAGATTTCGGCACCGACCTGCACGGCATGGGCGATGCTTTCGGCCCCCACCGGCAGGATCATGAATTCCTGCATGTCGATCGGGTTGTCGGCATGCGCGCCGCCGTTGATGATGTTCATCATCGGCACGGGCAGGACATGGGCGTTGGGGCCGCCGACATAGCGGAACAGCGGCAGCTGGCTCGATTCGGCCGCCGCCTTGGCTACGGCCAGCGACACTCCGAGAATGGCATTGGCACCCAGGCGGCCCTTGTTCGGCGTGCCGTCGAGGTCGATCATGGCGCGGTCGACCGCGATCTGGTCGAGGGCGTCCAGGCCCTGGATCTCGGTGAAGATCTCGGTGTTGACGAAATCCACGGCCCTGGTCACGCCCTTGCCGAGGAACGGCTTGCCACCGTCGCGCAGTTCCACCGCCTCGTGGGCCCCGGTCGAGGCGCCCGAGGGCACGCTGGCCCGCCCGAAGCTGCCGTCGTCGAGCAGCACATCCACTTCGACGGTGGGGTTGCCGCGGCTGTCGAAGACCTGCCGCCCGGTGATGTCGATGATGGATGACATGTTCGCCCCTTGCTCGCTGGACCGCCCTGTTCGGCGCCCTGTCTAGTCAAGGCGCGCCGCAACGGGAAGGGGGAAAACGGCCGTCCCGCGGAAAATTGCGGGCGTCGACGAAATCGGCATCTTCCTTTCATCGTAATATGACGATATATGGGTGGATGCCTCGCGCCCCGTGCTGGAACCATCCATGTTGCTGAAGCTGTCGCCCGCCCAGTCCCAGCACGTCAACGAGAGTTGCGCCTGCACGTCGCTCGACCGGCCCGCCCTGCGCGCGGCCCTGCGGGCCCAGCAGCCGGCCTCGACGGCGTTCGAGCATCTTCCGGAGACCCACCCGCATCTGTTCGCCGACACGCCGGTCTACGTCTCGCATGTCGAAATCAATGCCATGCTGGAGACCGTAGCCGCCATCGAGCGGGTGGCGGCCCTGCCCGCCTACGCCGAACTGGTCGCCGCCCGGGCGCCGTCCATCGCCTGGACCGACTTCGGCCCGCGCGGCGCGCTCATGGGGTACGACTTCCACCTCAGCCACCACGGGCCTCGCCTCATCGAGATCAACACCAATGCCGGCGGCGCGTTCCTCAACAACGTTGCCTGCGACGCCCAGCGCCTGTGCTGCGACGAGATGCGCATTACCGGGCAACTCGCCCGCCCCGACGACCTGTCCGAGCGGATCGTCGACATGTTCCGGCAGGAGTGGTGGCGCCAGCGCGGCGACGGCGCCCCCGGGCTGATCGCCATCGTCGACGACCAGCCCGGGCAGCAGTATCTCTACCCCGAATTCCTGCTGGCAGAGGCGCTGCTCGCCGGCCACGGGCTTGCCGCCGTCATCGCCGATCCGGGTGCGCTAAGCCACCACGACGGCCGGCTGTGGCTGGGCGACAGGCCGGTGGACATGGTCTACAACCGGCTGGTCGACTTCGACCTGTCGCAGCCGCAGCACGAGGCCCTGCGCTCGGCTTATGTCGCGGGCGAAGTCGTGCTGACGCCCAACCCGCACCACCACGCCTGGCTGGCCGACAAGCGCAACCTCGTGACGCTGACCGACGGCGCCCTGCTGCAGGCGCTCGGGGCCGAGCCGCGCGACTGCGACGTACTGGCGCGCATCCCGCAGGCGCGCTTCGTCACCGAGGAGAACGCGGAAGCCATGTGGGCGCGGCGCGCCCAACTGTTCTTCAAGCCCGCGGCCGGCCACGGCGGCAAGGCAGTGTACCGGGGGGACAAGCTGACGCGAAAGGTCTGGGCGTCCATCGTCACCGGCGGCTATGTCGCGCAGGAGCGCGTGGCGCCCAGCGAGCGGGTGATCGCGCTGGGCGAGGCGCGGACCCGTCACAAGGTCGACGTACGGCTCTATACTTACGACGGCGAACTGCTGCTGGCGGCGGCCCGCCTGTACCAGGGGCAAACGACCAATTTCCGCACCCCCGGCGGCGGCTTCGCGCCGGTGATGGTCGTCTAGACGTCTCTCCGCAAAGCTGGGGACGGCCGCTGCGTCCGGCGCCAGAGGCAAGGACGGGCGCTCCGTTCGGATGTAGCGTTCGTGGCGAGGAGCACGCCTGCCCATGCCCGATGCCGATCCAGAAGTCGTCGTCGTCCCCGCCGACGACGGGCGCGCCCGCCGCGACTTCATCGACGTGCCGTACCTGGTCCAGGGCGGCAATCCCAACTGGGTCCCGCCGCTGCGCAGCCAGCAGCGCGACGTGCTCGACACCCGGCGCAACCCGACCTACCGCCACGCCCGCCTGAGGCTGTTCGTCGCCTACCGCGACGGCAGGCCGGCGGGGCGGATCGCCGCCATCGACGACGACATCCACAACGCCACGCACCGCGAGAGGGCGACGCTGTGGGGCTTCTTCGAGTGCATCGACGACCGGGCCGTGGCCGGCGCCCTGTTCGCAGCGGTCGAGGCCGTCGCCCGCTCGCTCGGCCACGACGTGCTGCGCGGCCCGTTCAGCCCTTCGGTCAAGGACGAGATCGGGCTGCAGATCGACGGCTTCGAGACCCCGAACTACGTGATGATTCCCGGCAACCCGACCTACTACCGCGATCTGGTGGAAGCGGCGGGCTACGCCAAGGATATCGACCTGTTCTGCCTGCGGGTCGACGAGCGAACTGTTTCGGCCCGGCTCGAGCAGCGCGCCAAGGCGGCGCTGGCACGCAACCATGTCCGCTACCGCAAGGTGACCCGCGCGAGCCTCGAGTCCGATGCGCTCAAGATCTGGGCCGTGTACAACAGCGCCTGGGAGAAGAACTGGCTCTGGGTCAAGGCGACGCGGGAAGAGTTCCTCGATTTCGTCGCCAAGCTGAAGCAGATCGCCGACTACGACCTCAACTTCGTCGCCGAAACCGCGGCCGGCGAGGTGGTAGGGTTTTCCGTGGCCATCCCCAACATCAACGAGGCCTTGATCCATGTGCGCGACGGCCGGCTGCTGCCGTTCGGTTGGGGCAAGCTGCTCTGGTACAGCCGCCCGGGCGCCATCCGCAGCCTCAGGTTCCTGGCCATGGGCGTGCTCGAGACGTATCGCCGGCACGGCATCGACGTGGTACTCAACTACCTCCAGTTCGTCGAAGCCCGGCGCAAGGGCTATGTCCGCGGCGAAATGAGCCAGATCCTCGAGGACAACACGCCCATGCTGCGCGCCGCCGCCGCGCTCGGCGGGGAGCGCTACAAGACGCACCGGATGTATGTCCGCCGGCTGCTGCCTTAGCTGCCGTCAGTCCTCGCGCTTGTGCGCCTCGAGCCTCGCAGCCGCGAGCGCCTTCTCGGCGGCCTCGCGCTGCTTTTCCGCCCGGGTGCGGCCGAAGCGGATGCGGTTTTCGGCCGCGGCGGCCTCCTTCTCGGTGCGGGCCCTGGCCTTGCGGGCCTTGGAGAGCGACAGGATGTCAGCCATCGGCCCTCCTAGACCAGCCGGCTCTGCTCGATCGCCGCGGCAATGAAGCTCGCGAACAGCGGGTGCGGCTCGAACGGGCGCGACTTGAGCTCGGGGTGGAACTGCACGCCGATGAACCACGGGTGATCGGTGCGCTCGACGATTTCGGGCAGCTTGCCGTCCGGCGATACGCCGGAGAACAGCAGGCCGTTGGCCTCCAGCACCTTGCGGTAGTTCATATTCACTTCGTAGCGGTGGCGATGGCGCTCCGAGATGTGGGTGGTGCCGTAGATGTCGGCGACACGGCTGCCGCGGGTGAGATGCGCCGGATAGGCCCCCAGCCGCATGGTGCCGCCCAGATCCGCCTCGTTGCTGCGGACTTCCTTCTCGTTGCCCTTGGTCCACTCGGTCATCAGCCCGACGATGGGCTTCTTGGTGGGGCCGAATTCCGTGGAGTTGGCGTTCTTGATGCCGGCGGTGTTGCGGGCCGCCTCGATGCAGGCCATCTGCATGCCGAAGCAGATGCCGAAATACGGCACGTTCTTGAGCCGGGCGAAACGCGCGGCCTGGATCTTGCCGGCAGAGCCGCGCTCGCCGAAGCCGCCCGGAACCAGGATGCCGTGGACGTTCTCGAGATAGGGCGCCGGATCCTCGTTCTCGAAGATCTCGCTGTCGATCCAGTTGAGGTTGACCTTCACCCGGTTGGCGATGCCGCCGTGGGTCAGCGCCTCCGAAAGGGATTTGTAGGCGTCCTTGAGCCCGGTGTACTTGCCCACGATGGCGATGTTGACCTCGCCCTCCGGGTTGTGCAGGCGCTCCGACACGTCCTTCCAGGCGCTGAGATCGGGGGCCGGCGCGTCGGTGATGCCGAAGGCAGCGAGCACTTCGCGGTCGAAGCCTTCCTCGTGGTAGGCGAGCGGCACGTCGTAGATGGAGGAAACGTCGAGCCCCTGGATCACGGCGCTCTCGCGCACGTTGCAGAACAACGACAGCTTCTTGCGCTCGCCGCGCGGGATAGGGCGGTCGCAGCGGACCAGGAGGACGTCGGGAGCGATGCCGATGGAGCGCAGCTCCTTGACCGAGTGCTGGGTTGGCTTGGTCTTCAGCTCGCCGGCCGAGGGAATGTAGGGCATCAGGGTGAGATGCACGTAGACCGCGTAGTGGCGCGGCAGCTCGTTGCCCAGTTGGCGGATGGCTTCGAAGAACGGCAGGCCCTCGATGTCGCCGACGGTGCCCCCGATCTCGACGAGGACGAAATCGAACTCCTCGTTCCCCTCGACGACGAATTCCTTGATGGCGTCCGTGACGTGCGGGATCACCTGCACGGTGGCCCCGAGATAATCGCCGCGGCGTTCCTTGGCGAGGATATCCGAGTAGATGCGGCCGGTGGTGATATTGTCACGCCGGTTGGCGGAACGGCCGGTGAAGCGCTCGTAGTGGCCGAGGTCGAGATCCGTCTCGGCGCCGTCGTCGGTGACGAAGACCTCGCCGTGCTGGGTCGGGGACATCGTGCCGGGGTCGACGTTGAGGTAGGGGTCGAGTTTCCGCAGCCGGACCTTGTAGCCGCGCGCCTGCAGCACGGCACCGAGTGCCGCGGACGCGAGACCTTTGCCCAACGAGGAAACCACGCCACCGGTGATGAAAACGTACCGTGCCATGGGCCTTTACCTTACGGGGTCTACGAAGCGATTCGGAAGGGCCGGCCGGCAACATCGGACGGCCCCCACATAAAAGAAGAAGGGGATGTCGCCATCCCCTTCCCGGTCTACTTGCCCGGCACCTAGTTGGTCGGCGCCGCTGGAGGTGTGGTGGTGCCCGGTTGGGCCTCGCCACCGGTGGAAGGTGCCGCCTCGGGGACCGGCGCCGCCGGCACGGCAAGCGCCGGATCGGCAACGGGCGCACCGGTTCCGGTGGCCGGCGCCGCGTCGGCAGGCGTATCGCCCTGCAACTGGTTGAGCGCGTCGAGGACGCTGGTCGGCGCCTCCCCGCCCCCGGCCGCACCGGCGCCCTGCAGGATGGACTGCGCCGGACGGTCGATCCCGGTCAGGACGGTGAGCCCGATGGCGGTGGCGAAGAACAGCGCCGCCAGGATGGCGGTGGTGCGGGTCAGCAGATTGGCGGACCCGCGCACGGTCATCAGCCCGCCGGCATTGCCGCCCATGCCCAGCCCGCCGCCTTCGGAGCGCTGCAGCAGGATGA
Organism: Devosia sp.; assembly: GCF_036406155.1. Lineage (GTDB taxonomy): Bacteria > Pseudomonadota > Alphaproteobacteria > Rhizobiales > Devosiaceae > Devosia_A. The sequence goes on along the minus strand of NZ_DASWVV010000024.1, from coordinate 12,511 downwards.
CCGCAATCAGCGCCAAGACGATCAGCAGATAGGCGACGATCAGTACGTTGGCCATGTGAACCTGGTCTTTCGAGTTCCGTTGGCGCGGGTTCTACACGCAGCGCCACGCAAATGCCAGCCGCCTGCCCGCTTTTCGAACGCCGGCGGCGGCAGGCACCGTTCCAGTCGAGTGCTCTGTCAAACCGCCGAGATAATAGCGTAGAAGTCGTTTGCCAAGAGGCTGGCGCCGCCGACGAGACCGCCGTCGACATTTTCGACCGCAAGGATGTCGCGCGCATTGGCCGGCTTCATCGACCCGCCATAGAGGATGCGGATGCGCTCCCCGGCCGCGCCGAAGCGCTCAACGAGCTGGGCGCGGATGCCGCCATGCATGTCGCGGATATCCTCGAGCGACGGCGTGAGGCCGGTGCCGATGGCCCAGACCGGCTCGTAGGCAATCACCACGTCGATGCCCTGCGCTTCGTCGGGGACGGACGCGGCGATCTGCCGGCGCACCACGGCCGCGGCCTCGCCGCCGCGGCGCTGTGCCTCCGTCTCGCCGACGCAGATGATCGGCGTGAGGCCCGCCGCGACGGCGGCGAGCGCCTTGGCGTGCACGAGGCTGTCGGTCTCGCCGTGGTCGGTCCGCCGTTCGGAGTGCCCGACAATGACGAACTGGGCCCCCGCGTCCGCCAGCATGGCGGCGCTGATGTCGCCGGTATGGGCGCCGCTCTGGGCGGGGTGGCAGTCCTGGCCGCCGGTGACGATGCCGCTGACGGCGACCTGTGCGCTCACCCGCGCGAGCAGGGTCGCGGGCGGGCACACGGCGACCGTGCAGCGTGGGGCCGTCCCCGCCGTCAGCAGTTCCCCGAGCCGCTGCAACTCCCCGAGGGCGGCCGTCAGGCCGTTCATCTTCCAGTTTCCCGCGATCAGCGGCGTGATCCGTGCCGTCACCTGTGGCTCTCCGTTTCCTGTTTCGCTTGCGCGCGCGGCCTTATTGCCATAACCCCGCGCGAATATCCTGCAGCAATCCTTACGCCTTGCAGGGCGTCGACGACCCCGTCTAGTATCCGCCGCCGTCAGCCCCAGGTGGGCTCTGGCGCCCTTGTCCTGGAATGACCAAACATGCTCGATAGTTTCCGCAACATTACCAAGACCTGGTTCGGCAAGGTCCTGGGTGCGTTCCTGATTGTCGGCCTCGCGGGCTTCGGCATTTCCAACGTCATCTTCGATATCGGCACCACCACCGTCGCCAAGGTCGGCAACGAGGAGATCTCCACCCGGGATTTCCAGCGCGCCTACAGCAATGAGCTCGACCGCATCACCCAGCAGTTCGGGCAGGCGCTGACCCCGGACCAGGCGGTCGCCTTCGGCGTGCCGGACAGCGTCCTCGCCCAGCTCGGCGCGCGGGCGGCAGTGAACCAGCTTGCCGACAACATGGGAATAGGCGTTTCGGACAAGCGCCTGGGCGAATCCATGACCTCGGACCCGATGTTCGGCGGCATGCTCGGGCAGTTCGACAGCGCGACTTTCCGGCGCGTGCTGCAACAGAACGGATTTACCGAGCAGGAATATCTCGAACTGCAGCGCCGCAATGCCGGCCGCGACCAGCTGATTGCCGGCCTGCTGGCCGGCACGACGGCGCCCCAGGCCGCCCGCCAGCTGTTCGCCCGCTATACCGGCGACACCCGCAGCATCGACTACTTCGTGGTCAATGCCCAATCGATCCCGCCGGTGGCCGACCCGACCGAGGAGGAACTCGCTGCCTATCTCGCCGAGCACCAGGCGGAGTACCGGACGCAGGAAGCCCGGACCGTCGATCTCCTGGTGCTGACGCCGGAAGCGCTGGCCGCGACCAAGGCCATTACCGACGAGGCGGTGGCCGCGGAATATGAGCGGACCAAGGACAGCCGGAAGCGGCCGGAGCGCCGCCACATCCTGCAGGTGCCGCTGACACCCGAGCAGGTCACCGCCTTCGAGGCGGGCAAGCAGGCCGGCACATCGTTCGACGCGCTCGTGGCCGAGGCCGGCCTCACGCCCATCGACCTGGGCCTGCTCAGCCAGACGGAGGTCACCGATCCGCAGCTGGCCGAGGCTGCCTTTGCCCTGGCGCAGGGCGACTTCACCATCATTCCGGGAGCCGGCGGCAGGCGCGCCGTGACGGTAAGCGCGATCGAGGGCGGCGGCGAAATTCCGCTCGAGGAAGTGCGGGACCAGATCCGGCAGGGCCTCGCGCTCGCCGAGGCGCGGAACGAGATCGTCGACATCCTGGACCAGGTGGAGGAGCTGCGCGCCGCCTTCCGGCCGCTGCCGGAGATCGCGGAGCGCTTCGGCCTGCCCGTCCACACGCTCGCCATTACTGCCGCCGGGACGGAACTCGCCGGGATCGATGGGGTCGCCGAAAGCGACCGCCCGCGCATCGCCGGCGCGATCTTCGCGGCCGACCCCGACGACAAGCTGGCGCCGACCGTTCCGCTGGGGGCGAATCGCAATGCCTGGTTCGATCTCAAGCAGGTCGAGGCCGCCCGCGACCAGACACTCGACGAGGTGCGCGACAAGGTGACCACCGCCGTCCTGGCCCAACGGACCGACGCGGCCATGGCCGCAGCCGTCGACGACATCGTCGCGCGGCTGAAGGCCGGCGAGGCGTTCGCCGAGGTGGCCGCCTCGCTCAACCAGTTCCCGACCCTCAGCCCGCCACTGAAGCGGGACGGCACCACCGCCATGGGTGGAGCCGGCGCCGGCGGGCAGGTCCTGGACCCGGCCGTGGCTGCAGCCGCCTTCGCCGGCGGGGCCGAGCATTTCGGCTCGGCCCGCAACAGCGACGGCGACTACGTCGTCTTCCAGGTGGCCGACGTGACCCCGGGCGAGCAACTGTCCGACCAGGTGCGCAACTACCTCGACCAGGCCAGCCAGCGTTCGCTGTTCGACGATTTCACCGCCGGCGTACGGGACCAGGCGGGAGGCGTGCGCGTCAACCGCCAGGTGTACAACCAGATCCTCGGCGTCGACGCCACGACGGGCCAGTGATGGCGGACGCAGCGTTCGAGCGCTTCGCTTCGGCCTATGAGAGCGGCCGCGCCCAGATCGTGTTCCGGCGCGTCGTCGCCGATCTCGAGACGCCCATCGGCGCCTATCTCAAGCTTGCCGAGGGCCGCCACAACACCTTCCTGCTGGAAAGCGTGCAGGGCGGCGCCACGCGCGGCCGCTTTTCGATGATCGGCCTGCTGCCCGACGTCATCCTCAAGGTGGAGAAGGGCAAGGCAAGCATCAACCGCAACGCCGGGGCGACGCCGGATGCGTTCACCCCCGTGGAGCAACCGCCGCTCGAGGTGCTGCGCCAGTTGGTGGCGGAGAGCCAGGCGGACGTGCCGGAGGGCCTGCCCTCGACGGCAGCCGGCATCTACGGCTATCTCGGCTACGACATGGTGCGGCTGATGGAAACGCTGCCCGACAGCAAGCCCGATACCATGGGCCTGCCCGAGGCGATCCTCATGCGGCCATCGGTGCTCGCCATTTTCGACACGCTCAAGGATGAGCTCTATCTCACCGCCCCCGCCTATGTGCGGGAGGGGATCACCGCTCGCCAGGCCTGGGAGAGCGCGCAGGCCCGGATCGACGACGCCACGGCCCGGCTCGCGCGCACCCTGCCCTACGCCGCCGCCCCTGCGGATGCCACGGGCTTTGCCGTCAAGAGCAACACCACGGTGGAGGAGTACGCGGCCATGGTCGCCCGCGCCAAGGAGTACATCCGCGCCGGCGACATCTTCCAGGTGGTGCTGAGCCAGCGTTTCGAGACCGACTTCACCCTGCCGGCGACGGCGCTCTACAGGGCCCTGAGGCGCACCAATCCCTCGCCCTACATGTACTTCCTCGACTTCGGGGATTTCCAGGTCGCCGGCTCCAGCCCGGAAATCCTGGTGCGCGTGCAGGACGGGCAGGTCACCATCCGGCCCATCGCCGGCACGCGCAAGCGCGGGGCGACGCCGACGCGCGACAAGGAACTGGCCGACGAACTGCTGCACGACCCCAAGGAACTGGCCGAGCACCTGATGCTGCTCGACCTGGGGCGCAACGACGTCGGCAGGGTGAGCCGGATCGGCACGGTGAAGGTCACCGACAAGTTCTTCCTCGAATATTATTCCCACGTCATGCACATCGTCTCCAACGTCGTGGGCGAACTCGACCCGAAACACGATTTCATCGACGCGCTCAGCGCCGGCTTCCCGGCCGGCACGGTGTCGGGCGCGCCCAAGGTGCGGGCGATGGAAATCATCGACGAACTCGAACAGGCGCGCCGCGGCATCTATGGCGGCTGCGTCGGCTATTTCGGCGCCGACGGCAGCATGGATACCTGCATCGTCCTGCGCACGGCGATCGTCCACAATGGCCGTATCTACGTGCAGTCGGGGGCCGGCATCGTCGCCGACTCGAAGCCAGAGCTCGAGCAGCTGGAATGCGAAAACAAGGCGCGCGCCCTTTTCAGCGCCGCCGAGGAAGCATTACGCTATGCGGGCGAAGCGAAGGTGGGGCAATGAGACTGCTGGTCATCGATAATTACGACAGCTTCACCTACAACCTCGTCCACTTCCTGGGCGAGCTGGGCGCCGAGCTGACGGTGTTCCGCAACGACCGGATCAGCCTCGACGAGATCGAGAAGCTGGCGCCCGACGGCATCGTGCTGTCGCCCGGCCCTTGTACGCCGAATGAAGCGGGCATCTGCCTCGCGCTCATCGAGCGCTTCAGGGACACGACCCCGATCCTGGGCGTCTGCCTCGGCCACCAGGCCATCGGCCAGGCCATGGGCGGCGACATCGTGCGGGCGCCGGACCTGATGCACGGCAAGACCAGCCGCATCAACCACACCGGGAAGGGCCTGTTCCGCGGCCTCAATTCCGGGTTCGAGGCGACCCGCTACCATTCGCTGACGGTGAAGCCCGAAACGCTGCCGGCGGCGCTGGAAGTGACGGCCACCACCGACGACGGCGTCATCATGGGGCTGCAGCACAAGACGCTGCCGCTGCACGGTGTGCAGTTCCATCCCGAGAGCATCGCCTCGGAGAACGGGCACGCGCTGCTGCAGAACTTCCTCGATATCGTCCGCGACTTCCACCTGAGGAAAGCTGCCTGATGGACATCAAGGGGGCACTGGCCCGCATCGGGGCCGGCAAGGACCTGACCGGCGAGGAAATGCGCGCGGTCATGAACATCGTCATGTCCGGGGAAGCCACGCCGGCACAGACCGGCGCCTTCCTCATGGGCATGCGCGTCAAGGGCGAGACCGTGGGCGAGATCGCCGCCGCCGTCTCGATCCTGCGCGAAAAGATGGTGCCGGTCGAAGCGCCCGAGGACGTCATCGACATCGTCGGGACCGGCGGAGACGGCGCCGAGACCTACAACATCTCGACGGCGGCGGCGCTGGTCGTGGCCGCGGCCGGTGTCCCCGTGGCCAAGCACGGCAACCGGGCGGTGTCGTCGAAATCCGGCGCTTCCGACGTCCTGCAGGCCCTCGGCATCGCCATCGACCTGACGCCGGAGCGCATCTCCGAGTGCATCCGCAAGGCCGGCATCGGCTTCATGTTCGCGCCCGCCCATCATCCGGCGATGAAGCATGTCGGGCCGGTGCGCCAGGAACTGGGCACCCGCACCATGTTCAACCTGCTCGGGCCGCAGGCCAACCCGGCCGGAGCGCGGCGCTATCTGCTCGGCGTCTACGACCGCGAATGGGTCGAACCGGTCGCCGCCGCGCTGCTCGCCAATCGCGCGACCAGCGCGTGGGTGGTGCACGGCGCCGGCGGGCTCGACGAGTTGTCGACCACCGGGGCGAGCTTCGTGGCCCAGATCAAGGAAGGCAACCTCACCAGTTTCGAGGTGACCCCGGAGGATGCCGGCCTGCCGCGGGCGAGCGCCGCCGACCTCAAGGGCGGCGATCCGGCCCACAACGCCCTGGCGTTGCGGGGCGTGCTCGACGGCGTCAAGGGGCCGTATCGCGACATCGTGCTGCTCAATGCCGCCGCCGCTTTGATCGTCGTCGGCCGCGCCAGCGATCTTCGGCACGGCGTCGCCATGGCCGCCGACGAGATCGATTCCGGCCGCGCGGAGCGCACGCTCGAGAAGCTGATCGCGGTGTCCAAAGGTACGTAAGCCGTGTCCGACATCCTGTCCCGCATCGAAGCCTACAAGCGCGAAGAGATCGCGGCGGCCAAGGCCGCGCGGCCGTGGCACGAGGTCGTGGCAGCCGCCCACGATGCCCCGCCGGTGCGCCCGTTCCTGGCGGCGCTCGCGGCGAAGCGCGCACGCGGCGACTACGCCCTGATCGCCGAAGTCAAGAAGGCGAGCCCCTCCAAGGGCGTGATCCGGGCGGACTTCAACTCCACGGACATCGCGCGGGCCTATGAACGGGGCGGCGCCGCCTGCCTGTCCGTGCTCACCGACGGGCCGAGCTTCCAGGGGTCGCCGGCCTACCTGGTTGAAGCGCGGGCCGCGACAGGGCTGCCGGTCCTGCGCAAGGACTTCCTGTTCGAGACGTACCAGGTGGCCGAGGCTCGCGCCTGGGGCGCCGACTGCATCCTCATCATCCTCGCCGCCATAGGCGACGATACGGCACGCTACCTGCTGGATGCGGCCAGGGAATGGGGCATGGACGCGCTGGTGGAGGTGCACGACCAGGTCGAACTGGACCGGGCGCTGGGGCTCGAAGCCGGCTTCATCGGCATCAACAACCGCAACCTCCGGACCTTCGAGACGACGCTGGCAACCTCGGTCAATCTCGCCGCGGGGGTCCCGAAGGGCGTCCATCTGGTGTCCGAGAGCGGCATCAACACGCATGCGGACATAAGGCGCCTCGACGCCGAGGCCGGTATCGGCACTTTCCTCGTGGGCGAGAGCCTGATGCGCAAGCCGGAGGTCACCGCGGCCACCGTCGAGCTGCTGCGCGGCGCGGTTTCCGCCGGGATCCTGTGACGATGGCGCTCACTCATCTCAACGAGAAGGGTGAAGCACACATCGTCGACGTCGGCGGCAAGGCGGCGACGCGGCGGCGCGCCGTCGCGCGGGCGCGGCTCGAGGCGCAGCCTCCCACGATCGAAGCGATCATGGAAGGCGGGCTCAAGAAGGGCGACGCGCTGGCCGTGGCCAGGATCGCCGGCATCATGGCGGCCAAGAAGACCGCCGATCTCATACCGCTGTGCCATCCGATCGCGCTGACCAGCGTTACCGTCGACATCGCGGCGGTGCACGGCGTGATCGAGGTCACTGCCACCGCCGAGAGCACCGGGCCGACCGGCGTCGAGATGGAGGCGATGACCGCGGCGGCGGTGGCCGCGCTCACCCTCTACGACATGGCCAAGGGGATCGAGCGCGGCATGCGGGTGGCCGCCGTCGAGCTGATCGAGAAAACCGGCGGCAAGTCCGGCACCTACAGGCGCGGCGCATGATTTCGGTCGACGAGGCGCTCGACCGGATCTTCCTGCAGCTCGATGCGCCGCAGGTCGAGACGGTGCCGATCGCCCGCGCCCATCGCCGCGTCCTGGCCGAACCGCTGGTGGCGACCCATACGCAGCCGCCGTTCGACGCCAGTGCCATGGACGGCTATGCCGTGCGCGCCGCCGAGGCGGTGCCCGGCCGGCAATTGCGCCTCGCCGGCACCTCGCAGGCGGGCCAGCGCTTCGCCGGCATGATGGAACAGGGCCAGTGCGTGCGCATCTTCACCGGCGCGCCGCTGCCAATCGGGGCCGACGCCGTCATCATGCAGGAGCAGGCCCACGCCGACGGCAATCTCGTGCGCTTCGACAAGGCGCCCGCCGCGGGCCAGAACATCCGGCCGCGCGGCCATGACTACCGGCAGGGCGACGAACTGCTGCCGCGCGGGGTGGTGCTGACGCCGGCGCGCATCAGCCTCGCCGCCTCCGCCAACGCCCCGACGCTGGCCGTGACGAGGCGGCCACGGATCGCGCTCCTCGCCACCGGGGACGAACTGGTGGCGCCGGGCGGGACCCCCGGTCCCGACCAGATCATCGCCTCCAACAGCTACGGGCTCACCCCCCTGCTCTCGCCCCACGCCGACAAGATCGTCGACCTCGGGATCATCCCCGACGACAGGCGGGCGCTGGAGTCGGCGCTGCTCGGCGCCTTCGACTACGGCGTCGAGATCGTCGTCACCACCGGAGGGGCCAGCGTCGGCGACCGCGACTACGTGCGGGAAGTGCTCATCGATCTCGGCGTGACGCTGGATTTCTGGAAACTGATGATGCGGCCGGGCAAGCCGCTGATGTTCGGCACGCGCGGGTCGACCCTCGTCTTCGGGCTGCCCGGCAATCCGGTCTCGGCGCTGGTCACGGCCATGGTCGTGCTGTTGCCGACGCTGCGGCAGATGACCGGCCACGCCGACCCGTTCTGGCCGCAGTTCGGATTGCCGCTGGCCGCCCCGCTGCCGCCGAACGGGCCGCGCCGCCACTACGTAAGGGCGACGCTCGACCGCAACGAGCGGGGGCTGCTGCAGGCGACGCCGATCGCCGAAACGGACAGCTCGCACGGCATGTCGCTGGCGCAGGCGGATGCCCTGATCGTGCAGCCCGAGGACGATCCGGGCCAGCCGGCCGGCGCTGTCGTCGACGTCATCCCGATGAATTGGGGCTGACGCTTTCGGGCCGGCCTATCGCCTGGACAGGCCCAAAGCCCGCCTCACGGCCCGACGCACCGGTGCCGGTACACGGCCACGCAGCTCGCCTGCCGTCTTGCTGAAGGAGCGCACCGCTTGCTGGCGCTTGGTCTCGCCATATCTCTTCGCAAACTGCTCGGCCAAACCGGGCACCCTGGCCAGCGTGCCCGCCGCCCTGGCCCTCTGATAGAGATCGACAAAGAAGGCCTCTTCCTTCCTGCCCGCCGCGAAGAGCGTCCGGACGTAGCCCGGGTGGAAGGACATATCCTCGAAAATCGGGGGCAGCGCGCCGGTCTCCGCCATGAACATCACCTTCGTCCGGATGCACTTCTTGCAGCGCCCGCAGTTGCGCGGCGCCACCGCCCGGTCCGGGCAGAAGGAGAGCGCCGCCAGGGCCGTGTCGTCGCGGGCGAGCAGCGCCACCTTTTCCGCCCGGGTCACATCCTCACATCGCGGCTCCATGACGAAATCGTCGGTCCGGAAATAGCGGTTGGTGACGTGGTTCAGACCCCAGGGCACGGCCAGCATGTCCTGCTCGGTGCTGAAGTCGGCGGCGAACAGCGCTCTTTCGAACAGCCCCGAGAACAACGCCGCTGCACCGGCCAGCCTCAATGCGTAGGACTGAACACCGTGGGCGATGACCTTGGCATTGGTGCGAACCACCACCTGGTCGTAGTTCAGCTTGTCGAGCAAAGGCTTTACCTTCGCCCGCAACCGGTCGAAGTGTTCCGCGTCGCCGGCGTTGTAGTCATAGCCGTGCGCGGTGAGTGCGACGCCTCGGGTCGCTTGCCGCCCCAGTTGCAGCAGCATGTGGGTCGAGTCCACTCCCCCTGAAAAAAGCACAAGCGGATCCTTGCGCCGCGCGGGTGCGGGGGCGGAAGGCTGCGAACGAGCCGATATCCTGACCTCCCGAAACCGTCGTGGATCCCACAGCTCCCAGGTTCTCGAGAAGCGCTCGGCGGCGGCAATGGTGCCACTGTCTACCGGCCCGTCAACTTCGATGGGCGATCCAGTCAACAGGGCCGGCGACAAGAAATGCCACACACAGAAGGCCAGATTGTCGAGTTCGGGAAGCTCAAGTCCCTGGACTTCGTAATCGATGCGTGTCGGGCCACCCTCCACCGTTACCCGGTTTCCGTCCTGGTGAACGCGCAATCGTGTTGTCTGTGCCACCTCGCCTCCGCGGCTTCTCGCCAAAATGGGCGTGCGGACAAGTATTGAAGGCCGAGGCGTTGCGCAATGACTGTTGCGATGAGGACGGCTGAAGCGCGCCTCCCGCGATCGCGCCTGCCGCGGGGCCCCTGCAGGCACGGGACCCCTAACGGATTTTTCACCAGCTTGTTGCAGAACAGAACTGGAACATCTATAGATTGTTCGGTTTTTGTTCCGATTCCGCCCAGGGGGGCCGACATGCTGACGCGCAAGCAACACGAACTGCTGATGTTCATCCACGAACGCATGAAGGAAAGCGGCATCCCTCCCTCGTTCGATGAAATGAAGGACGCGCTGGACCTGCGGTCGAAATCCGGCATCCACCGGCTGATCACGGCCCTGAGCGAGCGCGGCTTCATCCGCCGCCTGCCGAACCGGGCGCGCGCCCTCGAGGTCATCAAGCTGCCGGATTCGATGAACCCCTCGCTCGGCGGGCGCAAGGCCCGCTTCGAGCCGAACGTCATCAGTGGCAGTCTCGGCAAGGTCGCCGCCCTGCCGCAGCGCGCCGAGGGGGCCGCGCCCGCCGGGCAGAGCCGCGCGGTGGCCGTTCCCGTGATGGGCCGCATCGCGGCCGGCACCCCCATCGAGGCGATCCAGACGCACAGCCACACCATCTCGGTCCCACCGGAGATGCTGGGTGCCGGCGAGCATTTCGCGCTCGAGGTCCGCGGCGATTCGATGATCGACGCCGGCATCTTCGACGGGGATACCGTGCTGATCCGCAAGCAGGACACCGCCGGCACGGGGGAAATCGTCGTGGCCCTGGTGGACGACGAGGAGGCAACGCTCAAGCGCCTGCGGCGCAAGGGCAACTCGGTGGCGCTCGAGGCGGCGAACCCGGCCTACGAAACGCGCATCTTCGGCCCCGACCGGGTCAAGGTGCAGGGCCGGCTCGTGGGGCTGCTGCGCAAATACTAGGGCCCTGCCCGGGCCGCGTGCGGCGTGCGTCTCCCGAAAGCGCACTAGGGATTCCTGCGCGAAAGCGGTAGGCTGGCGCGCGCCGCGAGCGGCGCCACAGGGTGTTTCCGGGGGCAGGCGTGGCTGCTGAGGCTGATTGGGTGGCGGTGGACTGGGGCACCTCCAACCTGCGCGCCTGGGGCGTCGGCCCCGACGGCAATGTCAGGTTTTTCCGCACCTCCGGTGCCGGCATGGGCAGGCTGGGGCGTGACGCCTACCCCGCGACGCTCGCCGGCCTGATCGACGACGAGTTTGCGGCGGCGGGCCCGCCGGTGGACGTCCTGATCTGCGGCATGGCCGGGGCCCGCCAGGGCTGGATGGAGGCACCGTACCTGGCGACGCCGGCCGAACTCGGCGGATTGTGGTCTGCGGCCGTGATGCCGCCAATGCCGGGCTCCCGTTTCCGCCCGCGCCTGCTGCCGGGCGTCTGCCAGCGCGCCGCGGGCGCGGAGGACGTCATGCGGGGCGAGGAAATCCAGCTCCTCGGGCTTTCCGCGCTGCTTCCGGGCTTTTCCGGCCTCGTGGTCATGCCCGGCACCCACTGCAAGTGGGTGCGGCTGGCCGGGACGCGCATGGAGCGCTTCGCCACGGCCATGACCGGCGAGCTGTTCGAGGTACTGCGGACGCATTCGGTCTTGCGTCACTCCGTTGGCGAGGAAAAGGACGAACAGCGGAACGAAGGGTTTTCGGCCGGCCTGCATTGCGGGGTCGAATCGCCCCAGCGGTTGAGCACCAGCCTGTTCCGGGTGCGCGCGGCAGCGCTGCTGTCGGACATGGGGCCGAGTTGGTGCGCAGGGTATCTTTCCGGCCTGCTGATCGGCGCCGAGATCGGCGGCCAGCGGGCGTGGATCGGCAGCGCGGAAATCCCGCTCATCGGCGGCAGCGCCCTGTGCGCGCTCTACGCGAGCGGCCTCGAACTCGTCGGAGCGAGGACGCGCATCATCGACGCCACCGAGGCCGTGCTTGCGGGCCTCAAGGCCGTTCGGCAGAGCCAGGAGACAAGCACGTGACCGAGCACCGCGACCTCATCGCCATCCTGCGCGGGATTACGCCGGCCGAAGCCGTCGGCGTCGGCACGGCGCTGGCCGAGGCCGGCATCACCATGATCGAGGTGCCGCTCAACTCGCCCGAGCCGCTGGCGTCGATCGGCCAGATGGCCCAGGCGCTTGCCGGCCGCGCCCGCATCGGGGCAGGAACGGTGCTGAGCCCCGCCGAGGTCGACGAGGTGGCGAATGCCGGCGGCACGTTCATCGTGTCGCCCGACGCCAACCCCCCGGTGATCGAGAGGACGCTGGCGCGTGGACTGGCCTCCTACCCCGGAGTGTTCACCCCGACCGAGGCGTTTGCCGCCATCCGGGCGGGCGCGACGGGCCTCAAGCTCTTCCCTGCCGAAGTCCTCGGGCCACATGGCATAAGGGGGATGCGCGCCGTACTGCCCCCGCACGTGCCCGTCTATGCCGTCGGCGGCGCCAATCCCGACAATTTCCGCGAATACTTCACGGCCGGGTGCACCGGATTTGGGCTCGGCAGCTTCCTCTACCGGCCAGGGATGGCACGCGAGACGATCGCGGAGCGGGCCCGGGCCGCGGTGGCAGCCTATGACGAGGAAAAGGGCAGATGAAGGCGGACAGGCGGCGCGGCGCCGACCGCGGCGATCCGCGCCGCGCCGCGCTCGCCGGGATCAGCGTCGGGCGGCGCGCCAGG
>NZ_DASWVV010000023.1:0-1957 GCF_036406155.1 Devosia sp. | reverse complement strand
CGCGATGCTGATGGCGGCGGCGACCACCGCGAGGGTGAACAGCTCGCGCGAGCCGGTGCGCGACACGTGCCACAGCAGCCAGGGCAACGCGCGGCGGCCGGACTGGTGCTGGCGTTCCGCTACCCGCTGAACACGGCGCTGACGGTGGCGGCCAGCCTCGGCCAGATCGGCGAGTTCTCGTTCATCCTCGCCGGCATGGGCTTGTCGCTGGGTCTGCTGCCGCAGGAGGGCATGAGCCTGGTGCTGGCGGGCGCGCTGATCTCGATCGCGCTCAATCCGCTGGTGTTCCGGGCCATCCGGCCCTTCAGCGGCTGGGTGCTGCAGCGCTCCGCCCTGGCGCGCCAGCTGGAAAGCCGCGACGACCCGTTCGCCGAGCTGCCCATGAGCACGGAGCGCAAGTACCTCGAAGGGCAGGTGGTGCTGGTCGGCTACGGGCGCGTCGGCCGGCGCATTGCCGAGAGCCTTCGCGAGCGCGACATTCCCTACGTGGTCGCCGAACGCAACCGCGAACTGGTGGAAGACCTGCGCCGGGAGGGCGCGGCTGCCGTCTCAGGCGACGCCGCGGACCCCGCGGTGCTGATCCAGGCGCACGTCGCCGACGCGGCCATGCTCGTCGTCGCGACGCCCGACACCATGGGCGTGCGCAAGATGGTGGAGACGGCCCGGCAGCTCAATCCCGCCATCGAAGTCGTGGTGCGCACGCACAACGAGGACGAGTCGGAGCTGCTGCGCAGGGACAAGGTGGGGACGGTCTTCTTCGGCGAGGAGGAACTCGCCAAGGGCATGACCGCCCACGTGCTGCGGCGTTTCGATCGGACAGTGCCGACCTGACGCCCTCAGTCACGGCACGCCCGGCTGCGGCGCGCGTGCAAAAGCCGCCCGACGGCGGCTTTGCTTCTGGGAGAGGGCGAGCTACTTGGTCGCCGAGTCATGCCCGGAGGCATGGAACTGCGGGGCCCGCACTTTGGAGTGGCGTGCCGGCCGGTCGGGCGCCGGCTGCGTCGCGATCGGCTGCGGCGGCGGCGATGCGACCACGTCCGTCGTATGGATGTTCTGGGCCAGCTGGCCCTTCGGTCCTTCGGTGATGTCGAAGGTCACCCGCGAGCCCTGCTTGAGGGTCTTGAAACCTTCCATGGCGATCGCGGAGAAATGCGCGAAGACATCCGCCCCGCCGCCGTCCGGCTCGATGAAGCCGAAGCCCTTTGCGTCGTTGAACCACTTGACTGTACCGGTCGCCATGCCTCGGCCCCTTGTTTTCCCTCTTGACCACACCAAGTGTCGAGGTTCAGGGGCTTTGTGTCAATCTTTTCACATACTAAAGTTTTCGACTGTGTTATGGGAGTGCCGCGCCGACGGCCGCCGCGGCCTCGAAGCAGAAAATCGCCGGCACCAGGAAACGAAAATAGATGGCATCGGCGGGCCGCTTGTCGCTTGAATGTGACGTCTGCGGCACCAAGTCACCGGAAGGCTGCAGCGCGGAACCCCCCTCGATAGAATGATTTTCATGGCCAGCAAACCCCCCGTTCCCGCCCCCGTCGCGCCCCGGACCAGGCCGAAGGAGGATGATGGCGGGTCGGTGGTGGTCGAACGCAAGACGCAGAAGACGAAACCGCCGCAGATGTACCAGGTGGTCATGCTCAACGATGACTACACGCCGATGGAGTTCGTCGTCGTCGTGATCCAGGAGTTCTTCAACAAGGACCGCGAGACGGCCACCCAGATCATGCTGAAGATCCACCTGGACGGAAAAGGCATCTGCGGCGTGTACTCGCGCGACGTCGCCGCGACCAAGGTCGAGCAGGTCCAGGAAGCCGCTCGTCAAGCAGGGCATCCCCTGCAGTGCGTGAGTGAACCGGTCGAGTAAAGCCGGGTCGAACCGATTTAAAGTAGTACTCAGGAAGGCAAAAGGAAATCACATGATTGCCCAGGAACTGGAAGTCAGCCTCCACATGGCGTT
>NZ_DASWVV010000022.1:0-12775 GCF_036406155.1 Devosia sp. | reverse complement strand
GCATGCCTCGTGTGAGAAGACGCCGGATACTCAAGGCGCGCCGGCGCGGCTACATAGCGGGCAACCGAATGAGGGGAACCGACATGAACATCCGCCAGACCATCGCCCGCTACGTCGCCTACCGGCGCACCGTCAACGAGCTCAGCTATCTCGACAACCGCGCGCTCAAGGATTTGGGCATCCGCCGCGCCGAAATACGGACGGTTGCCCGCGCCAGCGTGTACTGAGCCGAGCCGCTTCGACGGCCATCATGGAAGGCGCCTCCGGGCGCCTTTTGTTTTGGCCGTCATTCGCTGCGGTTGAAGTGGTCATAGATCTGCTGCGCCATCTGATTTGACACGCCGGGGATACGGGCGAGATCGGCGAGCGACGCCCGGGATACGGCCTTGGCCGAGCCGAAATGCTGCAGCAGCGCGCGCTTGCGCGCCGGGCCGACGCCTTCGATCTCGTCCAGCGGGTTGCGCGCGATGTCTTTCCGGCGCCGGGCCCGATGCGTGCCGATGGCGAAGCGGTGGGCCTCGTCCCGCAGGCGCTGCACATAGTAGAGCACGGGGTCGCGGTGCGGCAGCATGAAGGGCTCGCGCCCCTCCATGAAGAACTTCTCGCGGCCGGCGTCGCGCTCCTCGCCCTTGGCGATGCCGATGAAGATGACCTCGCGCGGCAGGTTGAGCTCGGCGATGACCTCGCGCACGGCGTTGAGTTGGCCCTGGCCGCCGTCGATGAAGACGACATCGGGCCAATCCGGCATGCCCGTGGCATCGTCCTCGGCGGCGGCGTCGCTTTCGGCGGCCAGGCGGCTGAACCGCCTGGTGAGCACTTCGCGCATCATGCCGAAGTCGTCGCCGGGCGTGAGGTCCTTCGACCTGATGTTGTACGTCCGGTAGTGCTTCTTCGAGAACCCTTCCGCGCCGGCGACGATCATGGCGCCCACGGCATTGGTGCCGGAGATGTGTGAGTTGTCGTAGACCTCGATCCGGCGCGGCGCCTCGTCCAGCCCGAATTGTTCGGCGACGCCCTCGAGCAGCGTCCGCTGCGTCGCCCCTTCGGCCAGCTGGCGGCCAAGCGCCTCGCGCGCATTGTTGAGGGCATGCAGCACGAGATCGCGTTTCTCGCCGCGCTGGGGCACCGCCAGCGTAACCCTGGCCCCCGCTCGGCCCGACAGGGCCTCCTCGAAGAGCGCGTGCTCGGACAGGGGATGGCTGAGCAGCACCAGCCGGGGCGGGGTGCGGTCCTCGTAGAACTGCGACAGGAAGGCCTCCAGCACCTCGGCTTCCGAGAGGGCGGCATCGGCGCGCGGGCGGAAAGCGTGGTTGCCCCAGTTCTGGTAGGCGCGGAAGAAGAAGACCTGCACGCAGAACTGCCCGGCCTGCTGGGCAATGGCGAAGACGTCGGCCTCCTCCACGGTCTTGGCCGCGACGTCGCCCTGGCTCTGGATCAGCGCCAGGGCCGACAGGCGGTCGCGCAGCAGCGCCGCTCGCTCGTAGTCCAGCGCCTCGGACGCCGCGTTCATGTCCCGCACCAGCTGCTGCTGTACCGACTTCGACTTGCCGGAGAGGAAGCGGCGTGCCTGTTCCACCAGCGCCTGGTAGTCGGGGAGGGAGATCTCGCGCGTGCAGGGCGCCGAGCAGCGCTTGATCTGGAACAACATGCAGGGACGGCTGCGTGCCTTGTAGAAGCTGTCCGAGCAGGTGCGCAGCAGGAAGGCCCGCTGCAGCGCGGTGATCGTGCGCCGCACCGCCAGCGCCGACGCGAAGGGGCCGAAATAGTAGCCCGGCCGCCGCCGCACGCCGCGATGCATCATCAGTTGCGGCGCCTCGTGGTCGGTGGCGATGAGGATGTAGGGGAAGCTCTTGTCGTCGCGCAACAGGATGTTGAAGCGCGGCTTCAGGCGCTTGATGAGGTTCGCCTCGAGCAGCAGCGCTTCGCTCTCGGTCTCGGTGCGCACGAATTCCATGGACCGCGTGGCGGCGACCATGCGTTGCAGGCGGATCTCGAGCGCCTCGGGGCGCGTGTAGTGGGTGACGCGCGCCTTGAGGCTGCGGGCCTTGCCCACATAGATGACGGCGCCCGCCTCGTCGATCATGCGATAGACGCCGGGCGCCGACGGCAGCGTGCGCACGAACGCCTTGATCGCCTCGGCGCCCGACTTGGGCCTGGGGCCGGTCATGTCCGCCTCGGCGTAGGGCTGCGCCGGTCCGCCCATTCGAGGTGCTCGCCGCCGTCGAGCGCGATCATCTGCCCGGTCATCGCCGGCAGCGCCAGGATGGCCATCAATCCATCGGCGATCCCGTCCGGATCGGCGGCGCGGCCGAGGGGCAACTGCGCCAGGCGCCGCGCATGCGCTTCCGGCGTGACATGGGGAGGCGGCAGGGTGGGGCCGGGGGCGATGGCGTTGACCCTGATGCGCGGCGCCAGGGACTGCGCGAGCGTGCGGGTCATGGTCCACAGCACCGATTTCGACAGCGTGTAGCTGAAGTAGGCCGGAGACAGGTCGAGCACGCGTGCGTCGATGATGTTGACGATGTTGCCGTTCGCCCCCTGGGGGAGTTGGGCGGCGAAGTCGCGCGCAAGGAAGGCGGGGGCCTCGGCGTGGATGGCGAAATGGGCGTCCCACAGCCTTTCGTCCACATCGGAGGCCGCGTCGCGCTCGAAGATCGAGGCATTGTTGACGAGCAGGGTGAGCGGGCCGAAAGGCTCGCCCGCGCCGGACACGACCCGGCCCCGCTGGGCGCGGTCGGCAAGGTCCGCCTGCAGCACTGCCGCCTCCCCTCCCGCCGCCGTGATCGCGTCAACGAGCGCCGCAGCCTTGTCCGCCGACTTGCGGTGGTGGACGACCACCGCCCAGCCCTCGCGCGCGAGCCGGCGGGCGAGGGCCGCGCCGATGCGATCGGCGGCGCCGGTGACGAGGGCGACGCGCCGGGCGCCGGAACTGGGGTGCTGGTGTGACGATGCGGTCATGACTCGGTTGCGAAGATAGGACGTGGCGGGCGCGGCTTCAAACGGTCCGCGCTGGACTACCGACTCTGCCGGCACCGGTCTATGCTGATGCGTGCAAGTGCATGCCGTTCGGCCTGCACGGTTGGCAAGGAGGGGTTCGACCAATGGAACTGCTCGTTTCGATCCTGGTACAACTCGTCGGCGGGGGCATCGGCGGCAACGTCATCGGCCAGATCGCCAAGAAGATCAGCCTGGGGCCCACCGGCAACAGCATTGTGGGCGCCATCGGGGGCTGGCTCGGAACCTGGCTGGCGGGAATGATTCCCGGCCTCGAGGGCATGCTCGGCACGGCGGCGGGCGCCGCCGCCACCACCGGGCTCGACATCGGCGCACTGGCCGGGCAGGGCGTGACCGGCCTCATCGGCGGTGGCCTGTTGACCGCCATCGCCGGCGCCGTCAAGAATGCGACGATGAAGCAGGCCTGATCCTGCGTTTTTTCCCGCCCCGGACCAGCGGCCCGGGGCATCCCCCAGTTTGAGAGCGCCGATCGTGACCGACGCTAAATCGATGGACGGGCGTGCCGCCTCACCGCGCCGCCAGGCCGACAATGTCGGGCTCGGCATCGGCCTCACCCTCGCCGCCATCCTGATCTTCGGGGTGCAGGATGCCCTGTCCAAGATGCTGGTGCAGACCTATTCACCCTTCCAGGTCGCGATGATGCGCTACTGGGCGTTCGCCGCGTTCGCGCTGGTGCTGGTGATGCGCCAGGGGCCGCTCAGGCAGGCGTTCCGTTCGGCCTCGCCGCGGTTGCAGGTGCTACGCGCGGCGCTGCTGGTATTCGACATCTGGTTCTTCGCGGCGGCGCTGAAGACGGTGCCGCTCGCCGAACTGCAGGCGATCACGCTGGTCTACCCGCTGCTGGTCACCCTCGTCGCCATTCCCATCCTCGGCGAGCGGGTTGGGCCTTTCCGGTTCGGCGCCGTCGCCGTCGGCTTCCTGGGCGCCCTGGTGATCGTGCGTCCGGGCGGATTGCCCCTCGACTGGGGCGTCGCCTTCGCCATCATCTCGGCTGCGTTCTACGCGCTCTACATCGCACTCACCCGCCGGGTGTCGAGCCGGGATTCGACCGCGACCAGCATGGTCTATGTCGGCATCGTCGGGCTGCTGTTGACCAGCGGCGTCGGCATGTTCCACTGGCAGCCCATGGACCTGCCGTCGCTGGCCCTGATGGGGCTGGTGATGACGACCTCGACGCTCGCCCACGCCCTGATGATGGTGGCGCTGTCGCGCGCCCCGGCCAGCGTCATCCAGCCGTTCAACTACACTGCTTTGCCGTGGGGCATCGTCATGGGCTATCTGTTCTTCGGACACCTCATCGACACCGTGTCGCTGCTGGGGGCAGCGGTCATTGTCGGGGCGGGCCTGGTGGTGATGGCGCGCGAGCGCTACCTCGCGACGATCGGGCGTGCCTCACGGCCGCGGCCAGCAGAACAATCGCCCCCGCACTAGCGACGAACGCCGCGAGCGGGGCCACCGACAGGCTGAGCAGCGCGGCCACGAGGCCGAAGAAGCTCTCGCCGTAGGGGGCGGGCAACAGCCCGAGAAGCACGGCCGGGGCGAGCGCCAGCACGACTCCAAGGGCGCCGCCCAGCAGCAGCATGCGGCCGAGCGAAACGAGGGTCATCGGCCCGGCCCGGCGGCGCTCACAGGCGCCGCATCCGGCCGTACATGAACACCACGATGCCGGCGAGCACGAGGGCGAGCGGCGCCACCACCAGGATGGACAGCAGCGTGCCGTCGAGGTGCAGCAGCTTGCCCGGCCCGGTGAACTCGGCGAGGCCGAAGCGTTCGAAACCGAACAGCCCCATGCCGACGATGATCAGGGTCCAAGCGAGGCGCAGGTAAGGCTTGGTCTTGGCTTGCGGTGTCGGCATCGCCCGCTCCGTTCAGCTTGCCCGCAAAACATAGGCGCGCCGGCCCGCCGCAACAAGGCGGCGCGCCCTTGGCCGGCGCCCGTCAGTCGTACAGGCAGAAGCGGGCGTTGGGACCGCCGAAGCAGGCCGAGAAGCCCGGATCGTAGCGGCGGTAATACGGGTAGCGCCGCACGGGGTAGCGGTCGATGTAGAAATCGTCGTCGTAGTAGCGGTCGCGATCGCGGTAGACGCCGCCGCGCGACAGGTAGTTGGCCGACACCCAGCCGTCCGGGCCGCTCTTGGTGACGAAGCACCAGCCGCCGCGGCAATAGTCGATGTCGACCCGCTCGCCCCGGTGCAGGGTATCGACGATGCGATAGCCGGTCCCCGGGCCGTTGCGGACATTGACCGGGCTGGTGGCGAAGGCGGTGACGGCAAGGGCGCTCGCCGTCGTGGCACAGAGCGCCGCCAGCGCCACGCCGAACGTCAGGGCTTTGCGTCTGATGGACATGTTTCGCTCCTTTGGCAAGGAATCGGGCACATAACGCGCGCCCACGCCGGCAGGTTGCGACAGTCCGGATGAACCGGGAATGAACCGCGGATGAACGCGCGCGCCGCCCCGGGTGAGGGGCGACGCGCCGATCCGGCGTGCGGGCGTGCGGGCGGGGTCAGTAGCCGCCGCTGATGCAGAACTGGGCGTTGTCGCCGTTGATGCAGAACGAGCCGCCGCCATAACCGGCGCCGTAGCCGGGCCACGGAGCGTTGGGCCACGGGTTGAAGGCCAGCAGGCCCTTCTTCACCCAGCCGTCCTGGCCGGGGATCTTGATCTTGTACCAGTTGCCCCAGGAGCCGACGATTTGGACCTTCTGGCCTTCCTCGACCCAGTTGACGACGGGGGCGATGTTCTGGTGGTTGGCGCGGACCTTGGCGTCCTGCTCGACCCAGGCCCAGGTGGCGGCCATGGAGGCGCCGGCGGTGGCGAGCACGACGGCGGCGGCGACGAAACCGGTCTTGAGGGTGCGGGAGAGGTGCATCTGCGTGTCCTTCCGAATGGGGTTGGGGCGGTGCTGCCTTGTCCCCGTTCTAGAGGGGTGCGCCTGAACCCAGGCGGAAGCGCCCGTTTATCCTGCGTTTATCTTCGGCCCCAAGGCCGCTGCCCGCTAGTGCCGCCGCCGGAAGAATTCGGGCGTCACCAGGAACTCGAACGGGGTGACGCGGTTCTTGGCGGCCGAGCCGACGAGATAGGAGCCGCGCACCCAGCCGAGCAATTCGCCGTCCTCGGAGACGAGGCACCAGCGGGCGCGCCGGGTGCAGTCCTCGACCTCGTAATAGGCGCCGTCGACGAGGCAATCGATGACCCGGTAGTCCTCGCCCGGCCCGCGGCGGACCGGCACGTCGCCCGAGGCGCGGGCTTCGCCGGCGAGGGCCGGCAGCGTGCCGGGCAAAACCAGCGCCAGCGCGGCGAGCGCGGCGAGGGCGTGGCGATGCGGGCGGGAGGCTACCATTTGCGGCGCCGTCGGAGCCGCGGCGGGCGGCGTTGCCACAGCGAAAGCGTGGGAGCGTAGCGGGCCTGCCGCCGGCGGCGGCCCAGCTTGCGCCGCAGGGCGCGGCGCCTCAGTTTGACGACTTCGAACTTGACGATCCGGTCTTCCGGCGTGGGCGCGTCAGCCGACTCCGGCAGCAGAATAAGCGCAAACTGCGTCACAACATTCCCCCATGGCAAACCTCCAACACGGCACGGTCACGATCCGCACTCTAGCACCGCGAGGGCCGGCGTGCTTAGGCACGAATTGCCGGTTGCCGATGGCGACTTTGGTCGCACGCAAGGGGGCGCCGCGCGCGACGTGCGGGGCAAGGGCGCGCAGAGGCGCCGGCCGGCCGCGTGGCCTCCGGGTTCGGGGCAGTCGAGGGACGGCGCCGGCGGGGACTGGCCCCACGCGGTTGGTCCGCAAAGAACGAGGCGCTCGCCCCGCCGGCACGACCGGGATTTTCGGCCTATGGCGCGCCGGGCGGGGTGCATCCCCTGCCGCATCGCGAGGACGGTGGGCGGCTTGGTCGACCGGGGAGAGCCCCCGCATCGCCGCGCCAGCCATGCGAGCCGTGGGCTCGTCTGGCCGTTCCCCGCCCCGCGACGGCTCCAGTGGAGCCGTGCGGCGGCAGGGACACTCCCGGCCGCCTCAAGGGTGGCGGCCCTCGCCCCTCGGGGAGCTCCCATTGCAGCTCCCCCCGCGTTGGTAACGGCTTGACCGGCTAACCGGCCCACGCCGACACGCTTTCAGCCTGGCGCGATGCGACCACCGCGCCACCCGATCCCCGCCCGCGAACCGTTCGTTCGCGATCCCGTCCGCCTGCGGGCAGGTGAGGGGAGTCTAGCGGCGGCGGAGGCGGCGGGGATAACTCATTTGCAGCGCCAGAGCGTGGGGTGCCGCAGTCGGGCGTCCTCCCCCGCGCGAGCGGGGGAGGGGCGTCGACTACTTTGCCGTCGCCCGCCACAATTCGTCCTCCCCCGCGCGAGCGGGGGAGGGGAACCGCCGTCAGGCGGTGGAGGGGGCGGTAACGCCCGCCATGGTAACAATGATCCCGGTTCGCTGCTCCTCGGCGCAGACCTGGGGTGCCGCGAGGCCGGCCGCGGCGGTTTGTGCCTGCGGCCGCCCCCTCCACCACGCTGCGCGTGGTCCCCCTCCCCCGCTGCGCGGGAGAGGAGTCCCGACTGCGCCATCCTGCCCGCTGCACCACCCCCTCCCCGACCCTCCCCGCGCTGACGCGGGGGAGGGTGAAGAGTGCGTCGCGGCTGGTTCCGGCGGGTGAAGGGAAAGCTTGCGGCTGGCTTTGGCTGGTGAACGTACTCGCCTTGGTGGCACCATTGGGCCAGGCGCACCAGGGGGGCACCCTCCCCCTTGCGGGGAGGGTTGGGGAGGGGGCGCGGCATCCGCATCCGGGCGATGCGGTACCCTCCCGGGGATGACGCGGGGGGCGACTGCGCGGGAACGGTAGTTGCGATCCGCCCTTGGCGCTGCCACATTGCTGGCCCACATGAACACTGTCAGTGGGGGAAGGCACAGTGGACAACAAGGGCAGCCGCCGCATTCATCGCCAGTTCGACCGCATCCAGCGCAAGGTGCCCGTCTCGGCGCGCCTGCTGGAGTGGCTGCGACGTCCTGGCGCGCGGTTGATCCGGGTGCCGCTCGGCATTCTCCTGGTGCTCGGCGGCATCTTCAGCTTCCTGCCGGTGCTGGGGATCTGGATGCTGCCCCTGGGCCTGATGCTGCTGGCCCTCGACATTGCGCTGCTGCGGACGCCGGTGAATGTCGCGCTGGTCCGGGGCGGCCGGAAATGGACGACCTGGCAGCGCAGCCGCCGGGACCGGCGCAAGAGCGGCTAGGATTTGTATTTCAGGCGGATAGCTCACGGTATCTGAATACCGCAAGCCTAATGCGCTGAAATCGCTTCACTTTATCTTTGTGCTTGACGGTGCGGTGAGGGGCGCGTATATCGCCGCGACCAAACCGGCGAAGGCCCGCTTCGCCGCGCCTCCTAGGGAACACTGCAATGAGCACTTACTCGGCCAAACCGAGCGAGATCGAGAAGAAGTGGGTCTTGATCGACGCTGAAAACCTGGTCGTCGGCCGCGTCGCGTCGATCATCGCCATGCGCCTGCGCGGCAAGCACCTGCCGACCTTCACTCCGCACATGGACATGGGCGACAACGTCATCGTCGTCAACGCCGCCAAGGTCAAGCTGACCGGCAACAAGCTGGATCAGCGCCGGTTCTTCTGGCACACCGGCTTCCCCGGCGGCATCAAGGACCGCACGCAGCGCCAGCTGCTCGAGGGCCGTTTCCCCGAGCGCGTGCTGGAGAATGCCGTGCGCCGCATGCTGCCCGGCGGCCCGCTGTCGCGCGCCCAGCTCAAGAACCTCAAGGTCTATGCCGGCCCCGACCATCCGCACGAGGCCCAGCAGCCCAAGAAGCTCGACGTCGCTTCCTTCAACACCAAGAATGTGAGGCTCAAGTAATGGCCGAGACCATCAACTCGCTGGAAGACCTGGCCTCCGCCGCGCCCACGCCTCCGGCCGCCGCGCCCGTCTACGAGCAGAAGCTCGACGCCCAGGGGCGCGCCTACGCCACCGGCAAGCGCAAGAACGCCATCGCGCGCGTCTGGATCAAGCCCGGCAACGGCAAGATCACCGTCAACGGCAAGGAATTCA
This sequence comes from Devosia sp., assembly GCF_036406155.1. Classification (GTDB taxonomy): domain Bacteria; phylum Pseudomonadota; class Alphaproteobacteria; order Rhizobiales; family Devosiaceae; genus Devosia_A. The sequence continues at coordinate 3,719 of NZ_DASWVV010000022.1, read as the reverse complement.
GCCAGTTCTTCGCTCGCCCGGTGCTGCAGATGATCCTGCAGCAGCCCATCGTCGCGGCGGCTCGCAAGGACCAGTACGACGTGGTCGCGACCGTTTCCGGCGGTGGCCTGTCGGGCCAGGCCGGCGCTGTCCGCCACGGCATTTCCCAGGCGCTCACCCATTACGAGCCGGAGCTGCGCGCGGTGCTGAAGAAGGGCGGCTTCCTGACCCGCGACAGCCGCGTGGTGGAACGCAAGAAGTACGGCAAGGCCAAGGCCCGCCGCTCCTTCCAGTTCTCCAAGCGCTGAGGCGGCATACCAGAGTCGGAATTGCAGGGGCCGGAGCGATCCGGCCCTTTTTCTTGTCAGTCCAGAGCCCCTGGTCTAAGCCCTTGGCCCCATGTCCGACGTACGCCCCCGCACCGTCCTGATCGTCACCGACGCCTGGCATCCGCAGATCAACGGGGTCGTGCGCTCGCTCGAGCGTGTCGGCGAGGAACTGGTCCGGCGCGGCATGGCGGTGAAGTTCCTTACCCCGGCCGAGTTCAAGACCATTCCCTTGCCGGGCTATCGCGAGATCCGCCTGTCGCGCACCCTCGCCGGCCCGGTGCACGACAGGATCGAGGCGGCAGGCGCCGACGCCATCCACATCGCCACGGAAGGGCCCCTGGGGCTGATGGCGCGACGCTGGTGCCTGAAGCGGGGCTTTCCCTTCTCGACGGCCTACCATACGCAGTTTCCCGAATACCTGAGGGCGCGCCTGCCGGTGCCGCTCGGCTGGTCGTATCGCTACATGCGCTGGTTCCACGCCCCGGCGCGCCACTGCCTCGTGGGCACGCCGCACCTGAAGCAACTGCTCGAAGGGCAGGGCTTCACCAATGTGGCGCTATGGCCCAAGGGGGTGGACACCGAACTGTTCCATCCGGGCAAGCGGGCCAGCGGCAGCGCCGCGTTGCCTTACCCGCCGCCGGTGTTCCTTTATGTCGGCCGCGTCGCGGTCGAAAAGAACATCGAGGCCTTTGTCGATCTCGACCTGCCCGGCTCGAAGGTGGTGGTGGGGGGCGGGCCCAGCCTCGAGCGGCTGCGGGACACTCATCCCAAGGTGCATTTTCTCGGCCCCAGGCAGGGCGAGGACCTGGCGCGGCTCTATGCCGGTTCCGACGTGTTCGTCTTTCCCAGCCGGACCGACACGTTCGGGCTGGTGCTGCTCGAAGCGCTGGCGAGCGGCACCCCCGTCGCCGCCTACCCGGTGACGGGGCCCATCGACGTCATCGGCGAGGCGCCGGTGGGGGTGCTGAATGAGGATCTGCGCGCGGCCGCGCTCGCGGCCCTCGCCGTCTCCCGCCAGGCCTGCCGCGACCATGCGCTGCGCTTTTCCTGGGAGGCCAGCGCCGACCAGTTCCTGGCGCACCTGCCGGTCGTGGACAGGACCGCGATTTAGCGTTGACTCTAATTAGATGAATATCTAAATAGGTGCTGCCGAGACCGGGAGCGCCGCATGGGAATCAACGCAGTTTTCGAAGCATTGTCGCACCCGGTGAGGCGGGAAATCCTTGCCCTGCTCAAGGCCGGCCCGTTGCGCGCAGGTGAACTCGCAGCGCATTTCGACATCAGCAAGCCGACGCTGTCGGTGCATTTCAACAAGCTCAAGGAGGCCGGACTGATCGCTGCCGAGCGGCAGGGGACGAGCCTCATCTACCACCTCAACATGTCCATCCTGGAGGAGGCGCTCTCCGGCCTCCTCGCCTTCGGGGAACCCAGAAAATGACCAAGCCCACGCCACTCGATCTCGTGCTGCTCGCGGCACTTTTCGCCGCTTTTGCCGCCGGCCTCGTTCTCGTGCCGGAGGGAGCGAGCCTGCCGGTGCACTGGGGGCCGAGCGGGGCGGCGGACGCCTTCCTGCCCAAGCTCCCGGCCCTGGCGATGCCGCTCGTGCTGGCCATGCTGTTGTGGGGGATCTTTGCCGTCATCGGCCGTGTCGCGCCCGACCGGCTCGAGGCCGGCAGGCACATCGTCACCGTCGCCCTTACCGGCCTTACCGCCATTGCCCTTGCCATCGAGGTCGTGAGCGTCCTCACCGGCCTCGGTATCGCCGTGGGCATGGTGCAGGTCCTGGCGATCGCTGTCGGCCTGATGTTCGTCGTCCTCGGCAACGTCATGCCGAAATCGCAGCCCAACGGCTACGCCGGGCTGCGCCTGCCCACCACCTTGAACGACGCCGCCAACTGGCGGGCGACACACCGGGTCACCGGCATGTTGAGCATGGCGGGCGGTGCGGTGCTGGCGGTGGCTGCACTGCTCGTACCGGCGTCGCAACTGGTGTGGTGGTTCATCGCCTGCATCGTCCTCCCGCTCGCGGCCGGCGCGGCCTACTCGATCGCGCGTGCGCGCCGCGCCGCCCGCGGCTGACCGGTGCGGCTACGCCGACGCGAAGGTCACGCCTTTACTTTGCCGGTTTCCGCGGGCTAGATGCAGTTCGCTCATCGGATTTCAGGGCACCAGGTCGCATGATGACCCAGGGAGTAGCAGCGCCAATCGTCGCCGCCGGCATCGCCGGCGCCGCCCTCGCGCGCGCTCGCGCCGCCGCTCTCTAGCTCTCCCCACGCGCCGCCGAGCGGCGGGGGAGAGCGGATCAAGACCGAGCCTGCGGCGGCAGCGCCGCTTAACCGACTCCCAACCATAATTCCGCGATAATCGTCGCCACTTTCGAATGGCGCGGCATGGCACCCCGGGGGGTGCGTCGCGGGTCGAACCGGGCCCAACTGGCCCACCGAGGATCACATGAGCGAAGACTTCCACCGCATCCGCCGCCTGCCGCCCTACGTGTTCGAGCATATCAACCCGATCAAGGCCAAGGCACGCGCCGCAGGCGTGGACATCATCGACCTGGGCATGGGCAATCCCGACCTGCCGACGCCCGAACACATCGTCGAGAAGCTGAAGGAAACGGTCAGGGACCCGCGCACCCACCGCTATTCCGCCTCCAAGGGCATCCCGGGCCTGCGCAAGGCCCAGGCCTCCTACTACGGGCGCCGCTTCGGGGTGAAGCTCAATCCGGATACCCAGGTCGTGGCCACGCTCGGCTCCAAGGAAGGCTTCGCCAACATGGCGCAGGCCATCACGGCGCCGGGCGACGTGATCCTGGTGCCGAGCCCGACCTATCCCATCCACGAGTTCGGCTTCATCATTTCCGGCGCCTCCATCCGCCACATCCCGACCGGCATCGGCGAGATGCGCCCCGAATCCTCCGACCCCGGCACGGCCTTCCTGCGTGGCGTGGAGCGGGCCGTGAAGCACTCCATCCCCAAGCCGCTGGCGATGGTGCTGAGCTATCCGTCCAATCCGACGGCGACCACGGTGAGCCTCGACTTCTACATGGAGGCGGTTCAGCTCGCCAAGAAGCTCGACCTGATCATCCTGTCCGACATCGCCTACGCGGAGATCTACTTCGACGACAATCCGCCGCCCTCGGTGCTGCAGGTGCCGGGCGCGATGGATGTGACGGTCGAGTTCACCTCGATGTCCAAGACCTTCTCGATGCCCGGCTGGCGCATGGGCTTCGCTGTCGGCAACGAGCGGCTGATCTCGGCATTGACCCGGGTCAAATCCTATCTCGACTACGGCGCCTTCACGCCGGTGCAGGTGGCGGCTTCGGCGGCGCTCAACGGGCCGCAGGACTGCGTCGACGAGATCCGCGCCATCTACAAGAGCCGGCGCGACTGCCTGGTCGACAGTTTCGCG
>NZ_DASWVV010000021.1:0-10208 GCF_036406155.1 Devosia sp. | reverse complement strand
GGGAACGCCATCGCCTCGGCGAGCTTGGCCAGGTCGTCCTCGGCGCAGTAGATCAGCGGCCGCAGCACTTCGACGTCGCCCTCGTCGTTGAGCAGTCGCGGCGGCATGGCCGCCAGCTTGCCGCCGTGGAACAGGTTCATGAAGAAGGTCTCGAGGCTGTCCTCGCGATGGTGGCCGAGCACCAGCGCCGTGCACCCTTCCTCCCGCGCGATCCGGTACAGGTGCCCGCGCCTGAGCCGCGAGCACAGCGAGCAGTAGGTGGCGCCTGCCGGCAGCTTGTCGGTGACGATCGAATAGGTATCACGGTACTCGATGCGGTGTGGAATGCCGTGGCGGTCGAGAAACTCGGGCAGGATGTGCTTGGGAAAGCCTGGCTGGCCCTGGTCGAGATTGCAGGCGAGCAGGTCCACCGGCAGCAGCCCGCGCCATTTGAGGTCGAGCAAGAGCGCCAGCAGCCCGTAGCTGTCCTTGCCGCCCGAGATGGCGACCAGCCAGCGCTCGCCCGGCCGCACCATGGCGAACGTCTCGATCGCCTCGCGCATGTTTCGGATCAGCCGCTTCCTGAGCTTGTTGAACGCTACGGTGCGCGGCGCAGTGCGAAACAGCGGGTGTGCGCCAGCCGCCTCGCCATCATCGAGGGCAGGCTCCGGGCGTTCCAGGGTCGTCATTTCCATGTCAGGGCACCGCGCGCGATACAACGATCCGTCGGTACCACAGTTCCCCCGTTCCGTCCTAGGCCAGTCAGCGCCGCCCGAGGACCCGGGCGGCGCTACTGCGCCGCACCCGGCTCGGGCACGGCGGCATCGATGTCGCGGCCCGTATTGTACTTGTCGAGGTTGCCCTCGAACTCGTGCAGGCGCTTCCAGATCGAGCGCAGCTCGGTGAGCGTCGTCCAGTTGTTGAGGATCAGCGCGAACGAGTTGTCGACGCGGTTATAGGCGTCGCTCACCTGGTTGAGCAGGCCGAAGGTCACCGCGCCGGTGAACATGCCGGGCCCGACCATGAGCAGCGGCGTCAGCGACGTGATCTGGCCGTACAGGTTCGACCAGATGTCGAAATAGCCGTAATGCAGGAACAGCCGGTGGTAGTTGAACTTGATGCCGGAAAACAGCGACAGCAGCGTCTCCGGCTTGGCATGGGCGTGCTTGTCGTCCTCGCCCAGCACCAGTTCCTTGCGGAAGGCGGCCTCGACCTTCTGGTTGTTGTATTCGAGCCCGGGCAGGAACCAGCCGACGAACCACGAGATGGTCATGCCACCGATGGTGATGGCCAGCGAGGCCCAGACCAGCGAGCCGGGAATGTCGCGGATGATGGGCAGGTCGACCTGGCCGGACAGGCTCCACAGGATGGGCAGGAAGGCGATGAGCGTCATGATGGCGCGCACCACCGCCAGCCCCAGGCTCTCGATGATGCGGGCGAAGCGGTAGGTATCCTCCTGGATACGCTGCGAGGCCCCCTCGATCTCCTCCTCCACGGCGCGCCAGCGCGGGATGTAGTCGTTGGTGATCGCCTCGCGCCAGCGCAGCCCGTAGATGCGGGTGACGAAGTTGGTGAGCGTCGCCAGCAGCACATAGGGGATGGCGATCCACAGGAAGCTCGCCGGCATCGGCACGGTGATGAAGCCGAGGAACGTCTGGTCCTGCCAGATCGGCATGAAGATCAGGTTCCAGAACTCGGAAATGTCGCGGCCGGCCGGGTTCTGCAGCATGTCGTAGAAGCCGCCGTACCAGCGGTTCACCAGCACCGTCATCTGCACCTGCAGATAGATCGAAGCGATGAGGAATGCCCCGCCGCCGTAAGCCCACGCGGCCCATGTGCGGTTCGCGAAGAAGGACTTGATCATGGAGGCCTCCGGAAGGGTTTCACCGCCAACGGCGAAATTCGGCCAATCGGTCACAAAATTCAGGCAGGTGCAAGGCGCTGGCGCGGCCCCGCACAACACAAAAGGGCCGCCCGATGGGCGGCCCTCGATGATTTCGGAAATCCCGCTATTCGCTCAGCGCGAATAGAATTCGACGACCAGGTTCGGCTCCATCTGCACCGGGTACGGCACGTCGGAGAGGGCCGGCACGCGCACGAAGGTCGCGCTCATCTTGCCGTGGTCGACTTCGATATATTCGGGCACGTCGCGCTCGGCGAGCTGCACCGCCTCGAGCACGATGCCGAGCTGGCGGGACTTCTCGCGCAGCTCGACCTTGTCGCCCGGCTTGACCTGGTAGGACGGGATGGTGACGCGCTTGCCGTTCACCAGCACGTGGCCGTGGCTCACGAACTGCCGCGCCGTGAACGGAGTGGGCACGAACTTGGCGCGGTAGACGATCGCGGCCAGCCGGCTCTCGAGCAGGCCGATCAGGTTCTCGCCGGTGTCGCCGCGCGCGCGCGCCGCCTCGTTGTAGAGCTTCTTGAACGACTTCTCGGTGATCGTCCCGTAATAGCCCTTGAGCTTCTGCTTGGCCCTGAGCTGCAGGCCGTAGTCGGAGGTCTTGCCCTTGCGGCGCTGGCCGTGCTGGCCCGGGCCATAGGCGCGGGCGTTGAGCGGGCTCTTCGGCCGACCCCACAGGTTCTCGCCCAAGCGGCGGTCGATCTTGTATTTGCTTTCCTGGCGCTTCGTCATCGCGTGTCCCAAGTATAAGAGTTGACTGGACCGCGCCCTCCTCTGCCCGCCCCCTCGGGGCCGGCCGACAGACCTCGAACGTCAGAGATCCCGGGTGCGCTCGTGAGCCGGACGGCTCTCAAGTGCGCGCGTGATAGAGGCCAAATCCCGCGAAGTCAAGCGCCGCCGGGGGGAGGACGGCACCGCCGCCCTCGCCTATTCGACCTGGATCGACTCGATATAGTCGACGAGCGCGACGATGCGCGCGCGGATCAGCAGCTCCGCGCCGAACGGCTGCGCCGCCATCACGTCGGGCTGGCCGGCGAAGTAATTGCCCCAGATCGGCATCAGCCGCGTCCCGTGCGCGGGCAGCTCGGTGCGGCCGTCAATGGCGCGGAACACGTCGAGATAGGGAAAGACCTTGTCGCTGTTGTTCCGCTTCAGCACGGTCAGGTCAGCGGGCCTGACCGTCAGCATGGCGGCGAACTCGCCGTCCCCCTTGCCGTCGGCCCCGTGGCAGACCGCGCAGGACGCCCGGAAGGCCTCGGCGCCGAGCGGGTTCTCCTGCGCCAGCGCCGACCCGGACAGCATCAATCCAAGGACAGAGGCTGCCGCCAGCGGCTTGCCGAAGTTCATCGCGCCCTCCCTCGCTTCTTCACGAAGGATATCGCACCGCGCGTCGCAGTAGTGACTTGACGGAAATCAATATTGCCGGTGCCGCGCGCGCCTAGCCGGCTGGCTTGTGCGGCGGCGGCCGGTTGGCCTTGGGGCGCTCGTGCTTGCGATCCAGCGACGAGATGACCCCGCGCAGCGTGCGCACCTCCTGCGCCGACAGATTGCCGCGGCTGAGCATCGCTCGCAGATTGTTGACCACCGTCGGCCGCTTGTCGGGCGCCGTGAAGAACCCGGCCCGGTCCAGCGCCTCCTCGAGTTGCTCGAACAGGCCGATGAGCTCCTGCTTGGGGGCGAGGTCGGCGCGGGCGTCGCCGAACGGCAGGACGGCGCCGAGATCGGATTGCCGCCGCCACTCATAGGCGAGGACCAGCACGGCCTGGGCGATGTTGAGCGAGGCGAACGCCGCCTCCACCGGCAGCGTCACGATGGCGTCCGCCAGCGCCACCTCCTCGTTGTACAACCCCCAGCGCTCGCGCCCGAACAGCAGGCCGGCGCCACCGCCGCCGGCGATATGGGCGAGCAGCTGCCGCGAGGCCTGCTCCGGCCCGAGCACCGGCTTCTGCAGGTCGCGCCGGCGCGCCGTGGTGGCGAATACCAGCGACAGGTCGGCGATCGCCGCCTCGGTGGTCTCGAACACCCGTACCTTTTCGATGACGTGGTCGGCGCGCGACGCTGCCGCGACCGCCCGCTCGTTCGGCCAGCCGTCGCGGGGGTTGACCAGGCGCAAGTCCCACAGGCCGAAATTGGCCATGGCGCGCGCCGTGCTGCCGATGTTCTCGCCCAGTTGCGGTTCGCACAGGATGATGGCGGGTCCAGGCCGGTAGGCGATCTGCTGCGATTTGTCGGTGCCGGCCATGCGCGAGGATCCCGTTTGCGCCGCAGATACGGCGCAAGCGGCGCAAAGATCAAGACTTGGCCGGATCAGGCGACCAGATGCGAACTGATTTCCTTGACCTTGCTGCTCCGTCGCCACTCCCGGTCGAGGATGGCGAAGTGCAGTTCCTCGTCCCACTCGCCCTGGAACAGCGCGTGCTCGCGATAGTGCGCCTCGAGCCGCATGCCGAGCTTCTTCATCAGCCGGGCCGAGGGCACGTTCCTCGCGCCGCAGCGGGCGAAGATGCGGTGGAAGCTGAAATGGTCGAAGCCGATGTCGAAGGCACAGCTTACCGCCTCGGTGGCGTAGCCCTGCCGCCGGTAGGTCGGGTTGAAGACGAAGCGCACCTCCGCCTGGCCCGCGGTGGCATCGGTCCAGCGCAACGAGACCTGGCCGACCAGCAGCCGGTCGGACTTGCGCTCAACCGCCAGCGTCAGCGTGTCCCCCGGCCGGTTGAGCCGCCGCTGCGCGCACATCCCGGCCAGCGCCGCCTTGCACTCCACTCGGTCCCGCGCCTTCCATTCGAGGTAGCGCTGCACCTCGGGCAAGGCGTGGTAGGCCATGACGGCATCGAGGTCGGTGGGTTCGAAAAAGCGCAGGACGAGACGCTCGGTTTCGATCGGTAAGCCTGGTGCGCCCATGAACGTTGCATCCTCCGCCTGCCCTGCCTGTGTGTGTAGTGCGAGAACGTGACGCCGCGATGACCGGTTCCGCGCCGGCCATTGGAAAAACATGCCAAGGTTTCCGAGCGGGCGGGCGTTCCTTCAGCGATTCCGGCGGCTTGGCGCCTGTGCCCGCCACTCGCCCTCGAGCAGGGCGTAGATCAATTCTTCCTGCCACTCGCCCTTGACCAGCATGTGGTCGCGGAAATGCGCCTCGCGCCGCATGCCGAGCCGCTCCATGACGCGCGCCGAGGCGGCGTTGCGCACGTCGCAGCGTGCGTAGATGCGGTGCATCCAGGCGTCATCGAAACCCACTCCGAGCATTGCCCGAGCCGCCTCCGTGGCATAGCCGAGGCCCTGGTAGTCGGGGTGCAGGATATAGCCGAGTTCGGCCTGCCGCGCCTCGGCGCTGCGCAGGATGAGCGACACCTCCCCGATCATGGCCAGGTCCTTGCGCTGCTCCACGGCGAGGACGATGCGGTCGCCCTCGTTCGCGAAGCCGGTCTGGCCGACGCGCGCCTGCACCGCCTCGGCGCAGCTTTCGCGGCTCATCGGCAGATCGAACAGGAACCGCGCCACGTCCTCGCGCCGGCGATAGGCGTAGACCGCATCGACGTCGCCGCGGGTGAACGGGCGCAGGCGCAGCCGCTGGGTCTCGATCGGGTAGTCGGGTTCAAACGCCATGGCGGACTCCGCTGTCTGCGGGCTTAGGACGGCGACGCCGGCCAATCAAGCGGGCGGCCGGTCAGCGCCCGATTGCCGCAGCGCCTTCGCCCTGGCAGCGCAGCCGCTTTCCCGGCCCCCGTGCGTCCTGCGGCCACCTTTCCAGCGGCCGATTTCGTGCTATAGGCGGGCCAGCAAGAACACAGCGCGCGCAGGAGCATTCAGCATGGCCAAGATCAAAGTCGCCAACCCGGTCGTCGAACTCGACGGCGACGAGATGACCCGCATCATCTGGCAGGCGATCAAGGACAAGCTGATCCATCCCTTCCTCGACGTCGACCTGCGCTACTACGACCTGTCCATCGAGCATCGCGACGCCACCGACGACAAGGTCACCGTTGACGCTGCCCACGCCATCCAGGAGCACGGCGTCGGCGTCAAGTGCGCGACCATCACGCCCGACGAGGCCCGCGTCGAGGAGTTCAAGCTCAAGCAGATGTGGAAGTCGCCCAACGGCACGATCCGCAACATCCTGGGCGGCGTCATCTTCCGCGAGCCCATCATCTGCCGCAACGTACCGCGCCTCGTGCCCGGCTGGACGCAGCCCATCATCATCGGCCGCCACGCCTTCGGCGACCAGTACAAGGCCACGGACTTCCTCTACCCCGGCAAGGGCACGCTCACCATCAAGTTCGCCGGCGAGGACGGCACCGTCATCGAGCGCGAGGTGTTCAAGGCCCCCGGCGCGGGCGTCGCCATGGCCATGTACAACCTCGACGACTCCATCCGCGACTTCGCCCTCGCCTCCCTCAACTACGCGCTGAACCGCGGCGTGCCGTGCTACCTCTCCACCAAGAACACCATCCTCAAGGCCTATGACGGGCGCTTCAAGGACATCTTCCAGGAGGTCTACGACACCCAGTTCAAGGAGCGCTTCGAGGCCAAGAAGATCTGGTACGAGCACCGCCTGATCGACGACATGGTCGCCTCCTCCCTCAAGTGGAGCGGCGGCTATGTCTGGGCCTGCAAGAACTATGATGGCGACGTGCAGTCCGACACCGTGGCCCAGGGCTTCGGCTCGCTCGGGCTGATGACCTCGGTGCTGATGACGCCGGACGGCAAGGTCGTCGAGGCCGAGGCGGCGCATGGCACCGTCACCCGCCACTACCGCCAGCACCAGCAGGGCAAGGAGACCTCGACCAACTCCATCGCCTCGATCTTCGCCTGGACGCGCGGCCTCGCCCACCGCGCCAAGCTCGACGGCAACGACCAGCTGGCCAGGTTCGCCGCCACCCTCGAGAAGGTCTGCGTCGATACCGTCGAGAGCGGCAAGATGACCAAGGACCTGTCGCTGCTCGTCGGTCCCGACCAGCAGTGGCTGTCCACCATGGGCTTCCTCGACGCCGTCGCCGCCAACCTCGACAAGGCGATGAGCGCCGCCTGACGATTCCATCGCCGCCGCCCCCGGGCGGCGGCACCCGGGCCGCGGCGCCCGGAAACGCGGGGAAAGTCGATGCTGCGCAAGCTGTTGCTCGGATTGGCTGTCTTCGTTGCCGCCGTGTATGTGTGGAATGCCTCCTGGCGGGTCCCGGCGCCGGCGGGCGAGGTGCAGATCATCGCCCATCGCGGCGTCCACCAGACCTTTCCCCGCGACGGGCTGACCAACGACACCTGCACCGCCGAGCGCATCTACCCGCCCACGCACGGCCTTCTCGAGAACACCATCCCTTCGATGCAAGCCGCTTTCGCGGCCGGCGCCGACATCGTCGAATTCGACGTGCACCCGACCACGGACGGCCACTTCGCCGTGCTGCACGACTGGACGCTCGACTGCCGCACCGACGGCAGCGGGGAGACCCGGGCGCACGACCTCGACTATCTCAAGTCGCTCGATATCGGCTACGGCTACACAGCCGACGGCGGCGCCAGCCACCCGTTCCGCGGCAAGGGCGTCGGCCTGATGCCCGAGATCGGGGAAGTCTTCGACGCTCTCCCCGCCGGCCGCTTCCTCGTCAACTTCAAGAGCAACGAGGCGCGCGAGGGCGACATGCTCGCCGCGCTGCTCGCCGCCAACCCGCAGTGGCGGCCCGGGATCTGGGGCGCCTATGGCGGCGATGCGCCGACCTTCCGAGCGCAGGAGCTGATCGGCGGGCTGGCCGTGTGGTCGCGCCGGGGCCTCGTCGATTGCCTGCTGCAATATATGGGGCTGGGCTGGACCGGCCATGTGCCCGAGGCGTGCCGGAGCACCAGGGTCATGGTGCCGATCAACGTCGCGCCTTTCCTCTGGGGCTGGCCCAACCTGTTCCTCCAGCGCCTCCGCGACGCGGGCTCCGAGGTCATTCTGCTCGGCCCCTACGCGGCGGGCGACCCCGGTACCGCCGGGATCGACACGCTGGACGAACTGGCCGGCGTCCCGCAGAACTTCGTCGGCTACATCTGGACGAACAGGATCGAAATCATCGGCCCCGCCGCCGCCGCGCTGAAATAGTTGTCCGGCGGCGTCCCGCCCCATCGACCGGCCGGGAAAGCTTTCGTATAGCTCGCAAGACTACGCCCGATTCCTTCCGTCCCGGACCGTCGCAGATGCCCTCCGGCGTCGCCTTCTCGCTTGCCACCTACCTGCTCTTTTCGTGCTGCGATGCCATCATCAAGGGCTTCGGCAGCAGTCTGTCGGTGTTCGAGATCGCCTTCTGGACGGCGCTGTTCTCCTTCTTGCCGGTGATCTTCACCAAGCCCCGGCAGGAGCACTGGCACCTGTTCTGGCAGATGCGGCATCCGTGGCTGGTCAATCTGCGCGGCCTCACCGGGCTCGCCGGCAACCTCTGCATCATCTACGCCTTCGTCTCCATACCACTGGCCGAGGCCTATTCCATCGCCTTCCTCGCCCCGATCTTCGTGGTCTTCCTGTCCACCTCGATCCTCAAGGAAATTGTCACCTGGCAGCGCTACCTGTTTCTGGGCGCCAGCTTTTTCGGCGTGCTGCTGGTGGTGCAGCCCGGTTTCCGGGAAATGGAACTGGGACACCTCACGGCGCTCGGCGCCTCGCTGTTCGGCGCGGCCACGACCACCATCCTGCGCAAGGTGGCGCCGGTGGAAAAGCGCGTCAGCCTCATCGGCATTCCGCTGGGCTACATCGTCATCGCCAACGGCATCCTGATGCTGCCGCATTTCGACATGCCCACGGCCGAGGAGTTCGCCGCCCTGCTGGCGATCGGCCTGCTTGGCGGCACCGGCAACATCCTGTTCATCGCCGCCACGCGTCGGGCCCCGGCGAGCATCATCGCGCCCGCCCAGTACAGCCAGATCCTGTGGGCCATCATCTTCGGGGCCATGTTCTTCAACGAGTTCCCCGATCCGATCGCCTATGTCGGCCTCGTCATCGTCGTCGCCGGCGGCATCATGAACGTCATGTCCGACGAGACACGCATCCGCATCTTCTCGCGTCTCTCGGTGTTCGGCCCGGCTTCCGCCGCCGCCGAAATGAGCCCGCCTCTGGGCGAGGACGCTGTCGCCAATAGAGAAGGCGACCCGGCAGCGCCCTCGGGCGATGGCGACGCCGGTCGCCCCGTGGGGTAGCCAGTCGCTTCGTGCGGCACGGGCGGAACCCGGCGGGCGCCCGGGCAGTTCTGTGGCTACCCGCGGCCCCGTAATGGTGAGAACACAGCAGTGAGCGTAGGACTCCTCGCCCTTCTCGACGACGTCGCCGGGCTCGCCAAGCTCGCGGCCGCCTCGCTGGACGATGTCGCCGGCCAGGCTGCCAAGGCCGGCATGAAGGCTGCCGGCGCCGTCGTGGACGACGCCGCCGTCACCCCCCGCTACGTCCACGGCTTCGCCGCCGAACGTGAATTGCCGATGGTAGCCCGAATTGCCCTCGGTTCGATCCGCAACAAGCTGCTGTTCCTGCTTCCGGGCGCGCTGGCGCTCAGCCTGCTGGCGCCATGGGCGATCACGCCGCTGCTCATGCTTGGAGGTGCCTATCTCTGCTACGAGGGCGCCGAAAAGCTCTACGAAGCGCTGTTCCCCCACGCGGCCCATGCGCACGAGGCGGCGCTCGAGCCCGCCGCGAGCGACCCGAAACTACTTGAAGACCAGAAGGTGTCCGGCGCCATCAAGACCGACTTCATCCTCTCCGCCGAGATCATGACCATTGCTCTTGCCTCCCTGCCCGAAAGCAGCCTCGTCATGCAGGCGGCAGTGCTCGGCGTGGTGGCCCTCGGCATCACCGCCGCCGTCTATGGCGGCGTCGCCCTGATCGTGAAGGCGGACGATATCGGGCTCACTCTCGCCACCAACGGCGGACCGCACGCACTGGGGCAGGCCACGCGCAGCCTGGGCCGGGCGCTGGTCCAGGGCATGCCGGGATTCATGACGCTGCTTGGCGGGGCCGGCACGGCCGCCATGATCTGGGTTGGCGGCGGCATCATCGTGCACGGGCTCGAGGCGTTCGGATTCAGCCTGCCGGCCCATCTCATCCACGATGCCGCCATTGCCGTTGCCGGCGCGCTGCCCGCCGCTGCGGGCTTCGTCATATGGCTGGTCGAGTCGGCCGCCTACGGCATCGTCGGCCTCGCCGTCGGCGCGGCGCTGATCCCGCTTGTCGGCCGCGTGGCCTCGCCCGCGTGGCGGGCGGTCAGGCGCCTGCTGCCGGGCGCCGGGTGAGGCGCCCGCTCAGGCGTTGACCAGTTCCAGCTGCCGGCGGATCGCCGCCAGCGCCTCGGCGGCCTTGGAGCCGTCGGGGCCG
>NZ_DASWVV010000020.1:0-20724 GCF_036406155.1 Devosia sp. | reverse complement strand
CGCTTCGGGGCGCCGCTGGGGAGGAGCATAGGGCCGGTGCAGGGGACGGGGATTACTTTTTCCGGCGCGCTGCGACGGCAGCACCCGTGCCCCGCGGCACCACCCCCTCCCCGACCCTCCCCACGCTGACGCGGGGGAGTGTGAAGAGTGCGTCGCGGCCGGTTCCGGCGGGTGCAGGGACGCGTGCGGCCGGTTCCGGTGGGTGCAGGGAAGCGTTGCGGCCGGTTCCGGCGGGTGCAGGGACGAGTTGCGGCTGGCTTTGGCTGGTGAGGGTGGCCGCTGCCGGCCTTGGTGGCACCATTGGGCCAAGCGCACCGGGGGACACCCTCCCCCTTGTGGGGAGGGTTGGGGAGGGGGGCACCCGCCCGCCGCGCCGGAGAACAGGCGCGACCGCACGATCCGGCCCCAACCACCGGGCCCGGGCGGTCCCCTTTCCCCTCAAGGGCGGAGGGTGCCGACTGCGGCACCCGACCCGCGGCACCACCCCCTCCCCGACCCTCCCCGCGCTTCGCGGGGGAGGGTGAAGAGTGCGTCGCGGCCGGCTCCGGGGGGTGAGGCGAGCGTTGCGGCTGGCTTCGGCTGGTGAAAATGCCCGCTGCCGGCCTTGGGGGCACCATTGGGCCAAGCGCACCGGGGGACACCCTCCCCCTTGTGGGGAGGGTTGGGGAGGGGGCACCCGCCGCCGCGAGGGGGCGCCGGCTTTGCCTGTGGAGCTTTTCCACCTCTTGCCGCATTCTGTGCCTAGGCTAGTTTGAACGTCCTCGCAGCGGGAAACCCCTTGCCCATGATTCGCCGCCGTTTTCTTGCCGCCGTCGCCGCGCTTCTCGTCCTCTCCGTCCCGGCCGTGGCGCAGGACGAGCCGCGCCGGCTGACCGAGGAAGAGGTGGCGCTGATCAACGAGATCAGCGCCCACAATTCCGCGATCCGGACCATGGCGGGACGGTTCCTGCAGATCGACACGCAGGGCAACCGCATCGAGGGCACGTTCTTCATCGAGCGCCCGGGCAAGGTGCGCTTCCGCTACAACCCGCCCAGCCGCGAGGAGATCATCTCGGTCGGGCGCGGCTTCTACGTCATCGACCGCAAGGAAGAGACGAAATACGCCTACCCGCAGGACAAGGTACCGCTGCGCCAGTTCCTCGAATCGGACATCGACCTGCTGGCGGCCAACATCGTCGCCATCGACCAGTCGGACGCCTATCTGTCCCTCACCCTGCAGGACGACACACCCGTCGGCCTCGTCTCGGTCACGCTGGTGTTCGACAAGGACAGCAAGGACCTGGTGCAGTGGGTGCTGGTCGATCCGGGCGGCGCCGAACTGACCTTCTCGCTGTACGACGTGCAGAAGGATGTTGAGATTCCCAAGTCATATTTCTATATCGACCCTACCTACCGCGCGGTCGACCCCACCAAGTGAGCCGTTCGCGGTCGAGCGCCCCCGACGGGGCGCGCGATCTCCGTCCGGAATCCTGCCTGCATGCCCCTCAGCCTTGCCACCTGGAACATCAACTCGGTCCGCCTCCGGCTGCCCATCGTCCTCGATTTCCTGCGCCAGTACGGCCCCGACATCCTGTGCCTGCAGGAGATCAAGTGCCGCAACGACCAGTTTCCGGCGCGCCAGCTGGCGGAGGCCGGCTATCCGCACCAGGCCGTGCACGGCCAGAAGGGCTATCATGGCGTCGCCATCCTCTCGCGGGCGCCGCTCACCGAAATTGCGAGCCGCACCTTCTGCGGCATCGAGGAGAGCCGGCACGTCTCGGCCATCGTCGATTTCGGCCGCGGCCCGCTGACCGTCCATAATTTCTACATCCCGGCCGGCGGCGATGAGCCGGATCCCGAGATCAACCGCAAGTTCCGCCACAAGCTCGATTTTCTGGCCGAACTCGGCGCCTGGTTCGCCGAGCCGGGATTCGCATCGGGCCAGCTGATCTGCGGCGATTTCAACATCGCCCCGCACGAGAACGACGTGTGGAGCCACAAGCAGCTGCTCAAGGTGGTCAGCCATACCCCGGTCGAGACCGCCGCTCTGGACGGACTGCTGACCGGCGGGCACGGCTGGGTGGACCTGGTGCGCCGCCACATCCCGCACGAGCACAAGCTCTATTCGTGGTGGAGCTACCGCAACCGCGACTGGCAGGCCTCCGACCGCGGCCGCCGGCTCGACCACATCTGGTCGACGTCCGATATCGCCGCCCGCTCGAGCGGCGCCGAGATCATCCGGCCGGCGCGCGGCTGGAGCGACAAGCCCTCGGACCACGTGCCGGTGCTGGTGCGCTTCGCGCCGCGCTAGCCGATCCGGCCGCGCACCCGCTCGATGGCGCCGAGATAGCCGGCGAGTTCGCCCCTGATCTTGTCGGCGGCCCGCGCCGCGAGATCGGGATATTGCTGCGCCAGCTTCATGAAGGCGGTGCGCGGCACGAACAGCGTTTCCACCGCGTCGACGGCCTTGACCGTCACCGGCCGCGGTCTTGCCACCACCAGGGCCATGGCCCCCAGCACCGCCCCTTCCTCGTGCACGAGGAAGGGGTCGTCCTCGCCGCCCTCGCGCAGCGTCGCCACGGTGCCCGAGACCAGCACATGCGCGCCCTCGGGCACGTCGCCGCTGCGGTAGATCACCGAGCCGGGCCGGAAGCGCGTCCGTTCGCTGGCGAAGGCCAGCAACCGGCGCTGCTCGGCGTCGCAGATTTCGAAGAAATCCGCGCGCCCAAGGATTGTCGCCGCGTCGTCCAGCTGCATGCCCTAATCGATCCCCGCGCCAGTTCGCGCCCGAGCCGGCCCGGCCCGTGCGCGCGCTTTGCATCGATATAGAGCATGTCTGAGACGGAACCGGAATCCATTTCCCGGCAAAAAGGCCACGCAAAGCGCAGCCGCCCCCGCGTGGCCGGTGGCACGCCTAGGGCACCAGGCGGTAGCCGCCCTCCTCGGTGACCAGCAGCCGGGCGTTGGAGGGGTCGCGCTCGATCTTCTGGCGCAGCCGGTAGATGTGGGTCTCGAGCGTATGCGTGGTGACGCGGTTGTTGTAGCCCCACACCTCCTTGAGCAGCACGTCGCGGGTGATGGTCTTGGGCCCCTGCCGGTACAGGTACTTGAGGATCGAGGTTTCCTTGTCGGTCAGCCGTACCTTCTGGCCGTCGGCGGATTCGAGCAGCTTGGCCGCCGGCTGGAAGGCGTAGGGGCCGATGGTGAAGACCACGTCCTCGCTCTGGTCGTGCTGGCGCAGCGCGGCGCGCAGGCGCGCCAGCAGCACGGAGAACTTGAACGGCTTGGTGACGTAGTCGTTGGCCCCCGCCTCGAGCCCGAGAATCTCGTCGGAATCGGTGTCGTGGCCGGTGAGCATCAGGATCGGGCTCTTGAAGCCGTTGCGGCGCAGGATCTTGACCGCCTCGCGCCCGTCCATGTCCGGCAGGCCGACATCGAGGATCATGAGATCGACATGGCTGTCGCGGACCCTTGCCAGCGCCTCGGAGCCGGTCGCGGCCTCGATCACCTCGAACTCGCGGTAATGGGACAACTGGTCGACCAGCGTCCGGCGCAGTTCGGCGTCATCATCGACCAGGAAGATCCGTCTCTTGTTCATCCCCATCCCCGATCAGGTGAGTTCAGTTAAGTGTGGCATCGCGGGTCCGCCAATCACAAGCCCGTGACGCCTGATAACAACGTGATCCGCCAGCGCAAAGTTTCAGCCGACAAGGATCTTGCCGGCTTGACCGGGATCAAGCGAAGCGGGGCGGCACCCGGTCCCCGGCGGCCACAACATTTCCGCACAATGGCCTTGCCGGCGGCCGAAACAGGCCACGAGCCGACACTAGCGTCGCCGGCGTGAAGCAGCGAGGGGAGCACTGTTGATGGGCAAGACTGCACAGGCCGGCCCGGCGCCGGAACAGGACACGGCCGACATGTCCGGCGACGCCGACGGCGTCGACCTCGAGGCCGGGATCGCGTCGATCTTCGCGGCCATCCGCTCCGGCGGCGACGCCGACGGCGAGCGGGCGGCGGGCGAGGTGCCGGAAGACAGCGGCGCCACCTACGACCTGCTGGCCCGGCTCGACCAGCTGTGGCAGGGGGCGGGGTCGGGAGAAGCCTAGCCGCGCCAGACTATCGGTTGAACATGGCCGCCGCCCGGGATGCTATGGCGCCATAGCGTCATGGCCGCGCCCCGAACAGGGCGCTGCCGACGCGTACATGCGTGGCCCCCATGGCGATGGCGGTCTCGAAATCGGCGCTCATCCCCATCGACAGGAAGGCGACCCCGGCCTCGCGGCCGAGAGCGGCGAGATGGGCGAAATAGGGGCCTGCCGGTTCGCCTTCGGGCGGGATGCACATCAGTCCCACGACATCGAGCCCGTGCGCCGTGCGGCAACGCCCGACAAAGGCGACGGCCTCGGCCGGGGCGATGCCGGCCTTCTGCGCCTCGCCGCCGATATTGACCTGCACGAAGACCGGCAGCGACTTGCCGGCACGCTGCATTTCGGCGGCCAGCACGCCGGCGAGGCGGTCGCGGTCGACGCTCTCGATGACGTCGAACAGCGCCACGGCGTCGCGCGCCTTGTTGGTCTGCAGCGGCCCGATGAGGTGCAGGCTGAGGTCGGGGTACTCGGCCCGCAGCGCCGGCCATTTCTGCCTGGCCTCCTGCACGCGGTTCTCGGCGAAGATGCGTTGCCCGGCCTGCAGATAGGGGCGTACGGTGTCGGCGTCGAAGGTCTTGGACACCGCCACCAGTTCGACGCGCCCGGGCGGCGGCCCGAAGCGGGCGCGGGCCTGCTCGATGCGGGCCCGGATGCCGGCCAGCCGTTCGGCTGCATTCGTCACGCTGTCGTCCACCGGAACCCCCGCTTGCTGTTGACCGCCCAAGGCTTTTCTGATGATGGTCCGGTAGCCAAAAACCCCCCGCCGCGCAATCGAAAGCGCACCCTGAGGACGTCGAGCAAGTGACTGCCAAGAGCGTAGAACGCTACAACCCGCGCGTTGAAGAACCCCGCTGGCAAAGACTGTGGGAGGAGCGGCAGAGCTTCGTCGTCAGCAACGACGACCCGCGCCCGCGCTACTACGTGCTCGAGATGTTCCCCTATCCGTCCGGCCGCATCCATATGGGGCACGTGCGCAACTATACCATGGGGGACGTGTTGGCGCGCTACAAGCGCGCCCGCGGCTTCAACGTGCTGCACCCGATGGGCTGGGACGCCTTCGGCCTGCCGGCCGAGAACGCCGCCATCGAGCGCGGCGTCCACCCCGGCACCTGGACGCGCCAGAACATCGCGGCGATGAAGGCCCAGCTCAAGGCCATCGGGCTCGGCCTCGACTGGTCGCGCGAGATCGCCACCTGCGACGTCGCCTACTACCACCAGCAGCAGAAGCTGTTCCTCGACTTCCTCGAGGCCGGGCTGGTGGCGCGCAAGCAGTCCAAGGTCAACTGGGATCCGGTCGACATGACCGTGCTGGCCAACGAGCAGGTCATCGACGGGCGCGGCTGGCGCTCTGGCGCCCCGGTCGAGCAGCGCGAGCTGACGCAGTGGTTCCTCAAGGTGTCGGACTACTCCGAAGCGCTGCTCGAGGCGCTGGACGGGCTCGACGGCTGGCCCGAGAAGGTGCGCGTCATGCAGCGCAACTGGATCGGCCGCTCGGAGGGGCTGCGCCTGCTGTTCGAAGTGCTGCCGGGCGCGTCCGCCGGCGCTACCAGCATCGAGGTGTTCACCACCCGCCCCGACACCATCTTCGGGGCGAGCTTCATCGCCCTGTCGCCCGACCACCCGCTCGCCGCCCGGCTGGCCGAGAGCGACGGCGCCCTGCGCGACTTCATCGCCGAATGCCACCGCCAGGGCACGGCCACCGAAGTCATCGAGAAGGCCGAGAAGCACGGCCATTTCACCGGCCTGAGGGTCAGGCACCCGGTGCGTGACGGCGAGACGCTGCCGGTCTATGTCGCCAATTTCGTGCTCATGGACTACGGCACCGGCGCCATCTTCGGCTGCCCGGCGCACGACCAGCGCGACCTCGATTTCGCCCGCCGCTACGGCCTGCCGGTGCTGCCGGTGGTGCTGCCCGAGGGGGCCGATCCCGCCGCCTTTGCGGTGGAAGACGAGGCCTATACCGGGCCGGGCACCATCTACAATTCGGGCTTTCTCGACGGGCTCGCGATCGAGGCCGCCAAGGCGCGTATCGCCGCCCATTTCGGCGGGCGCGAGGTGGACGGCCGGCCGCAGGGCGTGGTCGAGGTCAACTACCGGCTGCGCGACTGGGGCATCTCGCGCCAGCGCTACTGGGGCTGCCCCATCCCGGTCGTGCACTGCGAGGTGTGCGGCACGGTCCCGGTGCCGCACAAGGACCTGCCGGTGGTGCTGCCCGACGACGTGAGCTTCGACCGGCCGGGCAATCCGCTCGACCACCATCCGACCTGGAAGCACGTCGCCTGCCCGCGCTGCGGCGGCCCGGCCCAGCGCGAAACCGACACCATGGACACCTTCGTCGATTCGTCCTGGTATTATGCCCGCTTCACCGCCCCCGGCGCCGCGGGCCCGACCGACCGCGCCGCCGCCGACGCCTGGCTGCCGGTCGACCAGTATATCGGCGGCATCGAGCACGCCATCCTGCACCTGCTGTATTCGCGCTTCTTCGCGCGGGCCATGCACAAGACCGGGCACGTCTCCGTCGACGAGCCGTTCCGCGGCCTGTTCACCCAGGGCATGGTCACCCACGAGACGTACAAGTCGGGGAGCGGGGAATGGCTCGCGCCCGAGGACGTGGTGCTCGAGGCAAGCGGCGAGACGCGGACAGCGCGCCACGCCGAGACCGGCGCCCCGGTCGCCATCGGCGCCATCGAAAAGATGAGCAAATCCAAGAAGAACGTGGTCGACCCGGACGAGATCGTCGCGACCTACGGGGCCGACACGGCGCGCTGGTTCATGCTGTCCGACTCGCCGCCGGAGCGCGACGTGCAGTGGACCGAGGCCGGCATCGAGGGCGCCGGCCGCTTCCTGCAGCGCGTGTGGAAACTGGTGCACGAGAGCATCGGGGTGTTCGAGCGCTTCCCGGGCGCCGTCGCACCGAGCGTCCTCGAGGAGGGGGAACTCCTGGAAGTCCGCCGGCTCACGCACCGCACCGTGGCGCGGGTGGGTGAGGATATCGAGGCGCTGCGCTTCAACCGCGCCGTCGCCCATATCTACGAACTGGCCAACGGGCTGAGCCGGCTGGCCAGCGAGGAGACGGCACCGGCCGCGATGTTCGGCACCGCCGGCCACGTCGGCGTGCTGCGCGAGGGCATCGAGCGGCTGGTGCAGCTGCTGGCGCCGATGATGCCGCATCTGGCCGAGAGCTGCTGGGCCGCGCTCGGCAAGGACGGCATCGTGGCCGACGCCCCCTGGCCCGAGGCCGATCCCGGCCTGCTGGTCGAGGCCAGCATCGTCTTGCCGGTGCAGGTCAACGGCAAGCGCCGCGGCGAGATCAGCGTGCCGGTCGACGCGTCGCAGGCGACGATCGAGAAAGAGGCCTTGTCACTGGAGGCGGTCAGCCGCATGCTCGGCGGCAGCGCGCCGAAAAAGGTGATCATCGTGCCCAACAGGATCGTCAATGTCGTCGTCTAGGCCGCGCTGGCGCGGCGGCCGCATCGGGCTGGCGCTGGCAGCGGCTGTGCTGGCGCTCGGCGGCTGCACGCTGACGCCGGTCTATGGCGAGCGCGGGGTCGGCGCGGCGCGGCTGGAAGTGGCCTATAGCGCGCCCGCGACGCGGCTCGACCAGATCGTGATTGAGGACCTGGCGCTGCGCCTCGGCAAGGGGGGCGGCCCGGGGGCGCCGCAGGTCGCCATTTCGACCAGCGCGGCCAATCGCGCCCTCACCCACAGCAACACCGCCCGCCCGACCAAGGCCAACGAAGTGACGGTCAGCGTCGCCTATACCGTCACCGTAGCCGGCAAGGTCGTCGCCGTCGGCAATCGCGCGGCGAGCGCCGCGTGGACGACGCGCGGCCAGGTGCTGGCCGACGAGGAGGCGCGCCGCGAAGCCGAGGAGCGCGCGGCCCGCGCCGCCGCCGAGACGGTGCGGCTTGCCATCCTGGGGGCATTGGCCGGGCCGCGGCCGTGACCGCGCTCAAGGCGCACGAGGTCGAGCGCTTCGTCGCGCATCCGGATGTCAGCGACGGCGTGTTTCTCGTCTACGGCCCGGACGCCGGGCTGGTGCGCGAGATCGGCCTCAGGCTGACCGGGCGTTTCGGCGGCGACGATGCCGGCGGCATGAACCTCGTCACCCTCGACGGCGGCGAACTCGAGGCCGAGCCGTCCCGGCTCCTGCTCGAGGCGCGGACCACCTCGCTGTTCGGCGAGAAGCGCGTGGTGCGGGTGCGTGGCCCCGGCAAGGCGCTCGCCGCCCCGCTCGCCGAACTGCTGGCGGCGCCGCAGGGCGCCGCCGTGATCCTCGAGGCCGGCAATTTGACGCCGCGCGATCCGCTGCGCACCCTGGTCGAAGGCGCCGCCGCCGGGCGGGCCCTGCCCTGCTATCCGGACAACGAGGCGACGCTGCTCAGATTGATCGGTGACACCCTGGCCAAGGCCGGCATCCGGGCGGCGCCCGACGTGGCCGCGACGTTGCGCGATACCCTCGGCAACGACCGCGAGATCACGCGGCGGGAACTGGAAAAGCTCGTGCTGTTTGCCGCCGACAGCAAGCAGCTGACGCGCGACGACGTGCTCGCCCTGTGCGCCGACAACGCGGCGCTGGTGCTCGACGAGATCGCCGACGCCGTTGGCACCGGCCACGCCGCCCGGCTCGACGCGGCGCTCGCCCGGGCGCTGGCCGCTTCGGTCAACCCGCAGCAATTATTGGCCGGGGTGCAGCAGCATTTCGCCGCTTTGCGGCGCTGGCGGGCGGAAGTCGATGCCGGCCGGTCGGTGCGCGAGGTGCTCGACCGGGCGCGGCCGAAACCGCATTTCTCGCGGCGCGGCGCGCTGGAACAACAGCTGCGGCTGTGGCCGGACACCGCCCTCGCCGCCGCGAGCGAGCGGCTCCATGGCGCCACCGCCGACGCCCGCAAGCGCCACGACATGCAGGCGACCATCGCCAAGCGGGCGCTGCTCGCGGTGTGCACCATGGCGGCGGAGCGCTGACCACGCCGTTTCACGTGAAACCCGCCCGGAGCGCCGGGCGAGATACCGCCGGCGCCCGCGCCCTCAGCCGCCGAGCCTGCCGCAGACGAGCTCGAGCTGGTCGAGAGTGCGATAGCGGATCTCGATGCGGCCACCCTCGTCCCTGTGGTCGATGCTGACGGCGAGGCCGAGGGCATCGGACAGGCGTTTTTCCAGCGCCGCGGTATCGGCGTCCTTGTCGCGCGCAGCGCCGGGGCGGCGGCGCGGGGCGCTGCCACGCTGGTTGAGCGCTTCGGCCTCGCGCACGGACAGCCCGCCCCCGACGATGCGGCGGGCAAGGCCGGCCGGGTCCTCGGCGGTAATCAGCGTGCGGGCGTGCCCGGCCGTCAGCTCGCCGCGGGCGAGCATGTCGCGCACGTCCTGCGGCAGGCGCAGCAGGCGCAGCGTATTGGCGACGTGCGAGCGGCTCTTGCCGATGACCTGGGCCAGGTCCTGCTGCGTGTAGCCGAACTGCTCGATGAGCTGGCCGTAGCCCTGCGCCTCCTCGAGCGGGTTGAGGTCGACGCGCTGCACGTTCTCGATGATGGCGAGCTCGAGCGCTTCCTTGTCGTCGACATCGCGAATCAGGACCGGCACTTCGTGCAGCCCGGCGCGCTGCGCGGCGCGCCAGCGGCGCTCGCCGGCGATGATCTCGAACAGGTTGGGGTCCCTGGTCGGGCGCACCAGCAGCGGCTGCATCACCCCCTTCTCGCGGACGGAATTGGTCAGTTCCTCGAGCTGGGCGGCATCGAATTCGCGGCGCGGGTTGGCGCGGTTGGCGGTCAGGAACTCGACCGGCAGGCGCTTGGCGCCGCCCGACGAATCCGCCACCCGGGCGCCCTCCAGGGTGGCCATGTCGCCGATCAGGGCGGCGAGGCCGCGGCCGAGCCGCGATGGTTTGTCCTGCATTGGCTTTTCCTCAGGCAGCATGCAAGCGCCGCTCCCGCCGGATCACTTCCGTCGCCAGCCGCAGATAGGCCTGGCTGCCGGCGCATTTGAGATCGTAGAGCAGGGCGGGCTTGCCATAGGAGGGCGCCTCCGACAGCCGCACGTTGCGCGGGATGACGGTGTCGTAGACGAGGTCGCCCATTTCCGTGCGCACGTCGTGCAGCACCTGCTCGGACAGGTTGTTGCGCTTGTCGAACATGGTCATCACCACGCCCTGGATGGAGAGGCGCGGGTTGAGCGTCGAGCGGATATGCTCGATGGTCTGCAGCAACTGGCTGAGCCCCTCGAGGGCGAAGAACTCGCATTGCAGCGGCACCAGCACGGCGTCGGCGGCCACCAGCGCGTTGACCGTCAGCAGGTTGAGCGAGGGCGGACAATCGACCAGCACGTAGCTCACCGGCTTGCCGTTGATGCGCAACTCGTCGAGGGCGCGCATGGCGTCGCGCAGGCGGAAGGTGCGGTCGGCGTGCTGGGCGATGGTCATCTCGACGCCAAGCAGATCCATGGTCGAGGGTACGATGGCGACGTTGGGCACCGACGTCATCACCGCCGCCTCGGCGATGCGGGCCTCCCCGACCAGCAACTCGTAGCTTGAAACGACGCGGCCGGCCCGCGCGATGCCGAGCCCGGTCGAGGCATTGCCCTGCGGGTCGAGGTCGATGATCAGCACGCGTTCGCCGATGGCGGCGAGCGCGGTGGCGAGGTTGATCGCCGTGGTGGTCTTGCCGACCCCGCCCTTCTGGTTGGCGAGGGTCAAGATTCGCGGAGCCAATCCGGCCTCCTGCTGTGCCTCTAACTATTTGGTTCTCAAGCGCAAATTGCTGATCTCAAGAACCACGCCGCCGGCATCGGTGACGCTTTGGTGTCTTACCACGTCATGGTGCCAGACCGCACCCGATTCGGCTAACTCTTCAACATGTTCCCTGCCCTTGTGCAGCAGCGCCCGGGTTTTTGGGCCGAAGAACGGGGCAAGCAGCGGGCACAGCACCGGCAACGGCGCCAGCGCCCGGGCGGTGATGACGTCGATCGGGCCCAGCTGCGCCGGGTCGATATCCTCGCTGCGGCGCGCGTCGACGGTGACGGCGAGGCCGAGTTCGCGGGCCACGGCGCGCAGGAAGCTGGCCTTGCGGGCATTGGCTTCGACCAGGACGAAGCGGCAGGGACGGCCCTTGAGGGCGATGGCCAGCGGCAGCGCAGGAAAGCCGCCGCCGCTGCCGAGATCGAGAAAGGCGGCGTCGTCCGGCCTGAGCAGCAGCAGGAGTTGCAGGCTGTCGGCGACGTGCCGCGTCCACACCTCGCCCAGTGTTTCACGTGAAACCAGGTTCTGCACGCGCTGCCACTTGACCAGCAGGGCATGGAAGGCCTCGAGGTCGGCGGCGACGTCGGCTGCCGGGCGCGGCACCAGCGCCGCGTAGGGCGCCACCGCCGCCAAAGCGGGAGGCGACGCCATCAGCCGGCCCGGCGCAGCGTGCCGCGACGCATCACCGACAGCAGCAGCGTGATGGCAGCCGGGGTCACCCCGTCGATGGCCTGCGCCTGCGCGATCGTCGCCGGGCGCGCCTGCTGCAGCTTCTGGCGCACCTCGATGGAGAGGCCGGGCAGCGCCGCGTAATCGAGCCAGTCCGGGATCACGCGGCTCTCGTCGCGGCGCACCGCCTCGACATCGGCCCGCTGGCGCTCGAGATAGACGGCGTACTTGGCGTCGATCTCGAGTTGCGCCAGGATGTCCGGAGCCAGGCCGCAGATTTCCGGCCACAGCCGTATCAGGTCGTCGACCGTCGTCGCCGGATAGGCCATCAGGTCGAAGGCGCTGCGCGCGACGCCATCGGCATTGACGGCAATCCCGGCGCGTCGCGCCGAGGTCGGGCTGATGCTGAGGCTGTCGAGCAGCTTGCGGCCGGCGGCCAGCGCCGCCTGGCGCTGCCGGAACAGCTCGGCCCGCCTTTCCCCCACGAGCCCGGTGGCGATCCCCAACGGCGCCAGGCGCTGGTCGGCGTTGTCGCTGCGCAGATGCAGGCGGAATTCCGCGCGCGACGTGAACATGCGATATGGCTCCGAGACGCCGCGCGTCACGAGATCGTCGATCATGACGCCGGTGTAGCTGTCGGTGCGCGACAGCAGCATCGGCGGGCGGCCCAGCGTCGCCAGGGCGGCGTTGGCGCCGGCGAGAATCCCCTGGGCGCCGGCCTCTTCATAACCTGTTGTACCGTTAATTTGCCCGGCCAGATACAGGCCAGGAAGCCGTTTCATTTCAAGCGAGTGGCGAAGTTCGCGTGGGTCGACGTAATCATATTCGATGGCGTAGCCCGGCCGCAGCACGCGCACGTTCTCGAGCCCCGGCATGGTGCGCAGAAACGCGTCCTGGACGTCGGCCGGCAGCGAGCTCGACAGCCCGTTGGGATAGATGGTGTCGTCGTCCAGCCCCTCGGGCTCGAGGAAGATCTGGTGGCTGTCGCGGTCGGCGAAGCGCACCACCTTGTCCTCGATCGACGGGCAGTAGCGCGGTCCGCGGCTCTGGATCCGCCCCGAGTACATGGCCGACCGGTGGATATTGGCGGTGATCAGCCGGTGCGTCTCGGTCGTGGTGCGCGTGACGAAACAGCTCACCTGCGGCGTGGTGATGGACGTCGTCAGCGCCGAGAACGGCTCGGGCGGATCGTCCCCCCGCTGCTCGTCGAGCACGCTGAAATCGATGCTGTTGCGATCGAGCCGGGCCGGGGTGCCGGTCTTCAGCCGGCCGAGC
Source organism: Devosia sp. (assembly GCF_036406155.1). Lineage (GTDB taxonomy): Bacteria > Pseudomonadota > Alphaproteobacteria > Rhizobiales > Devosiaceae > Devosia_A. Next base: position 7,923 of record NZ_DASWVV010000020.1, on the reverse strand, counting down.
CGCAGCCCGAGCGCCTCGAGCCGCACCGACAGGCCGAGCACCGGGCCCTCGCCGGCGCGGCCGGCGGGGATCGTTTCCTCACCGCGATGGATCAGCCCCCGGAGGAAGGTGCCGGTCGTCAGGACCACGGCGGCGGCGGTGAACCGGCGGCCATCGAGCAGCACCACGCCGCCGACGCGGCCGTCGACGAGGGCAAGGTCGTCCACTTCCCCCTCGATGATCTCGAGTTGGGCCTGGGCCTGCAGCGCCGCCTGCATCGCCCGCTTGTAGAGTTTGCGGTCGGCCTGCGCCCGCGGGCCGCGGACGGCCGGGCCCTTGCGCCGGTTGAGGACGCGAAACTGGATACCGGCGGCGTCGGCGACGCGGCCCATGAGGCCGTCGAGCGCGTCGACCTCGCGCACCAGATGGCCCTTGCCGAGGCCGCCGATCGCCGGATTGCAGCTCATTTCGCCGATGGTGGCGCGCTTGTGCGTGATCAGCGCCGTGGGCACGCCCAGCCGCGCCGCCGCCGCCGCCGCTTCGCACCCGGCGTGCCCGCCACCCACCACGATCACGCCAAATTCGCTCATTGCCTGCTCCTTGGGGGGCTCGGTCTAGGCCATTGTTTCACGTGAATCAACAACGCGGGGCACGCGGCGTCCGCCACTGTTTCACGTGAATCCCTATTTGCCGATGCAGAAGGCGCTGAACAGCCGGTCGAGCACGGCTTCCGCATCGATGCGGCCGACCAGCCGCTCCAGCGCCTGGGTCGCGGCGCGCAGCGATTCGGCGGCGAGTTCGGGGCTGTGCAGCGTCGCCATGGCGTCGTTGAGCGCCGCACTGGCCGCGGTCAGGGCCGCCAGGTCGCGCTCGCGGCTGAGCAGGGCGGGCGCGCCGGCCACCGCATCGGCGGCAAAGCGGCGCAATTGCGCCAGGAGCGGTGCGAGGCCCTCGCCGGTGCGCGTCGAGATGGCGGCGTCGAGGGCGCCTGGCACCGGGCCGATATCGACCTTGGTGGCAACCCGCCACAGCGGCGCAGCGATACCGGCCGGTTCCGCTTCGGGCGGGACATCCGGCGCCATGAGCCACAGCACCAGGTCGGCCCGGGCGATCTCGTGGCGGGCCCGGCGGACGCCTTCGGCCTCGGCGAGGCTCTCGGTCTCGCGCAGGCCGGCCATGTCGAGCAGGATCACCAGCCGGCCATCGAGATCGATGGGAACTTCGCGCACGTCGCGGGTCGTTCCCGCCTCGGGCGTGACGATGGCCACGTCGGAACGGGCCAGGGCATTGAGCAGGCTGGACTTTCCGGCGTTGGGCGGCCCCGCCAGCGCCACCCGCAGGCCTTCGCGCACGATGCGGCCGCGTCCAACTGTCTCGATCGCTTCGGCAAACTCGCCTGCAAGCGCCCGCAGCCCGGGGAGGAAGCCGGCCGGCAGCGCGCCGACATCGGCCTCATCGGAGAAATCCAGCTGCGCCTCGAGTTCGGCACGCGCCGTTGCCAGCCGCTCCCGCCACGTCTCCAACCGACGCGACAGCGCGCCGCTCAGCCGCGCCATAGCTTGGTGGCGCTGCGCTTCGGTCTCGGCCGTGATGAGATCGCCCAGCCCCTCGACTTCGGTCAAGTCGAGCTTGCCGTTCTCGAAGGCGCGCCGAGTGAACTCCCCGGCCTCGGCGAGGCGCCCGCCGGCCGCCGTCAGCGCCCGCAGCAGGGCCCGCACCACTGCCGGGGACCCGTGCACCTGCAGTTCGGCACAATCCTCGCCGGTGAAGCTGCGGGGGGCGGGGAACCAGGCGACGAGGCCGCGATCGACGAGGTCGCCGCCCACCGTGATGTCCGTCAGGGCCAGGCGGCGGGGCGGCGGCAGCGCGGGCAGCAGCCCGGACAGCAGCGCTGCAGCGCCGGGGCCCGAGATGCGGATGACCGCCACGCCCGACGGAAGCGCGCCCGAGGACAGGGCGACGATGGTGTCGCCGTGGCGCATGGACGGCCGCGTCAGGTGTTCATCGACTCGAAGAACTCCGCATTGGTCTTGGTCTGGCGGAGCTTGTCGAGCAGGAACTCGATGGCATCGACCGTGCCCATCGGATTGAGGATGCGGCGCAGCACGTACATCTTGCGCAGGATGTCGGGCTCGACCAGCAGCTCTTCCTTGCGGGTGCCGGACTTGGTGACGTCGATGGCGGGGAAGACGCGCTTGTCGGACACCTTGCGGTCGAGCACGATCTCGGAGTTGCCGGTGCCCTTGAACTCCTCGAAGATCACTTCGTCCATGCGGCTGCCGGTATCGATCAGCGCCGTCGAGATGATGGTGAGCGAGCCGCCGTCCTCGATGTTGCGGGCGGCGCCGAAGAAACGCTTCGGCCGCTGCAGGGCGTTGGCGTCGACGCCGCCGGTCAGCACCTTGCCCGAGCTCGGCACCACGGTGTTGTAGGCGCGCCCGAGCCGGGTGATGGAATCGAGCAGGATGACGACGTCGCGCTTGTGCTCGACCAGGCGCTTGGCCTTCTCGATGACCATCTCGGCGACCTGGACGTGGCGCGAGGCGGGCTCGTCGAAGGTCGAGGAGATGACCTCGCCCTTGACCGAGCGCTGCATGTCGGTGACTTCCTCGGGGCGCTCGTCGATGAGGAGCACGATCAGATAGCACTCGGGATGGTTGATGGCGATCGATTGTGCAATGTTTTGCAACAACACGGTCTTGCCGGTACGCGGGGGAGCAACGATGAGCGCGCGCTGGCCCTTGCCGAGCGGCGCCACGAGGTCCATCACCCGGGCGCTCTTGTCCTTGACCGTCGGGTCGGGCAGTTCGAGGCGCAGCCGCTCGTCGGGGTAGAGCGGGGTGAGGTTGTCGAAATTGACCTTGTGGCGGACCTTCTCGGGGTCCTCGAAATTGATGGTCGAGACCTTGAGCAGGGCGAAGTAGCGCTCGCCTTCCTTGGGCGAACGGATCTGGCCCTCGACGGTGTCGCCGGTCCTGAGCGAAAAGCGGCGGATCTGGCTGGGGCTGACATAGATGTCATCCGGGCCCGGCAGGTAGTTGGCATCCGGCGAGCGCAGGAAGCCGAAGCCGTCGGGCAGCACCTCGACCACCCCCTCGCCGATGATCTCCACCTCACGCGCCGCGAGCTCCTTGAGGATCGCAAACATCAGCTCCTGCTTGCGCATGGTGGAGGCGTTTTCGACTTCGTACTGCTCGGCGAACACCAACAGTTCGGCAGGAGATTTCGCCTTGAGCTCGCTGAGCTTCATATTGTCCATTGACGGGTGACCCTGTGGGGAAGACGGAAAGGAAGGCAAGGAGGGGGTTTGTCACCGCAACGGCGCCGGGGAGACGTCGCTAGAAGGGGGTGTGCCGGCGTTCTTATCCGGAAGCCTGGTCACATTCAAGCGCTTTGCGCGGCCCCGGAAAGCCCGCAATGCCTAGAACGGCTTGACGATGACGGCGATGACGATGACGATCATGAGCAGCGTCGGCACTTCGTTGAGCGCGCGGTAGAAGCGGGCAGGTCGGCTATTGCGATCCTCCGCGAAGGCCCGGCGCGCGGCGCCGAGATAGAGGTGGTAGATGGTCAGCGCGATGACCATGGCCGCCTTGATCCACATCCAGCCGGCGCTGAAATCGATGAGGCCGAAACCGAAGGCGAGCCACAGCCCGAATAGCCACGCGGCCAGCATCGCCGGCGTGGCGATGCCGCGATAGAGCCGCCGCTCCATGACCTTGAAGGTCTCGGACCGGGCCGAGCCCCGCGGCACGTCGGCGTGATAGACGAACAGGCGCGGCAGGTACAGCAGCCCCGCCATCCAGGCTATGATCGCGATCACGTGCAGCGCCCGCACCCATTCCATGGCTCAGCCCCCGCGCACGATCTCGAGCAGTCGCTCGACATGGGCGATCGGCGTCTCCGGCACGATGCCATGCCCGAGGTTGAAGATGTGCGGGCGACCGCGGAAGGCGGCGACGATCTCGCGGGCCCGCTCCTCCATCTGCCGGCCGCCCACGACGAGGCGCAGCGGATCGAGGTTGCCCTGCACGCCGAGGCCGGCCGGCAGTGTCGCCGCGGCGAACTGCAGCGGCGTGGCATAGTCGAGGCCGACGACATTGACGCCGGTCGCCTCGGCATAGGCCGCGATCATGCCGGCGGCGCCGCGCGGAAACCCGATGATCGGGGCATCCGGAAGCTGCCGCCGCACGCCGGCGACGATGCGCCGGTTCGGCTCGATGACGCGCTCGGCAAAGGCCGTTTCATCGAGATTGAGGGCCCAGCTCTCGAACAGCTGCACGACGTCGGCGCCGGCGCGGAACTGTGCCACCAGATAGTCGACGCTGACATCGACGAGGATGTCCATGAGCCGCGCGAACGCCTCCGGCTCGCGCAAGGCGAACAACCGGGCGGCCTGCTGGTCGGGCGAGCCGCGTCCGCCGAGCATGTAGGTTGCAACCGTCCACGGCGAGCCGCAAAAGCCGATCAGCGTCTTGTCGTCGGGCAGTGCCGCCCGCACCCGACGCACCGTTTCCAGCACCGGGGCCAGACGCTCGAGCACCCGTTCCGGGCGCAGCGCCCCGATCGACGCGGCCGAGAGCGGGGTCAGCAGCGGCCCTTCCCCGGTCTCGAAACGCACTTCCTGGCCGAGGGCGTCCGGCACCACGAGGATGTCGGAGAACAGGATGGCGGCGTCGAGGTCGAAGCGCCGGACCGGCTGCAGCGTCACCTCGGTGGCGAGGTCCGGCGTGTAGCACAGTTCGAGAAAGCCGCCGGCGCGACTTCGCAATTCACGATATTCCGGCAGATAGCGGCCGGCCTGGCGCATGATCCAGATCGGTGGCGTGGGCTGGATGGCACCGCGGACCGTCGCCAGCAGGCGTCTTGCGGCGGGCGCCGGGCTCACAGTCGGGTCCTCGGAAGAGAGTCTAGAATCTTTATCTTCATTATCATGGCGGTGTTTTGCCTGAATTGTCGGCAACCCACAACCGGGGGCGGCCGGGACCCTCGGCCGCAACTCCACCGGCCGCCGTTGTGGGGCCGGATCTTGGAGAAATGCTGCGCGGGCGTCGATTCATGCGCGTTAACAAAATCTTAACGCCTTGGGCAAGGTGAACAACCGGTTAACGGCGGAGGAAAAGCGCCGGTTCGTCCGACCGGTTGTCCCCGTTCTTCGTGTTGACGGATCCTTAACCATGCACCGCCGCCTTCCTGTGAACGGATTTGGCGCTCGCGTGCACAACCGGAATGGCCGGTGCCTCGCGGGGTGTTTCGCACCGGCCGGGGCTTGAGTGATGGGGAACAGTGTGGAAAAGCTCCGCCCATGCTCGTCCTTGCTTCCCGCAGTCCTGCCCGCGCGGCCCTGCTCACCGCAGCCGGGCTGCGATTCGCCGTGAGTCCAGCCCAGATCGACGAGCGCGGGCTGGAGGCGCGCGCCCTGGGGACAGGCGCCGGAGCGGGGGATGTTGCCCGCGCCCTGGCCGAGGCCAAGGCGCTTGCCGTCGCGGCCGATCGCCCGGACGCGCTGGTGATCGGCGCCGACCAGGTGCTGGCGCTCGGCTCCGAACTGCTGCACAAGCCCGCCGACCTCGCCGCGACGCGGGCGCAGCTGGACCGGCTGCGGGGGCGGCGCCATACGCTGTGGTGCGGCGTGGCGCTGGCCCGGGCCGGCCACATCCTGTGGTCGGATATCGCCGAGGCGACCCTCACGCTGCGCCGGTTCTCCCCCGTCGAACGCGACCGGGTCCTGGCGCTCGAGGGCGACAGGGTGCTGGGCGCGGTGGGCGGCTATCGGCTCGAAGGCCCGTCGGTGCAGCTGTTCGAGCGCATCGACGGGGACTATTTCACCATTCTGGGCCTGCCGCTCCTGCCGCTGCTTGCGGCCTTGCGCGCCCACGCCCCGCATCTGCTCGAAGGATTCACGTGAAACGCGCTTTCGTCATCGGCCACCCCATCGCCCATTCGCGCTCGCCCCTCATTCACAATAGCTGGCTGAGGGTCTACGGCATCGCCGGCAGCTACGAGCCGATCGACGTGACGCCGGCGCATCTGGGCGAGATCTTCGCCCGCCTGCGCAGCGGGGAATTCGTCGGCGGCAACGTCACCCTGCCGCACAAGGAAGCGACCTACCGGCTGTGCGACAGCGTCGACGCCCTCGCCACCCGCATCGGCGCCGTGAACACGCTGACGGCCAGCGCCGGGCACGTCCATGGCGCCAATACCGACCATTACGGCTTCCTCGCCAATCTCGACCAGCAGGCACCGGGCTGGAGCGAGGGGCCGCGCGATGCAATCGTGCTCGGCGCGGGCGGCGCCTCCCGGGCCGTCGTCGTCGCCCTGCAGCAGCGCGGCACCGGCCTCATCCACATCCTCAACCGCACCCCGGAACGGGCGCGGGCGCTCGCCGCCGAACTCGGCGCGGGCCTCGTCGGGGGCAGCCTTGCAGAGTTTGCGCGGCTGGCGCCCAAGACCGGCTTCGTCGTCAACACCAGCGCCATCGGCATGCACGGCAGCGGCTTCGAGGACTTGCCGCTCGATCTGCTGCCGGCGACGGCGCTGGTCACCGACATCGTCTACACGCCGCTCGAAACCCCGCTGCTGGCGGCGGCGCGGGCCCGCGGCCTGAATGTGGTCGACGGCCTGGGCATGCTGCTGCACCAGGCGGTGCCCGGCTTCGAGGCGTGGTTCGGGACAAGGCCGGAGGTGACCGCCGAATTGCGGGCTGCCATCGCCGCCACGCTGGGGCAATGAGCATGCTCCGGGTCGGCCTCACCGGCTCCATCGCGACCGGCAAGTCCACCGTGCTCGAAATGCTCGCCGAGTCGGGCGTGCCCGTCTTCTCCTCCGACGCGGCCGTGCACGCCCTCTATCGCGGCGCCGCCGTGGCCCCGCTCGAGCGCCTGTTTCCCGGTATTGCCGTCGACGGCGCCATCGACCGCACGGAACTGGCGCGGCGCCTGCTCGCGGCTCCCGGCCGGCTGAGCGAGGTCGAGGCCATCGTCCATCCGCTGGTGCGCGGACAGATCGCCGAGTTCTTCGCCGGCGCCGAGCGCCAGGGCGCGGCGCTTGCGGTCGCCGACATCCCGTTGCTGTTCGAGAACGGGTTCGACCACGGGCTGGACGCGGTTGTCGTTACCGTCGTCGACGAGGCGACGCAGCGGCGCCGGGCGCTGCAGCGTCCGGGAATGACGGTGGAAAAGCTCGACGCCCTGCTTGCCCGCCAGATGCCCCAGGCCGAAAAGCAGGCGCGGGCCGACTACGTCATCGACACCTCGCAGCCCCTGCAGGTCACCCGCGGCAAGGTGGCGGCGCTGCTCGAGGCCCTTCGGGCCCGCTCGCAGGAAGAACCATGAAGCGCGAGATCGTCCTCGATACCGAAACCACCGGCCTGTCGGCGGCGACCGGCGACCGCATCGTCGAGATCGGCTGCATCGAACTCGTCAACCACATTCCGACGGGCAAGCATTTCCACCGCTATCTCAATCCCGAGCGCGACATGCCGGAGGACGCCTACCGCGTGCACGGGCTGTCCGACGAATTCCTGCGCGACAAGCCGCTGTTCGCCGAGGTGGCCGAGGAACTGCTCGCCTTTGTCGGCGATGCCACGCTGATCATCCACAACGCCGCCTTCGACATCAGTTTCCTCAACGCCGAACTGGAGCGGGTAGCGCTGCCGGCGCTCGGCAACGAGGTGATCGACACCGTGGCGTTGGCGCGCGAGGTGCATCCGGGAGCCCGCGTCAGCCTCGATTCGCTGTGCAAGCATTACGGCATCGACAATTCGCGGCGCACCCTGCACGGCGCCCTTCTCGACAGCGAGATCCTGGCCGAGGTCTATCTCGAGCTGATCGGGGGTCGCCAGGTGGCGCTGGCCCTGGTCGAGGACGTGCGGGCGGCTGCGCTCGACCTCGGCGCCGGCCCGCCGGCGGCGCGGCCGCGGCCATCGCCGTTGCCGCCGCGGCT
>NZ_DASWVV010000019.1:0-22363 GCF_036406155.1 Devosia sp. | reverse complement strand
CGAGGCTCTCGGCCGCACCGGGCACCAGCAGGACATAGAGGGCGGCCGCGGCCACGATGACGACGAGCGAGATCAGAAGCTGCTTCAACACGTGCCGAATATCCGTGGGTGCCGGCACGTGGGCAAAGGCCGGCGCAATCGCAGCAGTGTTAGCATCGCCGCCCGGTGGCGCACATTAAATTGCGGTAACTTTATCCCGCGCGGACGTGTCGTCTGAGGGCGACAGCTGGTCCTCGCGCTGTGGGCGCCCGCCTTCCGAGAGGACGGAACTCCGTCCGGCCAGCCAGTTGGGCGCCTCGTCGTCCACCCACGGCGGCGCCGTATTCGACCACGCAATCGCAATTATCCGAAAAATAGAATGAAGTTGGATGCTGATTTGAACTTCTTGCTTAGGTCGGACACAAGGTGCCCTGCGGCTTTCTGTGGCGTGGCGAGACGGCGTCCAGGACCCCCGTGCGGTGCAGGGACCCGGCGCTGGAATCGAATGCCGCAGGCAGCGCGGGGAGCGGAGAGTCTGATGTCGTCATACACGCAGGTTGTCGTGGTGGCTTCGCAGAAGGGGGGCTCGGGCAAGACGACCCTCGCGGGGCATATCGCGGTTCAGGCCGAGCTGTCCGGCGCAGGGCCGGTCGCCATCATCGACACCGATCCCCAGGGCAGCCTCGCAAAGTGGTGGAACGTGCGCGAGGCACAGGCGCCCGCCTTCGCCCAGACATCCATACCCGATCTGGGACGCGACATCGAATACCTCAGGGATAACGGGGCCCGGCTGATCATCATCGACACCCCGCCGGCCGTGACGTCTTCGATCGTCGAAGTCGTCACCCATGCCGACCTCGTGATCATACCTACCCGGCCGAGCCCGCATGACCTGCGCGCCGTCGGCGCGACGGTCGACATCGTGGAGCACCAGCGCAAGCAACTGGTGTTCGTGGTCAATTCGGCCACCATGCGCGCGCGCATCACCAGCGACACGGCCGTGGCGCTGTCCCAGCACGGTACCGTCGCGCCCGCGACGATCCACCACCGCGTCGACTTTGCCGCCAGCATGATCGACGGGCGCACGGTGGTGGAGGTCGATCCCGAAGGCCGCTCCGCCAAGGAGATTGCCGACCTGTGGACTTACCTGTCGGGCCGGCTGCAGCGCCTGCGGGAGGGGCTGCACGCGTCGCCGCGGACGGCCGAAACGGCGAGGCGCGAACCGGAGCGTGCGGCGCCCTACGCCATCGAGAGCGTCGCCCTTGTCGAGAATGTCCCGGTCGCGATGGCCGAGGCCCCGAAGCCGGCCGGCGCCTGGGACGGCATCGATCGTCGCAAGCGCGATGTTGGTCCGCCGCCCGGCGTGCCGGAGCGCCGGCAGGGCGAGATCGTCTTTGGCCGCCGCCGCACGGCCCCGACTGACCTGCCCGAACACGTCAGCACGATTGCCGCCCATGAGTAGCAAGCTTGCCAGCCTTCACGCCGGACTGATAGCGCGCAAGGGCGAAGCCGCGCCTGCGATTGCGCACCCCGCGTTCTCCTATGTCGATGGTCCTCGGCCGGCGCCTCAGTCAATCCGGCGGGAGGGTGACGGCATCGAGCGGCGCAGCTTCGGGGCGCCCGCCGTGCCGGCTCGGGACGGCGGTCGGTGGACGGACGGGCGCGCCGAGCCCACTCGCGTCGACGTGCTGGAACCATCGGCTCCCGAACCTGTTCGCACGGCCCCGCCGGCCCCCGAGGCGGTTCGGGCCGCCCCTGCGCGCAAGCCCGCGACCGGCGGAGAGTCCAAGCCCTTCCGGCTCACGCTGCGCCTGTCGGCGGACCAGCGGCGCCGGCTGCGCATCGCCGCAGCGAAAGAGGAGATGTCGCTGCAGGAGGTGCTGTCCGACGCGCTGGACAGCCATCTCGACACGCTCTGCGCCTGCGCGTTGCGCGAATGCACCTGCCTCGCGCGCGCGGAAAGCCCCAAGGTAGCTCGCAGCTAGCCTTCCGAAGCCCACCGCCTTCGCGCACATCAAATCGCGGTAAGTTCAAACGCCCCGAAGACGGGCCGTCTCAGGGCGACAGCTGGTCCTCGCGCCGCTCCGGCGGTGGCCCCGGTTGCCCCTCGGCGAGGGCCGCAAGCCGCGCGGCGAGCCAAGGGTGGCCGCCCTCGCGGGCGAAGTCGACCGCCGTTCGGGACCTGTCGTCGGCGGCCATCGGCGCCGCCCCGAACAGCAGCAGCAGCCCCACGATGGCGGCGTCGCCGTGCAGCGCCGCCGCGTGCAGCGGCAGGACGCCGCCGGCCTGCGGCAGGCCGGGGTCGGCCCCGGCGCGCAGCAACTGCTCCACCATGGCGATGTCCCGCGCGGCGGTTGCCGCGTGCAGCGCCGCGACCTGCTGCGGGTTGCGGGCGCGCTGGTTGACGTCGCTGGTGAGCGGCAGCAGCAGGGCGAAGATTTCGGGCTGACGGAAGAAGGCGGCGAGCCCGAGCGGCGTGAAGCCGTCCGGGGCGAGCGCGTTCAGGTCCCAGCCGCGCGCCAGGGCGGCGCGTACCGCCGCGGCGTCGCCGAGCATCACCGCTTCATGCGGCGCGAGTTCGGGCAGGGCTGCACGGATCAGCGCCACTGCCTCGCCGTTGCGCACGTACACGGCCTGCGCCAGCAGCGAGGTGCCGGCGGCGTTGCGGACGGCGGCCGCGGCTGGTTGGGCCGCCAGCGCGGCGCGCAGTTCGTCGAGCCGGCCCGGCGCCAGCAGATCGAACGGATTGGCCATGGCACAGTCTACCACGCGGGCCCGGCGCACGATATTGCGCGGGGCGGACGCAACGCCGGCCCGTTGCCCTGCCGCGCGGCTTGGCCTACATAGGCCCACACCTCTTCCGGGGCGGATGGCCCCAGATCAATCGCATGGCCGGACGGCAGCCGCACGGGCGGCCGCCCCGGCATGCACAAACGGCAGGAAATTCAAGCCCTATGGCGCGCCAGTTCATCTACCACATGCACGGAATGTCCAAGGCCTACCAGGGCGGCAAGAAGGTGTTGGACAACATCCACCTCAGCTTCTACCCCGACGCCAAGATCGGCGTGCTCGGCCCCAACGGCTCGGGCAAGTCGACGCTGCTGCGCATCATGGCCGGCATCGACACCGATTTCACCGGCGAGGCCTGGCTGGCCGAGGGCGCCACGGTCGGATACCTGCCGCAGGAGCCGCAGCTCGACGAGGCGCTGGACGTGTTGGGCAACGTCATGACCGGCGTCAAGGCGAAGAAGGACATCGTCGACCGCTACAACGAACTGATGATGAACTACTCGGACGAGACCGCCGAGGAAGCGGCGAAGCTGCAGGACGTCATCGACAGCCAGAATTTGTGGGACCTCGAATCGCAGGTCGAGGTGGCCATGGAGGCGCTCGGCTGCCCGCCGGGCGACGCCGACGTCACCAAGCTGTCGGGCGGCGAGAAGCGCCGCGTGGCGCTGGCCGCGCTGCTGCTCAGCCAGCCCGACCTGCTGCTGCTCGACGAGCCCACCAACCATCTCGACGCCGAGACCACGGCGTGGCTGGAAAAGCACCTGCGCGAGTTCCCGGGCGCGGTGCTGATCATCACCCACGACCGCTACTTCCTCGACAACGTCACCGGCTGGATCCTCGAGCTCGACCGCGGCCGCGGCATCCCCTACGAGGGCAACTACTCGGCCTATCTCGAGCAGAAGGCCAAGCGCTTCGCCCAGGAGCAGCGCGAGGACGCCGCCCGGCTCAAGGTGCTCGAGCGCGAGCGGGAGTGGATGGGCCAGTCGCCGCAGGCGCGCCAGTCCAAGTCCAAGGCCCGCATCCGCGCCTATGACGAACTGGTCAAGGTCAACGAGGAGCGCACCCGCTCGGCCACGGCGCAGATCATCATCCCGCCCGGCGAACGGCTGGGGCAGACCGTCATCACCGTGGAGGGGCTGTCCAAGGCCTATGGCGACCGCCTGCTGATCGACAACCTCTCCTTCAAGCTGCCGCCCGGCGGCATCGTCGGCATCATCGGCCCCAACGGCGCCGGCAAGACCACGCTGTTCCGCATGCTGACCGGCCAGGAAGAGCCCGACTCGGGCACCATCACCGTCGGCGACAGCGTGCACCTGGGCTATGTCGACCAGAGCCGCGACAGCCTCGATCCCAACAAGACGGTGTGGGAGGAGATCTCCGGCGGCAACGAAATCCTCTTGCTGGGCAAGCGCGAGATGAACTCGCGCGCCTACACCTCCGCCTTCAACTTCAAGGGCGCCGACCAGCAGCAGAAGGTGGGCAACCTCTCGGGCGGCCAGCGCAACCGCGTGCACCTCGCCAAGATGCTGAAGTCGGGCGCCAACGTCCTCCTCCTCGACGAGCCGACCAACGACCTCGACACCGAAACCCTCGCCGCGCTCGAAGAGGCGCTGGAGGAATTCGCCGGCTGCGCCGTCATCATCAGCCACGACCGCATGTTCCTCGACCGGCTCGCCACGCACATGCTGGCCTTCGAGGGCGACAGCCACGTCGAATGGTTCGAGGGCAACTTCCAGGACTACGAAGCCGACAAGATCCGCCGCCTCGGCCCCGACGCCGTCAACCCGCGCCGCGTGAGCTACAAGAAGCTGACGCGGTAGGGGTCTGACTTCTTTCAGTCGGGATTCCTCTCCCGCGTTTTGCGCGGGGGAGGGGGACCATGCGAAGCATGGTGGAGGGGGCGGCAGCAGCGCTCAGGCCTTCAGCACGACCACCTTCGTGTTCACCGGCGTGCGCTCGTAGAGCTCCAGCATGTCCTGGGTGAGCAGCCCGATGCAGCCGCTCGAGACGTTCTTGCCGATCGTCTGCGGCTGGATGGTGCTGTAGAGCGTATAGAGCGTGTAGACGCCGTCCCGGTAGAGATGCAGCGTGCGGGCGCCGAGCGGATTGTCGAGGCCCGGCGCCATGCCGCCGGCATATTTCGCCACCTCGGGCTGGCGCGCGATCATCTCTTTGGGCGGCGTCCAGACCGGCCATTCGGACTTGCGGCCGACATAGGCTTCCCCGGTCCAGCGGAAGCCGTCGCGGCCGACGCTCGCGCCGTAGCGGGTCGCGAGCCCGTCGCCCTCGATGCGGTAGACGTAGTGGTTCCTGGGATCGACGATGATCGTCCCCGGCGCTTCCTTGCTGGCGTAGCGCACGGTGCTGCGGAAATACTTGGGATTGAGTTTGGCGACGTTGACGGCCGGGATGGGGAAGCGCTCATCGGGCACCGGCCCGTAGACCCTCTCGGCTTCGGCGAGGCTCATGACGCTGCCCGCGCTGCACCCGGCCAGCGCCAGCGCGCCGAGCCCGGCGGCGGAGCCTACGAGAAACGCGCGGCGGCTGAAGCGCTTCGGCCGCGCTGGTGCCTGCAGGTTGCCGGCAGAAACTCCATCGTCTGCGCGCATGGCTCGAACGTCCCCCTGTGGATGTCCACGTTGAGTTGAGCCCCGCCGGCCGCGACCGGTGCCCTGAGACTGGCCCCGCGCCGTCCGCTTGGCAAGGGTGGCCGTGAAAAGCCCGCCGGCCGCCGGAGGCGACGAGGAGGTGTCGTTGCGCCCCCGGGTCTTCGGACGGATCGCCTTGCCCGCCGCAGTCAGCGACACCACGACCTGCCACCCGTTCTCGGGATCGCGGGTGCGGCGGGCGAGGAGCGCCCGCTACTGCCTGAGGATCTTCTCCATCTTCTTGCCTTTCGCGAGCTCGTCGACCAGCTTGTCGAGGTAGCGGATTTCCCGCATCGTCTCGTCCTCGATCGCCTCCACCCGGACGCCGCAGACGACACCGGTGATCAGCGAGCGCTTGGGGTTGAGCCTGGGCGCGGTAGCGAAGAAGTCCTTCAGCCCGGTGCCTGCGACGAGCTCGGCTTGCAGCGAATCCTGGCTGTGCCCGGTCAGCCAGAGGATGATCTCGTCCACTTCGGCCCTGCTCCGCCCCTTCCGTTCCGCCTTCTGGACGTAGAGTGGATAGACCTTCGCCATCGGCATGGCATACAGGCGGTCGATGCTGGCCATGGGCGACCCCGCTGCGGCTGTGAGGGCGCCCAGTCTAGCCGATCTTCGCCTTCTGTGTCGCCATTCCCCCGCCTCAGTTGAACCCCCGCACCTCGACCGGCGTCCGGCAGGCGAGTGCGGCCTTCCGCCCCCAGTCGAGGGCCTCGTCCATGTCAGTGCAGTCCAGCACCCAGAAGCCGCCGATGACCTCCCTGGCTTCGGTGTAGGGGCCGTCGGTGACGACCACCTTGCCGCCGGGCTGCAGCCGCACCGACTTGGCGCGGCGCGCCGGCTGCAGGCCGCCGACGAAGACCCTGACGCCGGCGGCCACCATCTCCTCGTTGAGCGCATCGATGTCGGCGCGCGTCGCCTCGTCCTCCGAGTAGGGCTCGAAATCGGCGGGGTGGTGGATGGCGACCAGGTATTGGCTCATGACTCTCTCCTCAGGCGTTCTCGGGCGGGTCCGTGACCCGTCACCACCCCGACGAACGGGGTGGGCGGGAATCGACATGTCACCGGAAACGGCGACCGCAGGCGCCGCGCTCCCGCCCCGCCCACCTTTCGCGGCGCACGCGATGCGCTTATAAGCCACGGCATGAAGAAAATCGGCTTCCTCTCCTTCGGCCACTGGTCATCCTCGCCGCATTCGGGCACGCGCTCGGCGTCCGACGCGCTGCTGCAATCGATCGAGCTCGCCGTCGCGGCCGAGGAACTCGGCGCCGACGGCGCCTATTTCCGGGTGCACCATTTCGCCCGGCAGCTGGCCTCGCCGTTCCCGCTATTGGCGGCGATCGGGGCGCGCACGCGCCGCATCGAGATCGGCACCGCCGTCATCGACATGCGCTACGAGAACCCCCTCTACATGGCCGAGGACGCCGGCGCCGCCGACCTCATCGCCGGCGGCCGGCTGCAGCTCGGCATCTCGCGCGGCTCCCCCGAGCAGGTGATCGAGGGCTACAAATATTTCGGCTACGTGCCGGCCGAGGGGCAGACCGACGCCGACATGGCGCGCGGCCACGCCGAGGTCTTCCTCGACCTGTTGCGCGGCGAGGGCTTTGCCCAGCCCAACCCGCGGCCGATGTTCCCCAACCCGCCCGGGCTGCTGCGGCTCGAGCCGTTCTCCGAGACGCTGCGCGAGCGCATCTGGTGGGGCGCCGCCTCGACGGCGACCTCGCAATGGGCGGCGAAGCTGGGGGTTAACCTGCAATCCTCGACACTGGTCTTCGACGAGAGCGGCAAGCCCTTCCACGTGCAGCAGGCCGAGCAGATCCGCGCCTACAAGGCGGCCTGGAAGGAGGCCGGCCACGCCCGCACGCCGCGGGTCTCGGTCAGCCGCTCGATCTTCCCGCTCATCGACGACCGCGACCGCGCCTATTTCGGCGGTGGCGCCAGCCAGGACCAGTTCGGCTATATCGAGCCGGAGAAGCGCGCCGCCTTCGGGCGCAGCTACGCCGACGAGCCCGACCGGCTCATCGAGCAGCTGCGCGGCGACGAAGGCATCGCCGAGGCCGACACGCTGCTGCTCACCGTGCCCAACCAGCTGGGCGTCGCCTATAACGCGCACGTCATCGAGGCGGTGCTCACCCACCTCGCCCCCGCCCTCGGCTGGCGCTAGGGCCGCCGAGGCCCGGTCGGAATGTCGTGCCGGGCACGCCCGCTCCATTCACCACCGGACGTCATCCTCGGGGGCGCGCAGCGCCACCCGAGGACCCAGGCGGAATGTCGTGCCGGGCACGCCTGCGGTGTTGTGCCCTTAGGTCTGGGTCCTCGCGACAAGCGCGAGGATGACGCGCCGTGGTGGTGAGGCGCGCCGGGCATACGCCGCCCGGGCACTGGCCATTTCGGGCGCGATGCTCTATGGTTACATGTAACCGTTTTGGAGGCTGTGATGCCCAGCATGCCACGTTCCTCCCGCGACAAGGTCCGCAACCATCGCGAGCGCCTGCGCGCGCAGGGGTTGAGGCCGATTCAGATCTGGGTGCCGGACGTGCGCTCGGCCGCGTTCCGTGCCGAAGCGCATCGGCAGTCGGCGGCGGTTGCGGCGAGCGCCAGCGCAAGGGAGGATCAGGACTTCATCGACGCCGTGTCCGACTGGACGGGGCAGTGAGGCGCGGCGAAATCTGGACCGTGTCCGCCGGCTCCGGTTATGCCGGCAAGCCCCGGCCGGCGGTGATCGTGCAGGACGACAGCTTCGATGCCAGCAGCTCGGTCACGATCTGTGCCTTCACGACCGACCCGACGGAGGCGCCGCTGTTCCGGCTTCCCGTTGTGCCGAGTGAGCGCAACGGCCTGCTCGAGCCTTGCCGCCTGATGGTGGACAAGATAACCACCGTGCCGCGGGCCAAGCTGGGGGCCCGCATCGGCAGGCTCGACGACGAGGACCTGCTGCGCCTGAACCGGGCCGCGCTGGTCTTTCTCGGCCTTGCGGCCCCAACCATTGGCGAACGCGCCGGAGCCTCCCCATGACCTCCCCCTTCGAAATCGCTTTCGACGGCGCCGTCCTGCGCGGCGAGGCGGCGGGCTTCGGTATCCCCGTGGTGTTCCTGCATGCGGGGGTGGCCGACCGGCGCATGTGGGTCGGGCAGATGCGCGCGCTGGCGGCGGCGGGCTACCACGCCGTCGCCTATGACCGGCGCGGTTTCGGCGAAACCGAGAGCGACGACGTCGAGTTCAGCCATCTGTACGACCTCGAAGCCGTGCTCGACCGGCTGAGCCTGCATGCCGCCGTCTTCGTCGGCTCGTCGGCGGGCGGCGCGCTCGCCATCGATTTCGCCCTCGAGCACCCGGAGCGCACCATCGGCCTCGTGCTGGTGGGCACCGCGGTGAGCGGCGCCGAGGCGGCCGAGTTCCCCGAGGAGGCGGCCGGGCTCGAGGACGCCCTCATCTATGCCGAGGAGCGCGGCAATCTCGACACGGTCAACCGTATCGAGGCGCATCTGTGGCTCGATGGCCCGCTCAGCGAGGCCGGCCGCGTCGAGGGCCCGGCGCGCGAATTGTTCCTCGACATGAACCGCATCGCCCTCAACCACCCGCCGCTCACGCAGGAGGACGAGCCCGATGCCGCGGCCGACCATCTGCACGCCATCACGGCGCCGACGCTGCTGGTGGTCGGCGATCTCGATTTCCCCGATATCGTCGCCCGCCACGAGGACCTCTCCGAGGAACTGGAGAATTCCTTCGCCGTGGTGCTCGAAGACACCGCGCACCTGCCCAGCCTCGAGCGGCCCGACCTGTTCGACCCGATCCTCCTCGAGTTCCTCGACGCGGTGACGGGGCAGGGGGACCACGCCGGGGATGACGAGGATGGGGGCGCCTGACGCCGGCGCCTCGCCGCGCCAGGCGGTCGACGGCTTCTTCGCCGGCCGGCCCCTCGCCGGCGACATCTTCGCCGCGCTGGCGGCGGGCCTGGCCGGACTCGACGGCGCTGCGACCAGGGTCCAGAAGTCGCAGATCGGTTTCGTGCGCACGCACCCGTTCGCGGCCGCGTGGGCGCCGGCCCGGTATCTCGGACGCCCCGGGGCGCCGCTCGTGCTCAGCGTCTTCTTGCGCCGCCGGGACGCTTCGCCGCGCTGGAAGCAGGTCGTCGAAGCGCGTCCCGGCCGCTTCACCCACCACCTCGAACTGTACGCCCCGGCCGATGTCGATGCCCAGGTGCGCGCCTGGCTGCGCGAGGCGTGGCAGGAGGCGGGCGGGGGAACGTGAGGGGGAGTCCAGGTATTCGGGCCGGGTCCGGCCCGTCCTCTTTCGAAGCTCGGGGGCCTTGCTAGACCCGGTTTAGGACCCGTTCGGCCGTACGCAGGATCGCCCGCTTAATCTTGTGCTTGCGCCGGGTATAGTGGGTATGGGACTTGAGGTTGTGGCGTTCGCAAATCGTACGGCGGGCAGCCTCCAGATCACCTTGGGCCCCGATGCGTGTCATGAACTGGTCGAACGCCGGTTGGGGTTCGTCGATGTCCATTCGCATGGCCAGCGGCTTGCCGGTCAGGAAGGCTTCGATGTTGGCATTGACCGTGTCAACATAGTCGAAGCAGGCGGCGCGCACGTCCTCCGGCTTGAGCCATGGCTCGAGGAGCACGCCCGCGGCAAAGGCCCGGACGTTGGAATACGGGCTGTCTATCAGTCGCTCGAAGCTGGCCGCCACACGCTCTCGGCTCCGGGTCAGGTGAACGTAGAACGCCTCGTCGCCGTAATGGCGCTGGAGATGGCCCAACTGCATGGATAGGTGGTTGTCCGCCTCGATGTGGTCTTCGGGGTAGGCGAAACGCTCTTTCGGCCCGATGATGCGGGCGCGGGTTTCGTGTCCCGATGAATAGTTGGTGAAGTGCTCACAGGCCTTGGCAAAGGTCGTGGACCCGCTGCGGCCGGTGCACAGGACAAAAACGTTCATCGGTAGAGCCCCCTAGTCTGAAAGGCGACCCTACTAGCCTGCCGATCCTACCGTCTAGCCCGTCCGGGCAGGAGTAGCCTTCATGCGCGTATCGGTTCCAGCGTGGCTGCCCCAGTCGAATGCTCAGGCCACCCGAATAGGTCGAACTCGGCGGCGGCATCCTTCCGTATCTGCCGCATATGCCTATCGGTCAGGATTGCCTCCGCCGGCCTGCGATCCCTCCGGAACTGCGTCTTCGCCCGCGGCAGCTCGGCCGGGATTTCGCGGCCGATCCGCCGCGCCAGGTCCTCGACCTGTTTCCAGGCCGCCGCGTAGGGCACCAGCTCACCAACGATCACCGAGCCCTTCTCCGTATAGAGCGGGAAGTTGAGATACCGCTTCTCCGCGATCACCGCTGAGATCCGCTCTGAAAGCAACTCGTCGCTAAGACGATCTGCTCCGTGCCTCCTGCCCAACTCGAAATACGCGAGCGACACGACCTTTTCATAGGGGTGCCGGTCGACGGCGAACGTGATCGCTGACGACCAAAGCGCAGGCAGGGCCGCGCGGACCTCCGTGGCCGGCATGTGGTTGTAGAAGTCGCGGCGACCCAGGAGGCGGGCGATCAGCCCACGAGAGTGGTTGCGGGGCGCCGCGCCGTAGGTTGCCCTTAGCGCCTCGTCCGCGTCGCTGATCGGCGTGCAGATGTCGCGGCCAGAGCACCATGCGCTGAGGACGATCTCGATGCTGGTTCCGGCAGTCTTGCGTGTCTTGATGAAGATGAAATTGTTGCTGAACGAAGCGATCATCCCGCATTCCCTGGTGTGGCGCGGGGACGCTAGTGTCGATCGACCCCACCGTCCAGCCCCGCCTTTGTGCAAGCCCGCCAGGGTTCGTCGACAGGCGGACGAAGGGGCCGTGAAGGGGGAAGACAGCACCCGCCCGCTGCCCGGCGCCGGAGCTGTGGGGCTCCGCGCCGGGCTATCCTTGCGACAATCGCAGCCGCCGCAAGAACAGCCACAACAAAATAATCCCCGCCCCCTCCACCCCCGCTATGCTCCCCCCATCCGCGCACCGAAGCGAGATCATGACGAGTGGTTGGTGTCCCGGAGGTCAGTCAGGAAAAGTCGGAACGCTTTTCCGCTTCGACTGACCGACCAAAGGGAATGCGGAGGCCGGGCAGGCCGGGAGTCGTCCCGGCCAGGCCGGCTCGTCCTACGGCATGAGGTGACCCGTACGCTGGGTCACATCGCGACACTGGCAGCCGCTGCCCGGCTGCCGAAGGCAGGCCTCCCGCCGGCAGCGGCAGGGCCTCGCCGGGAGCGATGCGGCGAAACCATGCGTCAGCCGCGCATCCGGAACGAGCCGGCACCGAAATTCCCGACCGCGACGGCGAGGCGATTGCCTCTCTATCATCTGCGGACTACCGCTGGGCGAAAGCCTCGCCGTTGCCGCTTCCGATCCCCTAGATCCGGACGCCCCGCGGGCGGTCCGGGGCTGCCGCATGCCGACGGGCGGCGTACGAAAAAGGGGCGCCCAGGCGCCCCTTCGTGGCAGATGTGTAACCGACCTGTTACTGCAGCACCAGTGCGCCCTCGAAATGCTTGCCCAGCTGCAGGATGGGCACGGTGGTGAGGTCCTTGGCGATCTCGGCGCTGATCTTTTCCTTCGTCCCGTTGGAGAGGAACTTGCGCAGGTCGCCGAGCGCGGTGGGCGGGGCGGCGATGACCAGCTTGCGGAAGACGTTCTCCAGCGCCTTCTGGTTGATGGTCTCCGCCACCGTGCGCAGGAACTCGGTCTCGCGGTGGTCGCGCGGGTCGGTGCGCTGCTCCATGCCGCTGCGCCCGTAGCCGACCGACGATACCGCGCGGCCCGGGCGATCGGCCATGATCTCGCCGCTGCGCAGCCGGGGGGCTTCGAACTTGAGGCCTTCGATCTGGGTCAGCCCCTTGCTCGGCCCGGTATATTCGAGAATGCGGGCCTGCGCGCCGTCGGCGATGAGAACCCAGGTGACGCTTGGTTTCATGGAAACTGCTCCTCGTCTTAGCTTGCGCCATCTCAACGCAGGCGGGCGCGAATGGTTTGATCTGGATCACGGCGCCGCCCCGCGGGCAGCCAGACTCCGATTGCCGAACGGCTGCGGGCGCTGCTAGAAGGCCCGCTTTGGCACGTGTCCGGCTTGGCCGGGGGGAACACCTTGGCAACCACTCCTTCTCCTGCGGCGGCCGGCAGGCCGGCACATGGCGGCCTGCTGGCCGGCCTCGGCGCCTACCTGATGTGGGGGCTGCTCCCCCTGCTGTTCAAGCTCCTCGACGGGGTGGACGCCGCCCTCGTCGTCGCCGACCGCACCGTCTGGTCGCTGCTGCTCGTCGGCGCCATCCTGCTGGCGTGGCGGCGGCTCGGGGAGGTGCGGACGGCACTGGCCGACCGGGCGACGCGGCGCTCGATGCTGATCTCATCGCTGCTGCTCGCCGCCAACTGGCTGGTCTATGTCTACGCCATCGACACCGACCAGGTGCTGGAGACGAGCTTCGGCTATTTCATCAACCCGCTCGCCAACGTCGTCCTCGGCATGGTGCTGCTGGGCGAGCGGCAGAACCGCTGGCAGACGGTGGCCATCGCCATCGCCGCGGTGGCCATCGGCATCCAGGCCGTCGGGGTCGGGCGGGTTCCCTACATCGCCCTCGCGCTCGCCCTGACCTTTGCCGCCTACGGCTATTTCCGCAAGACGGCGCGCGTCTCCTCGGCCACCGGCCTGTTCGTGGAGACGCTGCTGCTGCTGCCGCTGGCGATCGGCTACCTGGCCTTCACCTTCGTGCGCGACGGCGGCGTCGGCCCGCATGCCGATCCGTTCCTGATGACCGTGCTCGTGCTCACCGGGCCGGGGACGGCGCTGCCGCTGCTGCTGTTCGCCTACGCCGTGCAGCGGTTGCGGCTCACCACCATCGGCATGCTGCAGTATCTCGCCCCCTCGCTCACCTTCACGCTGGCGGTGGTCTTCTTCGGCGAGCCGCTCAGCCCCATCCGCCTGTTGAGCTTCGGGCTGATCTGGCTGTCGCTGGCCGTCTATTCCGTCGAGTCCTGGGTGCGGCTGCGCCGGCGCGCCTCGGCCTGAGGCGCGGGCCCGGCGTGGGCGGCGCGGATGACGGCGGCGACCTGCCGGAACACGGCGGCGTAGGGCGTCGCCGCGCGCCACACCAGCGCCAGCTGGCGGCGGGCGCCGGGGGAAGCCAGTTCGTGCACGCGGATGCGGCCGCTGGCCGCCTCCTTGCGCAAGGCGAGCCGCGGCAGCAGCGTCACCCCCTGGCCGTGGGCGACGAACTCGACGATGGTCGACAGCGAGGTGGCGGCAAAGGTGCGCGCCGCGTCGGTATCCTGAAGGTGGCAGGCGGCGATGGTCTGGTCGCGCAGGCAGTGGCCCTCGTCGAGCAGCAGGATGCGCCCCGTGTCGATTTCCGACAGCGGCACCGGCCCGCCGACGGCTTCCCCGGGAGCGGTGGCGAGCACGAAGGGATCGGTGAACAGCGGCTCGACGGTCAGGTCGGGCCCGCCCGGGGACGGCGTGCTGGCGATCAGGGCGAGGTCGAGCGTGCCCTCGCGCAGGGCGTGGACGAGGTCGTCGGTCCGGCTCTCGCTGACGGCGAACCCGATGTCGGGTAGCGCCTCCTGCAGGCGCGGGAAAATCTCGGGCAGCAAGTAGGGCGCGATGGTGGGGATCAGGCCGAAGCGCAGCGGGCGGGCCGGCACCCCGCGGCGCCCGGCGATGAGATCGTCGATGGCGTCGGCGCGCTCGATGGCCTTTTGAGCCAGATCAACGAATTCGCGGCCGAACGGCGTCAGCCTGACGCCACGCTTCAGCCGGTCGAACAGGGGCGCGCCGCACGTCGCCTCGAGCGTCAGGATCTGCTGCGACAGCGCCGGCTGGCTGACGGAGCAGGCCTCGGCGGCGCGGCCGAAATGGCCGTGGCGCGCCACCGCAACGGCATAGCGCATCTGCTTGAGGGAGACTCGCGACATAAGGCAAACCAATCGACGCGGAAAGATATATCGATTGGTCTTATGTAGTCCGCCTTCCTACATACGGGCAACACGTTAGAGTAGGAGACCAAGAATGGCCGACCATCCCACGCTGACCACCACTGCCGGTGCGCCGATCGCCGACAACCAGAATGCGCAGACCGCCGGTCCGCGCGGCCCGGTGCTGCTGCAGGACTACCAGCTGCTCGAGAAGCTCGCGCACCAGAACCGCGAGCGCATCCCCGAGCGCGTCGTGCACGCCAAGGGCTGGGGCGCCTATGGCACGCTGACGATCACGCGCGACCTGTCGGACTATTCGGTCGCCAAGGTCTTCTCCGAGGTCGGCAAGAAGACCGACCTGCTGCTGCGCTTCTCGACGGTGGCGGGCGAGCTGGGCGCGGCCGATGCCGAGCGCGACGTGCGCGGCTTCGCCATCAAGTTCTATACCGAGGACGGCAACTGGGACCTCGTCGGCAACAACACGCCGGTGTTCTTCGTGCGCGATCCGCTGAAGTTTCCGGATTTCATCCACACCCAGAAGCGCCACCCGCGCACCAATATGCGCTCGGCCACGGCGATGTGGGACTTCTGGTCGCAAAGCCCGGAATCGCTGCACCAGGTGACGATCCTGTTCTCCGACCGCGGCCTGCCGGTGGCGCCGATGTACATGAACGGCTACGGCTCGCACACCTACTCGCTGTGGAACGCCAAGGGCGAGCGCTTCTGGGTGAAGTTCCACTTCAAGACGCAGCAGGGCCACCGCCACTACACCAACGCCGAGGCCGAGCAGCTGATCGGCAAGACCCGCGAGAGCTACCAGGAGGAGCTGTTCGGCGGCATCGAGCAGGGCCGCTTCCCGCGCTGGACGGTGCAGGTGCAGATCATGCCCGAGGCGGATGCGGACAAGACGCCGTACAATCCGTTCGACCTCACCAAGGTGTGGCCGCATGCCGACTATCCGCCGATGGAGATCGGCGTGCTGGAGCTCAACCGCAACGCCGACAACTATTTCGCCGAGATCGAACAGGCGGCGTTCTCGCCGTCGAACATCGTCCCCGGCATCGGCTTTTCCCCCGACAAGATGCTGCAGGCGCGCGTGTTCTCCTACGCCGATGCGCACCGCTACCGGCTCGGCACGCACTACGAGGCGCTGCCGGTCAACGCGCCCAGGGTGCCGGTCCACACCTACCACAAGGACGGCCAGATGAACTTCATGGGTTCGAGGGCCGGCAACCCGGACGCCTATTACGAGCCGAACTCGTTCGGCGGGCCGGTCGAGGACCGCAGCGTCGCCGAGCCGCCGCTGCGCATCTCGGGCGATGCCGATCGCTATAACCACCGCATCGGCAACGACGACTACAGCCAGCCGCGGGCGCTGTTCGAGCTGTTCGACGCCGGCCAGAGGGCTCGGCTGTTCTCGAACATCGCCGCGGCAATGCAGGGCGTTCCCGCGTTCATCGTCGAGCGCCAGCTCGCCCACTTCGACCTCATCGCCAAGGCCTATGGCGACGGCGTCCGCGCCGCGCTCGCGGCCCAGGCCGCATCGGCGCAGGACACCATTTCCCGCGGCGATACCGTCGCCGCGGAGTAAACCCGCGTCCCGCGGACGGACGGCACCGGGCTTGCCCCGGTGCCGTTTGCCCGCGGGGAGTTGCCGGAACCGGCACAATTTTATGCAAATTCGCGGAGCCGGCTTCAGACAGCGCTTTATCCTCACCTGCCAGTCTTGCCCCATAGTAGCGGCAGAACGCCGGAGGAAAGGCAGATGCAGGATATCGAGGAAGGCACGGCCCGCGCCTTTTCCACCTTCAGGGTCCTGAACGGGGATGCCAACGTCATGGAACGGGACCAGCTGTTCCGGAACATGGCGCAGCTCTTCTCTTACGTCTCTGACCGCTGCGACGACGAGCAGGTGGCGCAATACGACGAGGTCTTGTGCCAGCTGGCCGAGCTCGTCGAGGTCGAGGCACGCACGCACGTGGCCAAGCTGCTCGCGCCGCTCGACAGGGCCCCCGGCAATGTCGTCGTCAGGCTGGCCAACGATGTCATCGAGGTGGCGGCGCCGCTGCTCGAATTCTCCAACGTTCTCTCCGACGACGACCTCATCGACATCATCACCAACCGCAGCGAGGCCCACCGCATGGCCATCGCCGGCCGCTCGAGCGTGCCGGAACGGGTCGGCGAGGCGATCGCGCGGCATGGCGAGCGCTCCTCCGTCGTCCGCCTGGTGCGCAACGCCAATGCCGAACTGGGGCAGGCGGCGCTCGAGAGCCTCGTTGCCCGCGCCAGCAACGACACCGAACTCGCCAAGGATCTGCGCGGCCGCACCGACATCGACTGGAAGTCGCTGCGCGGGGAAATCCACGAGGCGGGCGACAAGGTGCTCGAATCGATCGCCCGCATCGAACCGCGGGTCGACCCGGTCACCATCGGCAAGGTCAGCGCCGTGGTCTATAACCGGATGCGCAACCGGGCCGGCTTCTCGAGCCAGGAGTGGAAGGTTGCCTACAACCAGGTGAAGGCGCTGTCGGACCGCAAGCAGCTCGACGAGCGGGCGCTGATGCGCTTTGCCCGCTTCGGCTACGGCCACCACACCGCCGCGGCCCTTACGGTGCTGCTGCGGGTCGGCCCCGAAGTCTTCGTCAAGTGGCTGGCCATGCAGGACTACGTCGCCATCACCGTGGCGCTCAGGGCGCTCGGCGTCGCCCCCGACCTGTTCGAGGCGATGGTCGCCTCGATGCCGTGGCGCGACCTGCCGACCGACGCGGACCGCAGCAATATCCGGCGCCGCTTCGAGGCGCTGTCCCGCGAGGAGGCCGCCGAGATCTTCGAGACCTGGCGCGCGCACTCCTTCCGCAAGCGGCTGCCCAACGAGGAGCGGGTCATCGGCGTCGCCTGATCCTCGCCGTAGGCGAGGGCTCAGCTGGGCGCGGTTTGCACTGGACCGGGCGTTCCGCTAGATATAAAGATATCTTTATATCTGATGGGATGACCGAGTGGCCGATTCAGGAACATTGGTGAACGTGCTGCGCGCCGCCGGGGAGGGGACGCGGTTGCGCCTGCTCGCGCTGCTGTGCGACGGCGAGCACTCGGTCAAGGACCTGACCGAGATCCTGGGGCAGAGCCAGCCGCGGGTATCGCGGCACCTCAAGCTGCTGGCCGATGCCGGCCTCGTGAGCCGCAACGCCGAGGGGGCCTGGGCCTATTACGGCCTCGCCGAGGGCGGCGCCGGCGGCGATTTGGCGCGCTGGCTGGTCGCGCGCATCGATGCCGACGATTCGGACCGGGCTCGTGACCGCGCCCGGCTTGCCGCGGTGCGCGCCGCCCAGCAGGAACAGGCGGCTGCCTATTTCGCCAAGGTTGCCGACAGCTGGGACCGGCTGCGCCAGTTGCACGTGCCGGAGGAGGCGGTCGAGGCGGCCATCCTCGAGGCGGTCGACGGGCGCGTCGCCGATCTGCTGCTCGATCTGGGAACCGGTACCGGTCGCATGCTGGAGCTGCTGGCGCCGCACTACCGGCGCGCCGTCGGCATCGATTCCAGCCGGGAGATGCTGGCCATCGCCCGCGCCAAGCTCGCCGCCGCCGGGATCGGCAACGCGCAGGTGCGGTTGGGCGACATCGCCGATCTCGACGCCTCGCTCGGCAGCGCCGATCTCATCGTCATCCACCAGGTGCTGCACTATTTCGACGATCCGGGCCGCGTGCTGGGGCAGGCGCGCCGGCTGCTGCGAGCCGACGGCGAGATCCTCATCGTCGACTTCGCGCCGCACGACCTCGAGTTCCTGCGCAGCCACCACGCGCACCGGCGGCTCGGCATCGGCGCGCAGCAAATGGCGGGCTGGGCGCGTGCCGCCGGATTGCGTGTCGCCGAACTCAGGAGCTTTCCTCCCAGCAACGGCGCGGGGCTGACAGTCTGCCTCTGGCGCCTCGCCAACGACCCCGACGGGAACTGGACAGAATGAACGCCATCCACGATCCCCGTGCCAGCCGCAAGGTCCGGACCGAACGGCCGCCGCTGGCGGTGTCCTTCGAATTCTTCCCGCCCAAGACGGATGCCATGGAGGAGCGGTTCTGGGAGTCGATCGGCAAGCTGGCGCCGCTGCAGCCCCGCTTCGTTTCCGTGACCTATGGGGCGGGCGGCTCGACGCGAGAGCGCACGCTGCGGCTCGTGAGCCGCATCAAGTCGGAGAGCGGCGTCGATGCGGCGGCCCACCTCACCTGCGTCGGCGCCAGCCGCGCCGAGGTGGACGCGGTGGTCGAGGGCTACAGGCGAGCCGGCATCACCCGCATCGTGGCCCTGCGCGGCGATCCGCCCGAAGGGGCCGGCCAGCCGTTCACGCCGCACCCCGACGGATACCGCAGCGCCGCCGAACTGGTGGCCGGCATCCGCCGGCTGGGTGATTTCGACATCTCGGTCGCGGCCTATCCGGAGAAGCACCCGCAGAGCCCGGACTGGCGGGCCGACATCGACAATCTCAAGCGCAAGCTCGACGCCGGGGCCGCGCGCGCCATCACCCAGATGTTCTTCGACAACGACGACTATTTCCGTTTCGTCGAGCGCGCCCGCAAGGCGGGAATCACGGCGCCGATCGTGCCCGGCATCCAGCCCATCCACAGCTTCCGGCAGATCTCGGGCTTTGCCTCGCGTTGCGGCGCCGCCATTCCCCCGTGGCTGGCCGAACGCTTCGAAGGGCTGGAGGACGACCCCGAGACGCACGCGCTCGTCGCCTCGGCCGTCGCCGCCGAGCAGGTGCTGGAACTGGTGGATCATGGCGTCACCGAATTCCACTTCTATACGCTCAACCGGGCGAGCCTCGTGCTGGCGCTGGCGCGCTTGCTCGGGGTGCGCCCCGACTAGACAGCGCGCGTTCAGCGCCCGTTCAGGTTGCGTTCACTAGCGTCGCGAAGTGGTGCCATCCACAAAATGGCCACGTTGATTGACTTCTCTCCGCCGCGGGCAAACGGGGCGCCGGACATAGGACAGCAGCCAATGAAATTGAGTTCGAAGCTTACGGGCGGCTTGGCCTGGGCAGGCCTTGTCCTGATCCTCGCCGTACCCTCCGCGGACATGCTCACCCGTCCCTCGGCCAACACGGCCAGCGTGGACGCGGCCCCCGATGCCACCGAAACGGCCTCGATCGACGCCGTGGCGAAGCCGGCCGTGCCGACCGTGAAACCGGTTGTCCCGGCTGTCCGGCCGGTGGCGCCGGCTGGGCAGGCGGCCGCGACGGCGGCCGGCGGCAACGGCGCCGTCGAGAAATACATGGCGTCCGGCAGGAAGCTGCCCTCCTACATCTCCGATGCTCCGGTTCCGACGCAACAGGCGCTGGCCCCGGTGGCGACCGAGCCGCTGGTCGTGCCTGGCAAGCCTGCCCCGGCCGCCTCGGACGAGGTGGTCGACGTTGCGCTGGTCGCGCCCGAGCCCTATCCGGCGTCCCTGCGGCCGCGGTCGCGCGCCGCAACCGCGACGCTGCCGGCCGACGATACGCCCCTCGTCCTCGACGAGGAGGCCGTGGCCCGGCGCGAAGCGACGATGCGGGCGGTCGCGCCCGTGCTCGACGACGAACCCAGGATCATCGACGAGGAACAGTTGCAGGAGTGGGATTCGGGCTCGCTCGCCGAATATCTCGAACGCCGCGGTCTGATGAGCGAGTCGGAGCAGGCCGACGCCGGTTCCGATTACGATCCGGACGGGTACTATCTCGACCAGGGTCCCAACCGCAGCGGGGCAAGGCTCATCCGCCGCCTGCGGGCCGACGAATCGGGGTGGTTCCGCTTCTGACCGCCTGACGCTTGACGCGGGGTGGCGCAAAAGCAGCGGCTACCCCTTGAGGTGCATCATAGAATCCTGCCTGTTTTCGGTATTTCAATTTCCGGTCAGCCGCCGGGCGGCGGCCAAGCGGAAGGGCGTCATGTCGTCGGTCTGGCAAAGGCTGTCCTCCATGGTGGGATCGTTCTCACAGCGCACCGGCGTGATCGGGTCGCTGGCGAACGGCCTCGATCCCGACACCTGGCTGCCGGGTGGCAAGGACGCCGCCTTTACTCTGGCGCTGATCGCGCTGTCAGCGAAGATGGCGGTGGCTGACGGCGTCGTCACGGCCTCGGAACTGCGCGCCTTCCAGCGCACTGTCGAAATTCCGCCGGGCATCGAGGAGCAGGTGGATCGCCTGTTCCGGCTGGCCCAGCAGGACGTGGCCGGCTACGAGGCCTACGCGAGGAAGATCGGCCGCTTCTTCTACGATAGTCCCGAGACGCTCGAGCACGTCCTCGACGGGCTGTTCTTCATCGCCTCGGCGGATGGCATGATCCATGAGGCCGAACTGGATTATCTCAAGTCCGTCAGCAACATCTTCGGGTTCGATGATGCGCGGTTCGAGCAACTTGCGGCGCAGCACGTGCTGTTCGACGATGGCGGCGACCCGTATGTCGTGCTGGGGCTGGATGCCAGCGCCGACCGCAGCGAGGTGCGGCGCGTGTATCGCCGGCTGGTGGCCGAGCACCACCCCGACCGGCTGATCGCCAAGGGCGTGCCGGAGGAACTGATCGATATCGCCACGGCACGGATGGCGGCGATCAACCAGGCCTACGCCATGATCATGAAGAAGCGGCCCGCGCCCGCCGGCGCTTGACGGGGCAGGGGCGCAATCACTACATCAGCGGGCCAGTTGACCGGGTGGCCGCTCCGCGCATGCGGGGAGGAAAGTCCGGGCTCCATCGAAATACGGTGCCGGTTAACGGCCGGCGGGGGCGACCCCAGGGAAAGTGCCACAGAAAGCAGACTACCCTGCCGCGGCAGGGAAAAGGTGAAAGGGTGCGGTAAGAGCGCACCGCGGACCTGGCAACAGGGACGGCACGGCAAACCCCACCGGGAGCAAGACCAAATAGGGATGACGCGGGGCGACCCGGGCCGGTTTCGAGGCCAGTCATCCGGGTTGGTTGCATGAGGCCCCTGGCAACAGGGTTCCAAGATGAATGGCCACCACGCGGGAGCGATCCCGCCCTACAGAACCCGGCTTACAGGTCAACTGGCACGTTTTTCCCGCCCGGCGCCGCCGCCGCCGCGCCGCCATGCTCAACAGAATCTTAAACTCCAACCGGCACAGTGGGCGGAAGGCTCCTTACGTGGAGCGCGTAGCGTTCCGGCGCACGGCCGGCAGGGAGTAGCAGGCGTATCATGGGCAGGCCGGAAGTGAGCGAGCAGGGCGTGCCGCACGTGCCGGTCCTGCTCGCCGAGGTGCTGGCTGCGCTCGGCCCGCTGGCGGGTGCGCGCATCCTCGACGGCACTTTCGGGGCCGGAGGCTATTCGCGCGCGCTGCTGGCCGCCGGCGCCTCGGTGATCGCCGTCGACCGCGACCCCGATGTCGCCCCCCTTGCGGCGCGGTTGAGCGCCGAGCATCCCGATCGCTTCCGCTTCGTGCCCGGCGCCTTCTCGACGCTGGACGAACTGGCGGCGGGGGAGCCGGTCGATGGCGTCGTCCTCGATATCGGCGTCTCCTCGATGCAGCTCGACGAGGCGGATCGCGGTTTTTCCTTCATGCGCGACGGGCCCCTCGACATGCGCATGGAGCGCGAGGGGCAAAGCGCTGCCGACCTCGTCAACACGCTGGCCGAAGCCGAACTGGCCGACCTCCTCTTCGCCTATGGCGAGGAGCGCCGGTCGCGGCGTATCGCCCACACCATCGTCGCCGCCCGGGCCGGGCAGCCGATCACCACCACCGGGCAACTGGCCCGACTGATCGAGAAGGCGATCGGCCGCAGGCCGGGGGACGCCCATCCGGCGACGCGCAGCTTCCAGGCGCTGCGGATCGCCGTCAACGCCGAACTCGACCAACTGGTCGAGGGCCTGTTCGCCAGCGAACGGCTGCTCGGCGAGGGCGGGCGGCTGGCCGTCGTCACCTTCCATTCGCTGGAAGACCGCATCGTCAAGCGCTTCCTCGAACCGGAAAAGGCCGGGCCGGCGCAATCCCGCCACCTGCCGCAGCGCACCGCCGAGGAGCGCCGGTGGATCGACATCGCC
>NZ_DASWVV010000018.1:0-4493 GCF_036406155.1 Devosia sp. | reverse complement strand
GGCGCTGGCGGCGGAGTACTTGGCCGGCGCCCGCCGGCTGGCGCCGCCGCCGCTGCGCCTGCTCGACACCATGCCGCTCAATCTGATGCAGATCGGCTTCATCCGGCTGGCGCTGCCCAATGCCGTGATCCTGCACTGCGTGCGCGACCCGCTCGAACACGCCGTCGCCATCTACCAGAAATATTTCGGCCGCCCCGGCTACGAGTTCTCCACCGATCTGGGCGATCTCGCCGCGTATTACCGTCTCTACCGCCGGCTCATGGCGCACTGGCACGCCGTCTTCCCCGGCGCCATCCTCGATGTCGACGTCGCCGCCCTCCGCCGCGCCCCGGAGGCGCCGATGCGCGCCATCCTCGATTTCTGCGGCCTTGACTGGCACCCCCCCTGCCTTGCCCCCTTCGACCCCGAGCCGGAAATCGGCCCATCCCCCCCACCCGCCGACCGCCTGGCGCCCTACCGCGACCTCTTGCAGTCAGGACTCCTCTCCCGCGACTCACAGTCGGGACTCCTCTCCCGCGCAGCGGGGGAGGGGGACCACGCGTAGCGTGGTGGAGGGGGCGGAAATCTCAACCGGAGGAGCGGGCCGCCGCGTCCCGTATCGCCGCGAGCACCACCGCCGGTCTCTGCTCGACCTCCTCCACTGAGAACCGCAGCGTCCTTATGCCCTGTTCGCCGAGCCAGGCGTCCCGCCGCGCGTCGGGCGCCGCCCGTTCCGCATGCACCGGCCCGTCGACCTCGACGCACAGCCGTGCCGTGGCGCAGTAGAAATCGAGCACATACGAGCCGAGCGCGTGTTGCCGACGGAAATGCAGGCCCAGCCCGTCGCGCCGCAGCAGCGCCCACAGCGTACGCTCGGGCAGCGTGAGGTTGCGTCGCAGCAGCCTCGCGCGCTTCTGGGTCAGGATCGGTGCCCGCATCTGCCCCCCGTGGCGTTGCCGCCCCTTCCACCACGCTACGCGTGGTCCCCCTCCCCCGTAAACGGGGGAGGGCCCCCGACTGCTGGTCTCTCAGTCAGGACTCCTCTCCCCCGCAGTCAGGACTCCTCTCCCGCAACGCGGGGGAGGGGGACCACCCGAAGGGTGGTGGAGGGGGCGCGCCGCCGCACTCGGTCGCCCCCTCCCCAACCCTCCCCGCAAGGGGGAGGGTGTGCCGTTGTGCGCTGGGCACCATCGTGCGGAGCCTGGGGATTGCCGGGCCGATACGCGGAGTTCGCCGCCCACCCTCCCCCGCGTGGCGCGGGGAGGGCCGGGGAGGGGGCGGCCGCCAATCCCCTCCCGTTCACACTTCTTAACAACCCGTTTCCGCATCTGTGGTGAATCTGCAACAGGGCAGGGACAACCACATTGTCGCCACGCTTTTGGCCGCTGGCCGCGGTTGCGTCCCCGGTCGGCTTGCGTATGGTTGGTCTTGCGAATCCATGCATGGGATCGTTTGTCGGTCGCAACGCGACGACAACACACACTAAGAAGTGTGGTCGCGTTTCGGCAAACCGCTGGGCAACCGGCACAAAGAATGACTGACTTTGGAGGTCAACAATGAAAATCAGGAGCCTTCTTCTGGGTTCTGTTGCCGCGGCGGGTCTCTCGACCGGCGCATTTGCGGCTGACCTGGGCGTGCTGACGTCGCTCGACGTCTGCGATGCGCTCGGTCTCTCGGGCCTGACGATCTCGTCGGACACCAACTGCCTGCAGATCACCGGCGGCGTGAACTATGCGTTCAGCTGGGGCGACTACCAGGATGACGCCCTGCTCGGCGTGACGGAAGACGACAGCACGTCCGTCCTCAACGACGGCTGGACTGACGACGAGGACTTCAACCTCGAGTGGGATTCCCGCCTCGAGTCGTGGATCCAGTTCGTCGCCACCGCCGACAGCGACTTCGGCCCGGCCAAGGCCGTCCTGAAGCTCAAGGACGTCAAGGACATCCGCTTCTACGACGAAGGCCACCTGTCCTCGACCACCGGTTCCGACACCGGCGGCGTCATCATGGACCAGGCCTATGTGGCGATCGGCGACTCGACCGTCATCATGGCCGGTAAGAAGTCCTCGATCATCAACTTCGGCGACGACGCCCCGCTGAACTTCCTCGGCCTGTTCAACTCCTCGAACGTCGATGTCGGCGTGAAGTGGGACGAAGTCGTGGTCGACGAGTTCGTCGATGACGGCGGCGTCGTGATCCAGGTCACCTCCGACCTCGGCAACGGCCTCTCGATCGGCGTCGGCCTCGAGAACCTCAATGACAGCAACCCGGCCCAGGCCGGCGTGCTGGCCGGCGTCATCGCCTATGCCGGCGACGGCATCTCGGCCCACGTGTCCGTGGCCGGCGGCGGCGTCCTCGACGGCACCATCGAGAACTGGGGCATCCATGCCGGCTTCACCGGCACTTTCGACGCCTTCAAGGTCGTCGCCGCGGTTGCCGCCGACGACACCGAGTACTGGAACGCCCTGGCTTCCGTCTCGGCCACGTTCGACATGTTCACCCTCGCCATCTCCGGTGAGGCTGCTGCTGACCGCGACCCGGCCCTGAAGGGGACCAGCGCCGCGATCACTGGCGACACCGACTACGGCTTCGGCGCGTCGGCCGGCTTTGCCGTCACCGATGGCGTGAAGATCAACATCGGCGGCCGCTGGTACCACGATGCCTTCGAAGACAACAACTTCTACCAGGTCGCGGCGCAGGTCGTCGCCACGGTCACCGAGAGCATTACGCTCACGGGCGAAGTCGGTATGTACGCCAGCGACGTCGACACACTCGCCTACGGCGATGCCGGCGAAGCGAACGCCGAAGACGCCTTCTACGGTTCGGCTCAGGTTGCCTGGGCTCCCGGCGGCGGCTTCACCTCGTCCCTCAAGGGCGAAGTGTACTCGAACGGTGCCTACAAGGCGACGTTCAAGGCTGCCAAGACCTTCGAGTAAGGGTTTCCCTTACACCGATACGAGGGAGGCCCGGCTTTTGCCGGGCCTTTCTTTTTGCGGGGGTGCAGGCCGCCATGGGCCATTCAGGCGCGGTTCATCAGGGCGGCGGAAATGTGGCCACCACCGTGCTTTCGCGCCGCCGCCGGACGCGCTAAAGGACGGGACGGAATCGAGTTTGCAGGGGTTGGGATGAGCGGCGTGTTTCTGCGGTGGGGGGTGCCGGGCTTCGTCACCGTGGTCGGCGGCACCGCGCTCGCCGTGCTGATGACGGGCGAGAACATCGCCGCCGACCTCACCTCCCGCACCGACGCGGCGCTATCCGAATCGCGCCTGTCCTGGGCCTCCGTCAGCTTCGAGGGCCGCGACGCCCTCGTCACTGGCACCGCCGCGTCGCCGCAGATGGTCGCTGATCTGGTGGCACGCGTCGCCGCCGTTCATGGCGTCCGTTCAGTCACTTCCGGCATTGTCCTCGCCGAACAGGTGAGCCCGTTTCCCTTCGTCGCCCGCGTTGATGCGAGCGGCGTCGCGCTCTCCGGCGGCGTGCCGGACGAGGCCGCCCACGCCCGCATCGCACGCGCCGCCGGCGCCGCCAGCGACGAATTGCGCCTCATGTCCGGCGCCCCCGAGCGCGCCGCCTGGCAGGCGGCCGTCGAGCACGGCCTCGCCTTCCTCGCCCTGTTCGACGAAGGCGAAGTGCGCCTCGCCGACCTTACTCTGTCGGTTGCCGGCCGCGCCCGCTCCGCCGACGCCTGGGACGAACTGTCCCGGCTGGCGCAAACCGCGCCGCCGCCCGGCATCCGGGTCGCCGCGCTCGACCTCGCCCCGCCGCTCGCCGCCCCCTTCGAGTGGCGCGCGAGCTTCGACGGCGCCCGGCTGACCGTTTCCGGCCACAGCCCGAGCGAGGCCTTCGTCGAGCGCCTGCGCGCCATCGGCGGCGAAGCCGTGCCGGTGTCGACCAGCCTGGTGCTGGCTTCCGGCGCGCCCGCAGGTTTCGAGGCGACCGCTCTGGAATTGCTCGAGAATCTTGTGCGGTTGGAAGAGGGCTCGGTGACCGTCAGCGATGCCGTCATGGTCCTTGCCGGCACGCCGGGCGACCGCCAGACCGCCGCCGAAGTCACCGTCGCCGCCAACGAAGTCGGCGCCGATGTCGAACTGGCGCCGCCGCGCGTCGCCCTCTATGAGTTCACCGCCATCCGCCAGGGCAGCGCCGTCGTCCTCGACGGCTACGTGCCCGACGCGGCGACGCAGGCGCGCCTCGATGCGCTTGCCGGCGTCGACGCCTCAGGACTGGAACTGGCCCGCGGCGCTCCCGAGCGCTTCCAGTCGGGCGTCGATTTCGTGCTCGAGGCGCTCAGCCACATGAGCGCGGGGCAGGGCGCGCTGCGCGGCACCGCCATCACGCTGTCCGGCCGGGCCGCCACCACGGCCGACCTGGCCGCGCTCAAGACCAGCATCGCACTCGGCGCGCCGCAGGGCCTGAGGCTGGCGGCGACCGAAATCGAGCCGCCGCTGCTTGTTCCGCTCGCCGCGCCCGTCGAGGCGGAGGAGCCGCCGCCGCCGGAGGCTGCCGCGGTCGAG
>NZ_DASWVV010000017.1:0-1611 GCF_036406155.1 Devosia sp. | reverse complement strand
GCCGCCCGCGGCGCCCACTCCGCCGCCGGCCCCGGTCCCGGCCCCCGTCGCCGCACCGGGCGACGAGCTCATCCCGCATGACGGCATGCGGCGCACCATCGCCCGGCGGCTGGTCGAGGCCAAGCTCACCATCCCGCATTTCTACGTGACCCTCGATTGCCGCATCGACCGCCTCATGGCGCTGCGCACCGAACTCAACGC
Source organism: Devosia sp. (assembly GCF_036406155.1). GTDB lineage: Bacteria > Pseudomonadota > Alphaproteobacteria > Rhizobiales > Devosiaceae > Devosia_A. The sequence continues at coordinate 1,410 of NZ_DASWVV010000017.1, read as the reverse complement.
CGCGGCCCCGGTCACGGCCGGGGCGGAGGGCGAGGTGCCCGCCTACCGCGTCTCCGTCAACGACATGGTGATCAAGGCCCTGGCGGCGGCGCTGCGGGCGGTCCCCGCGGCCAACGTCACCTGGACGGAGGAGGGGCTGCTGCGCCACCGCCACGTCGACGTGGGCGTCGCCGTCTCCCTCCCCGGCGGCCTGATGACGCCGGTCGTGCGGCAGGCCGAGAGCAAGAGCCTCGCCACCATCTCCAACGAGGTCAAGGAACTGGCCGGGCGCGCCCGGGCCCGCCGGCTGCGCCCCGAGGAGTACGAGGGCGGCACGACCGCTGTCTCCAACCTCGGCATGTACGGGGTGCGCGAATTCGCCGCCATCATCAACCCGCCACAGGCGACCATCCTTGCGGTAGGGGCCGGCGAGATGCGACCGGTGGTCGAAAACGGCGCGCTGGTGCCGGGCCAGGTGATGACGGTGACGCTCTCGGCCGATCACCGCGCCGTCGACGGGGCGCTGGCGGCCGAGCTGGCGGCGGCCTTCCGGCAGGCGGTCGAGCAGCCCTTGCGCCTGCTGGTCTGAGCCGCCCCGCGCGCCACTTGACGGCCGGGCGCGCGCGTAGGACCTTGCCGCCCGAATGCAGGCGGCAGCGGCCGGAAACCGCGCGCCGCCAGCGAGGCGAAAAGGAGTGTTCGATGCCAGCTTTCGATCCTTCGGAGTTGCGCTCCGTCGTCGGCAAGCTGATGACGGCGGCGCCGTCCGACGTGAAGCTCGTGGCCGAGCGGCTGCGCGACCACGTGCTGGAGACGCGCATGACCCCCGAGGCGACGCGCGCCTTCGTCGCCGACCTCGGCTATGACAGCATCGAGGCGTTCTGCGCCGCCATCGGCCTGCCCGAGCACATCGCCCGGCGCTGGGATCGCTTCGGGGTCTCCTCCGAGATGAAGCAGGTTTTCACCCTGGTGCTCGAGCAGCGCCGGCCGCCCACGGCGGAGCCGCCGCGCGAGGAGAGCGTCGTCGAGATGCGCATGAGCCCGCAGGAGACGCGCGCCTTCGTCGCCGATCTCGGCTACGGCAGCCTCGAGGCCTTCTGTGCCGTACTCGGGCTGCCCGAGCACGTCGCCCGGCGCTGGGCCAGCCTGGGGATGCCGCCCGAACTGAAGCAGGTGTTCACGCAGGTGCTCGACCAGCGCCGGCGGCTGGCGGCCGCGGTCGACGAGTTCGAATCCATGACGCATGTGGGCCTCGACGACTTCCTCGCCGAGCGCGGCCTCATCTGACCGCCCTATCCTGACGGCGCCGGAGCGCCGGGAGCCTAGAATCCGCCGCCGGTCTTGAAGCCGCCATGCCGGCGCGTGCCGGCGGACCCGCTGCGCGGCCGCGAGAAGCCGCCCCCGCCCGAGCCGCCGCCGCCGGGCAGCCGG
>NZ_DASWVV010000016.1:0-32445 GCF_036406155.1 Devosia sp. | reverse complement strand
TCGCGCCGACAGACCCGGACGGGGGAGTGCGGCGCCGCGGCCGGCGTCCAGCGCCGGCCGCTGCGTTGGCGCAGCCGCCGGCTGACGCCGCGATCATCGCCCAACGGAAGGGCGGATTCCAGTAGCATGTGCCGGCAGGGCAGGGCGGAACTTTCAGCATCGCAAGCCAGGAAGGCTTCGCTATGCACACCCGCATGGATCGGGCCATGCCGCGGAGATTCCTTGGCTACCCCCGAAATTCGGTTTACATATTGGCCGCTCGGCGATGGCAACCGGTCAGGTTGGCTGGGCATTTTGGGCAGACAGGTCTTGGACGAGATATGGAAACGCAGTTCGATATCGGCGCCCGGCTGAAGGCCATCCGCACGGCCGCGCGGCTGTCGCAGCGCCAGCTCGCGCAACGTGCGGCCGTTCCCCATGCGCAGATCTCGAATGTCGAGAAGAACAAGATCAGCCCGTCGATCTCGACCCTGCGAAAGATCCTCGCGGGCCTGGGTGTCGACATGGCCGACTTCTTCGAGCCGGAGCGAAAGCTGCCCCCGGGGCCGTTCTTCCAGGCCCACGAGCTCATCGATCTGACATCGAGAGTTGCTGCACATTCAATAGGTTTCGGCGAAGGGAACATGAGTTTCCGACAGGTCGGGGACGCCCGCAGCCACAACCTCCAGATCCTGCATGAAGTCTACGAGCCGAACGCGGATACCGGCGAGACTTTCCTCCAGCATGCCTCGAACGAGGGTGGCTATGTCGTCGAGGGCGTACTCGAGCTCACCGTCGGCAGCGAGGTGCGCCTGTTGAAGGCGGGCGAGGCCTATCTCTTCGACAGCCGCATCCCGCATCGCTTCCGCAACGTTTCCGAGGCCCGCACGGTGGTCATATCGGCCTGCACGCCGCCCTATCTGTGATGCTCAGGATTTTGTCCGCGCCTTGCTCAAAATAATGAGCAGTGCTATGAGGTCCGTATTGCTTCAGGAAAGGCAGACGGATGACCAGTTCAGCACAGTTGCAGGCCCGCCAGAAGGCTGCCGTTGCCCCCGGCGTCGCCACGCGCGGCATCTACGCGGAGCGCGCCGATAATGCCGAACTGTGGGACGTGGACGGCAAGCGCTACATCGATTTTGCCGCCGGTATCGCCGTCAACAATACCGGGCACCGCCACCCCAGGGTGATGCAGGCGGTGCAGGAGCAGGCGCAGCGCTTTACCCATACCTGCTTCCATGTGGCGCCCTATGAGGGCTACGTGCGCCTCGCCGAGCGGCTGAACGCCATCGCGCCGACCGGGGCCGAAAACCGGACGATGCTCGTTACGACCGGCGCCGAGGCGGTGGAGAATGCGGTCAAGATCGCCCGCGCCCATACCGGGCGCTCGGGTGTCGTCGCCTTCAGCGGCGGCTTTCACGGGCGCACCATGCTGGGCATGGCGCTGACCGGCAAGGTGTCGCCCTACAAGAAGAATTTCGGCCCGTTCCCCGCCGAGATCTACCATGCCGCCTTTCCCAATGCCTATCTGGGCGTCACCACCGAGGACGCCATCGCCTCCCTGGAGCGCCTTTTCGTTTCCGACGTGGAGCCGGACCGCGTCGCCGCGTTCATCGTCGAGCCCGTGCAGGGCGAGGGCGGCTTCAATATCGCGCCAACGTCCTTCCTCCGTCGCTTGCGCGAGATCGCCGACGAGAACGGTATTCTGCTTATCGTCGACGAAGTGCAGGCCGGAATGGCGCGTACCGGCAGGATGTTCGGAATCGAGCATTCCGGCGTGACCGCCGACCTCGTGACCATGGCCAAGGGACTGGCCGGCGGCTTCCCGCTCTCGGCCGTCGTCGGCAAGGCCGAGATCATGGCGGCGGCCCATCCGGGCGGCCTCGGCGGAACCTATGCCGGCAATCCGCTTGCGGTTGCGGCGGCGAATGCGGTGCTCGACGTCATCGAAGAGGAAGACCTCTGCGCGCGTGCGCGCGTGATCGGCGAGCGTATCGCCTCGACGCTTCGCGCCATCGCCCAGCGCCAGGGCTTGGAGCGCATCGGCGACGTGCGCGCGCTCGGTGCCATGGTCGCGTTCGAGCTTGTCGAGGATAGGGAGTCGAGGCGTGCCGCCCCCGATCTCGCCGCCCGCGTGGTCAGCGAGGCCGAAAAGCGGGGCCTCATCCTGCTGTCCTGCGGGACGCGCGCCAATGTGATCCGCATCTTGTCGCCGCTGACGATCGGCGACGACACTCTGGCCGAAGGGCTGGACGTGCTCGAACAGGCGATCGGGGCGGCGTTCTCGGCAATCGAGGTGCATTAGCGCTCCCGCCCCGGTCCCTCGCGCCTCCCAGTCCCCACCCTTGCCGCCGCCTGAGGCGGCGCCCGCCCAAGACGGCGCCCACCGGGGCGCCGGCCCCTGACAACGGAACGGATGACATGACCGACGCAGCCTTCGTCTATCCCGACACGCAACTCCTGATCGACGGCACGTGGCGCCCGGGCGCCGACGGCATGAGCATTCCCGTCATCGACCCGGCAACCGGCGAGACCATCGGCAAGGTCGCGCATGCGACGCGCGCCGACCTCGACGCCGCGCTCGCCGCCGTCGATCGCGGTTTCGGAATCTGGAGCGCGACGTCCGCCTTCGAGCGTTCGAAACTCATGCGCAAGGCGGCCGAGCTGCTGCGCGTGCGCGCCGATCGCATTGCCTGGATCATGACACGCGAGCAGGGCAAGCCGCTTGCCGAGGCCAGGGCAGAGGTGCTGGCCGCGTCCGACATCATCGACTGGTTCGCCGAAGAGGCGCGGCGCACCTATGGCCAGATCATCCCGGCCCGCACCCCCGGGGTCATGCAGATGGCCGTGAAGCTGCCGGTCGGTCCGGTGGCCGCCTTCACGCCCTGGAATTTTCCCATCAACCAGGTGGTGCGCAAGCTTTCGGCGGCGCTTGCCGCCGGCTGCTCGATTATCGTCAAGGCGCCTGAAGAGACGCCGGCCTCCCCCGCCGAACTGGTCCGCGCCTTCGTCGATGCCGGCCTGCCCGCGGGCGTCGCCAACCTCGTCTATGGCGTGCCGGCGGAAATCTCGGAATACCTCATCCCGCACCCGGTGATCCGCAAGATCTCCTTCACCGGCTCGACCCCGGTCGGCAAGCATCTGGCCGCGCTGGCCGGGCAGCACATGAAGCGCGCCACCATGGAACTCGGCGGCCATGCGCCGGCCATCGTCTTCGACGACGCCGACCTCGACAAGGCGGTGAGCCTGCTGGCCGCTTCAAAGTTCCGCAATGCCGGCCAGGTGTGCATCTCCCCCACCCGTTTCCTGGTGCAGGACGGTGCCTTCCCTTCGTTCCTCGCGGCCTTCACGCAGGCGGCAAAATCCATCAAGGTCGGCAACGGCCTCGACGCGGCGACCCGGATGGGCCCGCTCGCCAATGACCGCCGCATCCCGGCCCTCGAAGCGCTCATCCAGGATGCGGTGGAGCGCGGTGCCACGCTGCAGACGGGCGGTCGCCGCGTCGGCAACACGGGGAACTTCTTCGAGCCGACGGTACTCGCCAACGTGCCCACCGAGGCGCGCCTGATGAACGAGGAGCCGTTCGGGCCGCTCGCCATCGTCAACCGCTTCTCGACGCTGGACGAGGCGATCGCGGAGGCCAACCGGCTGCCCTTCGGCCTGGCGTCCTACGCCTTCACCGGTTCGGCCGCCACCGCCCATGCGCTCGGCATGCGTATCGAGGCAGGCATGACGACCATCAACCAGAACAGCCTCGCACTTCCCGAGGTTCCCTTCGGCGGCATCAAGGACTCGGGCTACGGTTCGGAGGGTGGATCCGACGCGATCGAACCTTACCTGATCACCAAGTTCGTCTCGACCGCGGCCTGACGCCGCTGCCCGACCCTGCCGCTGCGCGCCCGCTTCGAGGCGCGCTGCGAACGCGGTACCACCGGCCGCCCGCGAAAGCGGGCCGGCCCACTGCCGTCCGTCCACCCACTCACCTCTGCGATGCGCTCTCGGTGCGACATCACGCATGCGTGGCTGCCGCTGCTCTACGGAGGTACCGAACCTGTGGTGCGGCCCCGCCGGGCGGCCGAAAAACCTCCTCCGGAGGTATGTCCGGGAGTCGGCGAAACGACGAAAAGTGTTGACACATTAGCGATCCGGGCTACGATCACGCCGAAAGGATTGCTGAAATGGTGGTAGTTGAGGCCCGCAAGCTTGCGGAAACAGTAGACAGAAGCGGCAAACGGCAGCTGCGTCGCGAGGGCCGCGAGTCGCACCGAGTGTTCGACGGCATCGTGGAGCGCATCGTTTCGGGATCGCTTCGGCCCGGCGCAAAGCTGAACGAGCCCGAACTGGCAAGGGACTTCGGCGTGAGCCGGGGACCACTGCGCGAGGCCATCGGCCGGCTCGAAGAGCGGCAGCTGGTGCGCTGCACGCCCAATGCGGGGGCGCGTGTCATCGAGCATTCGCCCGAGGAGATCCTGCAGGCCTTCGAGTTGCGCGAGGCGCTCGAGGGCATGGCCGCTGGGCTCGCTGCGGAGAGGATGACCGAGACCGAACTCGCCGAACTCAGGTCGATCTACGAAGAGGAAATCGAAAGCCAGAAGTCGAACAGCTGGTCGCGAAATTTCCACCTGTGCATCGTGCGGGGCAGCCGGAACGCGCAGATCGGCCGGATCCTCAACGAGGACTTCTACCGCCTCCTCAAGTTGTGGCGGCAGACGTCCAGCTGGCTTTGCCACGGGACGGACCTCACCTGGAACGAGCATCGACGCATCCTGGACGCGATCGAGAACCGCGACGGGGAGTGTGCTGAAATGCTGATGCGGCGGCACATCAACCGCCTGCGGCTGACGAGCATCAGGAACCTGGCCGCGCTCGAGAAACCCGAAACCGCCTGAGGACGCGACCGTGACTTCGCTATCAGGTCCGAAGACCTTCTTCGAGAAGGTCTGGGAGCAGCATGCCATCGTCGGGCTCGGCGACGATACCGATCTGTTGCAGATCGACAGGCTGTTCCTGCACGACCTGAGCGGCAGCGCTGCCATCAGAAAGCTGGAGGCGTCGGGCCGGAGGCCCGACAGCAACGCGCAGGTGTTCGCGGTCATCGACCACCTGGTTTCCAGCCGGCCGGGACGTGGCCCGGATGAAACGGGCTCCCGGGGCGGGGGCGAACTCATCCGCGACATGCGCCGGCTGAGCCGGGACTACGGCATCACGTTTTTCGATTCCAACGACGCACTGCAGGGCATCGTCCATGTGGTTTCCCCCGAGCTCGGCATTGCGCTGCCCGGGGTAACGCTGGTGTGCGGGGACAGCCATACCTGTACGGTCGGCGGCGTCGGTGCCCTGGCCTGGGGCATCGGGGCCAGCGAATGTGAGCATGTACTGGCAACGCAGACGCTGCCGCAGGTGCGGCCCAAGACGATGCGCGTCAACCTCGAGGGCGAACTGCAGACGGGGGTTTACGCCAAGGATATCATCCTCTTTCTCATCGGCGTGATCGGCGCCAATGGCGGGATCGGCTATGCCGTGGAGTTCGCCGGCCCCGTTATCCGCAGCATGCCTGTGGAAGGGCGGATGACCATCTGCAACATGGCGGTGGAGTTTCAGGCGAAATACGGCTTCGTGCCACCCGACGACGTGACGCTTGCCTACCTGCGGGGGCGTCCCTATGCCCCTGAGGGCGAGGCCTGGGAACGTGCCGTCGCTCACTGGCGGTCACTGTCGACGGATCCGGACGCCGCCTTCGATCGCGAGGTCACCATCAATTGCTCGCAGATCGAGCCGCAGGTGACCTGGGGCACGAGCCCGCAGCAGGTCGTCGGCATCGGCGGGCGAATCCCGCTCCCTGAGGAGATCGGCGATGCGGGGGCGCGCGACATGAGCCAGCGCGCGCTGGACTACATCCAACTGCAGGCCGGGCGGCCAATTGCGGGCGTGCCGATCGACTTCGCCTATATCGGCTCGTGCACCAATGCCCGGCTCTCCGACCTGAGAGCTGCGGCAGACGTCCTGCGCGGCAGGAAGGTTGCCGACGGGATACAGGCGGTGTGCGTGCCGGGTTCGGAGAGCGTGCGCGCCGCGGCGGAGGCCGAGGGACTGCACACGGTGTTTCTCGAAGCGGGGTTCGAGTGGCACCAGGCGGCCTGCGCCATGTGCTCGAGCGGAGCGGCCGACCGGGTGGGCGGCAAGCGCGTCATCAGCACGACCAATCGCAATTTCGAAGGCCGGCAGGGGCCGGGGACGCGCACCCACCTGGCAAGCCCGGCCACGGTTGCTGCGTCGGCAATCGCGGGCGCGATTGCCGATGTGCGCCAGCTTGTGGGTTAGACGATGGAAAGTTTCACGCGCATTACGGCGATCGCGGCGCCGCTCATGCGGATCAATATCGATACCGACCAGATCGTGCCGGGCAAGGAACTCGTCCGCGTCCGCAGCGAGGGTTATGCCGCCAGCCTGTTCGCCTCGTGGCGCTATATCGGGGAGCGGGAGCCCAATCCGGAGTTCATCCTGAATATCGCGCCCTGGAACCGGGCGCAGATCCTTTTGGCGGATCGCAATTTCGGCTGCGGATCCTCGCGCGAGGCCGCACCCATGGCGCTGCGGGCCTGGGGGTTCCGCGCCGTCATCGCCCCCAGCTTCGGGGGCATCTTCTACAACAACTGTTTCCGCAATGGCCTGCTGCCCGTCGAATTGGCGATCGAGGACGTGGAAGCCATCGCCTCACTGGTAATGGCGAGCAATGGGAGCCGGCAGGTCTCGGTCGACCTCGACGCCGGGCGTGTGTCGGCGGCGGATCGGACCTGGTCGTTCGACGTCCCCGCGACGCTGCGCGAGATGCTGCTCAAGGGCCTGGACCAGATCGACCTGACGCTCAGCCGCATGGAGCAGATTGCGCGCTTCCGGGAACGCGACCGGCAGGTGCGGCCGTGGGCATACGAGGTCGCCCGGGTTCGCGCCTAGACTTCGCCGGTCTTGGCGATCGTTCGGTCGTTTCGGCGTCGACCTCAGGAAGCCGGGCGGTGGGGGGAACGGTAGGTCGGGGCCAGGGTCGTGACCGCCCCCATCGCGGCGTATGACGGCCCCGCAATCCGGCAGAGCGGGCGCAACCTGGCGGTGTCGATCTTGCCGTCGCAGTAAAGTTCGTCACGAACATGGAAGGCGAGCACTTCGCCGACGGTGAATTCACTGTCGCCGCGGCCGAAGTTCACGCAGGTCGAGAAGCGGCATTCGAGGCTGGCTTGGGCCGCCGCCAGGCGTGGCACGCCAACATGCTCGCCGTCGAGGAGGTCGAGCCCAAGGACGTCCACCTCGCTGGTTTCGGGAGCGAACTCGGTGCCGCTCATGTGCACCTTGTCGGCCATGGTATCGTCGACGATATTGACCACGAACTCGCGCCGCTGCCGGATGTTGCGCGCGGTGTCCTTAAGCACCCCGTTCTTCCGGCTGATGCTCATGCCGACCATCGGCGGTTCGGACGACACCAGGGTGAAGGCGCTGAACGGCGCCAGGTTGACCACGCCCTGTAGTGAAAGTGTGGTCACCCAGGCGATCGGCCTAGGCACGATGACGCCCGTGAGGAGCTTGTAGGCCCGGTCCCGGTCGAGCGCGGAGGCGACAATCTTCATGGGAGGTTCCTGGCGTGCGTCGTGGCCGGCCAGCGCGGGGCGGCCGGCCACGGCGCGGGCACTTACGTCCTGGCAGCCAGGTCCTGGATGGCCTTGATGTCGAAGTTGTTGGCTTCGCTTATGAATTCGTTCGTGTAGCAGTCCTCCGGCGCGACGGTTCCCTCGAGCGTGCCGGAGGCCACGTAGAACTCATAGGTCGAACGCCATTGCTCGGGATTGTGCCAGCCCAGTGGCTTGTCCGCTTCGTGGGCGACATTCTCCATGAAGGCCAGCAGCGTGCGCTTCGACTCCACCATCCATTGGTCCATGGGAATATTGGCCGGGCGGGCGCTGGGGGCCGCTTCGACGAACAGCCGCAATGCCGCGTCCGGATTGGCCTTGGTGAATACGATCGCCTTCGCCCAGCAGCGCATCAGGCCGATCAGCCGTTCCCGGTTCTTGTCGAGGTACTCCTCGGTCACGCAGATCGGCAGGCCGGCGAGGCGCGACCGCACCGGCAGGGGAATGTAATCGAACTGGCTGCCCGCATTCTCCAACTGCGCGAAAGCGCTTTCCCAGAAGCCGAGGGCGTCGATGTTGTTCGATTCCAGCGCCGCAACTGCCGCTGCGCCCTGGCCGATGGGGATGATGGAGTAGTCGGTTTCCTGAAGCCCCGCTTCGGCAAAGGAGAGTCGCAGCACGTTGACAGCTCCCGAGCCGAGGCCGCTGACACCGACGCGCTTGCCCTTGAACTCGGACAGGCTCTTGAGGGGCGAACCCGGGGGCACGCCCAGCATCCAGCCGCTGCGCGTCTTGTGGATGAACATGGAGCGCACCTTGCCGCCCTGTTCGCGCGCCTTCATCAGGATGTCGGTGGAGATTGCGGCCAGCGCGGCGCTGTTGCTGATGACCGCCTGCAGCGCGGGCGTCGAGCCGTTGACGGCCTGCAGGCCGAGATCCACCCCTTCCTCCTCGAACCAGCCGAGTTGCCGGGGCACACCCCACAGGAACACGGACTCGCTCGGCTGGTAGGATGGGTGGTTCTGGACGAGCTCGAGCGCCAGGGGCGCCTTGCCGTCCTGCGCAAACGCCATCCTGCTCATCAGTGGCGCCGCAAGGGCGCCTGCAACAAAGGCACGTCTATTGAGTCTCATTCGATGCTCCCTTTCCAATCGAGTCCTTGGACCCCTCTCTCGAAGTCGTGTGTGCGGGCGCGCTGCGCGCCATCGGCTATTCGCCGCTCTACCTGTCAGAGCGGTGAATAGCCGATCGATCCGTTGTATTTCTGAGCGTCTTCGGCCGGCAGGTATTCGGCCTCGAGCGCCATGATTTCCTTGAAGCCGACGAATTCGTGCATGTCCCCGACCGGGTGGTCGGCGATGCCGGAGAAGAACGCCTTCAGGAACTCCGCGTCGCCCGCCTTGAAGGCCGCCATATAATCGAACATCGCCCGGGCCGCGGCGCGCAGGCTGCCGGTGGCATTGCTGACCATCTTGACGCCGCAGGCCTGCAACTCCTCGCGGTCGAGCAGGGGAGATACACCTGTCCTGTTGTAGTGCACCGGCACGCTGACCTCGGCGCAGACCCGCCGCACCTCCTCGATGGAGGTCAGTCCCTCCGGGAAGATCATATCCGCACCGGCATCGGCATAGGCGTTGGCGCGGGCGATCACGTCCGCGAGCGTCCCGCCCTGCACGCCGCGCGCGTCGGTGCGGGCGATGATGACGAAATTCGGATCGAGCTCGTCGCGCACCCGCGCCGCGGCACGGAACTTGCCGACGGCTTCCTCGATCCCGACGACCTGCTTTCCCGCAACGTGCCCGCAGCGCTTGGGAGAGACCTGGTCTTCGATATGGATGGCGGCGGCACCGGCGCGGATGAACTCCTCCGTCGTTCGCATGACGTTGATGGCATTGCCGTAGCCGGTGTCGGCATCGGCAATGACGGGAATGCCAACGGCGGCGCTGACCCGGCGGCACACGTCGACGATCTCCGTCATCGTGACGAGGCCCACGTCGGGCTTGCCGAGCAGTGAGACCGAGATGGCGTATCCCGACAAGCCGAGGACCTCGAAGCCGGCGCGTTCGATGATCTGGGCGCTGAGCGCGTCATAGGCTCCCGGCTTCACAAGCAGGCGGGAGCTGCGCAGCAGGTCGCGCAGAAGGGCGGTCTTTGGCTTGTTCATGAGTCTCAACTGTCTACAGCGGGGCGCAAAAAATCTCGTTATGGCCGATATTTTCCGCAGAAATCCGATCTGTCAACACTTTTTGTCAACACTTGCACATGAGTGGCCGGCGACCTGAGGCGCACCTCGCCGATGCGGCCGCCGCTCGCGTGCCCGCCCCGCCCCGGCTTCGGTACGCCACACCAGCGGACAGCAGGGGATCGTGCAGCACTCGGTGCGCGCGGCGGCGAGCGCCAGAGGCCCCGCGGGGTGCACTCGGAAGAGGATCCGACCGGCGGCACTGCCGCTGCCCGACTGCGGCATCGCGGGGCTCGCCGCCAACGGGCCGCGACCGGTGTTGCCGTGCGGTAGGCCGCGACCCGGCTGCAGGGTGTGGGCAAAATGCCGACACATCGGTCGAAAACACGCCGTTTTTGAGTTGACACTGGCGAAATATTCGACATTGTGTTGACACACAGACTGCAAATGTGGCCCAGGAGCTGCGGTCCACCCGTGAACGCAACACAGAGACCATCGGAAATGTCGACACTACACGTACCAGATGCAGCGGAAGTGGCGGATCGAGGGGCGGTGCGCAGCCGCTCGGGCCGCTGCGTGGGAGCGATCAGATGATGGCGGCGCCAATGCTCGCCGGGCAGGCCGTCAGACGGCCCGGGACGCCCGGGCAGGACGGTCCGATGATCACCGTCTCGCATCTGGAGAAGGTTTATCATACGCGCGACCGTCGGCGCGTGCATGCGCTCAAGGACGTGACCTTCTCGATCGCGCCGAGCGAGTTCATCTCGATCGTCGGGCCGAGCGGGTGCGGAAAATCGACGCTGCTCAAGATCCTGGCCGGCCTGATCAAGGCGGATGGGGGCACCTTCGGGATTGCCGGACCGTCGCCCTCCCGCGACCGGTCCGGATCGGAAGTCGGCTTCGTCTTCCAGAGTCCGGTGCTGCTCCCGTGGCGCACGATCCTCGAGAACGTCCTGTTTCCCAGTGAAGTGTTCGGGACGGACAAGCGGCAGGCGCGCAGCAAGGCCCTCGAACTGCTCTCCATGGTCCAGCTCGAGGGTTTCGAGGACCGCTATCCGCACGAATTGTCGGGCGGCATGCAGCAGCGTGCCGCGATCGTGCGGGCCCTGGTGCACGAACCGTCGATCCTCATGATGGACGAGCCCTTCGGGGCCCTCGACGCGATGACGCGGGAGGCCATGAACTTAGAAATCCTGCGCATCTGGAGGGCGACGCAGAAGACCGTGCTCTTCGTCACGCATTCCATCACCGAGGCCGTATTCCTGGCCGACCGCGTGCTGGTGATGACGCCGCGGCCGGGGACGCTGGCCGAGATCATACCGATCGACCTCCCCCGCCCCCGGGGGCTCGAGATCATCAACAGCCCCCAGTTCGGAACCTATGCCACGCATATCCGTGGCCTGCTCAATGCGCATGGAGATTTGTCATGACCGACTCGCGTGCCATGGCCGGTTCGGCACCGATCCAGAAGCAGGCCGCGTGGTTCGGCAGGGCCGTGGCGCACAACCTGGCACCGATCCTGTCGGTCCTGCTGCTGGTGTGCCTGCTCGCCTCCTGGTGGGCGGCCGCGCAATATTTGTCGATCCCGCGCTATATCCTGCCCCCGCCCGCAGAGGTCATCACGGCCCTCGTCCAGGGCCTGTCACGCTCGCCCTTCGACCCCGGCGGCTACTGGTACCACCTGGGCATCACCGCCACCGAAGCGTTTCTCGGCTTTGTCGTCGGGTGCTCGCTGGGCGTGTTTCTGGGTTTCCTGATCTCGCACTTCGTCATCCTCGAGCGCATCTTCTACCCGTATATCGTTGCGTTCAAATCGCTGCCCAAGATCGCGATCGCCCCGCTCCTAGTCGTGTGGTTCGGTTTTGGCATCGAACCGAAAGTGTTCATCACCGCCGTGATCACGTTCTTCCCGGTGCTGGTGAACACCATGGCGGGCTATCGCAGCGTCGATCCCGACCGCATCGACCTGGCCCGCTCGGTCAAGGCCAATGCCTGGCAGATCCTGTTCAAGATCCGACTGCCCAGCGCGCTTCCATTCATCTTCGCCGGCCTCAACATCGCCGTCGTCCTTGCCTTTCTCGGCGCCATCGTCGGCGAGTTCGTGGGTGCGCAAGCCGGCATCGGCCTGCTGATCCTGTTGTACAATCAGGAACTGAACATCCCCGCCGCCTATGCCTTGCTCATCATCCTCGCTGCCGTCGGCGTGAGCGTGTCGCTGGGCATGCGCTACCTGGAGCACAAGTTCTGCTTCTGGGCGCAGCGCGAGCGCCAGGACCTCGCCACCGAGGAGGCGTGAGGGCGCAGACCCTCGCAAGACACCCGACAGCCGCGCGCGCGTCCGGCGCGCGGGGCGGCAACAACATCAGCCTCAGGGATTCCACACGCCATGGAGCAGCGTTTCAAGGACAGGACGGCCGTCGTGACGGGCGGCGCCAACGGCATCGGGCGGGCAACCGTCCTGCGCCTTCTGCACGAGGGCGCGAGCGTGATCGTCCTCGACAAGGCGGGTGAGGAAAGCCAGCCCGTGCAGGCACTCCGCCGTGAGAGCAGCGCCGAGCAGCGCCTCGTCTATTGCCAGGCCGACGTCACCAGCCGCGAGCAGATCATGACGGCGCTGGAGCACGGAACCGGCCGGTTCGGGCCGGCCGACATCCTCGTCAACAATGCCGGTTACGGCGCGCCGAGCAAACCGATCGAACGCGTTGATCGCTCCGAATGGGACGAACTCATCGCCGTCAACCTGACCTCGGTCTTCCTGGTGACGCAACTCGTGCTGCCGTCCATGCGCGCCCGGCGCTTCGGGCGGGTGGTGAACCTGTCATCGGGGGCAGGGCGGGCGCCAAGTCCCAATCTCAGCCTCGTCTACGCCACCGCCAAGGCCGGCCTGCTGGGGCTCACGCGGAAACTGGCCCACGAGGAAGCGGAGAACGGCATTACCGTCAACGCCGTCGCCCCCGGCACGATCTTCACGGACCGCGTCAGGACGCGTTTTGAGCAGAACACGCCGGAGCAGGCGGCGTCGCTGCACAAGATTCCGATGAAACGGCCGGGAACGGCCGAAGAGGTCGCCTCCTCCATCCTTTTCCTCGCCTCGGACGAAGCCAGCTACATCACCGGCACGGTCACCGACATCAACGGGGGGCGCTACATGGGCTAGCCCGCCCCCGCCGCCACCCTCCTGTCGTTGTTCCTCAGAGACCGTTGCAGATGTCGACCGCCGCTATTGCCGACTATCTTTTAGCCAGCCGCGAACTGTTGTCCTTCAGGGGCAGGGTCGCGATCGTCAGCGGCGCTGCCGCCGGCATCGGACAGGCGACGGCCGTCGGGCTTGCCGCCCGCGGAGCAGCCGTCATGCTGGCGGACATCGACGGCGAGGGCCTGCAGCATACGGCGCGGGAGATCGAGGCGGCCGGCGGCCGGGTGGCGATCGTCACCGGCGATGTCACGGAAGAGGAGGTGGCCGCGGAGATCGCCGAGCGGACCCGCGCCACGTTCGGGGCGCCGGACATCCTCGTCAATAATGTCGGCGGGGCCATCGCCGGCCATACCTGGGAATTCTCCCTTGAGGACTGGAACAAGGTGCTCAGGCGCAACCTGCAGTCCTGCTTTCTGTGCAGCCGCGCCGTGATCCCGCACATGCTGGCACGCGGCTATGGCCGGATCGTGTGCGTTTCGTCGGGCGCCAGCCAGGGGACGCCCTGGACCGCCTACTACAAGGGCGCCGCCGCGTATGCGGCGTCGAAGTCCGGGGTGGAGGGCTTCGTTCGCCACCTGGCCCTGGAACTTGCGCAGTCCGGCATCACCGTCAACGCCGTCGCGCCGGGCCCGATCGAGACCGAGCGCCTAAAGGGCACCTTCGCCAAGATGGCAGACCTCGAATACGGCCCCGTCCGGATGACGCCGCTGCGCCGCCTGGGGCGGCCGTGGGAAGTGGCCGCAACCATTCTTTTCGCCAGCTCCGAGGAGGCCGGCTACATCACCGGCCAGACCATCAGCGTGGCCGGCGGACGCTAGCGGGCACAGCAGACCGGGGGAGGAACAATGGAAACGTCCGTCAAGCAGCTCAAGCTCGGGGTCATCATGAAAGGCTCCGGCAGCCATATCGCCGGCTGGCGGCATCCGTCCGTCGACACGAGCAAGGTCCATTCCTTCGCGCAGTATGCCGAGATCGCACGGATATCCGAGGAGGCGAAGATGCATTTCGTCTTCCTCGCGGATTCTCCCTCGATGCCCTACCAGTTCCAGCCCGACATGCTGAGGGCCATCCCGCAGGTCTACCACCTAGAGCCCGCCACCCTGCTGTCCGCGCTTGCCCCGATGACGAACAATATCGGGCTGGTCGGCACCATTTCGACGACGTTCAGCGAGCCCTACAACGTGGCCCGCACGATTGCGTCGCTCGATCACATCAGTGGCGGCAGGGCCGGGTGGAACGTCGTGACGACTGCGAACGAGCAGGCCGCCGGCAACTTCAGTTCCCGGCCGCATCCGCCCAAGCCCGACCGGTACGATCGGGCTTCCGAGTTCGTGGACATCGTCAAGGGGCTATGGGACAGCTGGGAGGACGATGCCTTCGTGCTGGACAAGCAGAGTGGCGTCTTCGCTGATCCCGACAGGCTGCACATCCTCAACCACAGGAGCGAACGCTTCTCCGTGCGGGGACCGCTCAACGTCCCCCGGTCGCCGCAGGGGCACCCGGTCATCTGCGTCGCGGCAGCCTCCGAATACGGCCGCGAGCTGGCGGCCCGGGTTGGAGATATGATGTTCTGCGCCCAGACCAGCCTTCCCGAGGCGGCCCCCTTCTACGCCGACGTCAAGGGCCGGATGAGCAGGTTCGGGCGCAGAGAGGAGGACTTGTCGATCCTCTTCGGGGCCATGTGCGTGGTCGGCCGGACGGATAGAGAGGCGCGCGAGAAATACGAGTACCTGGAATCCAAGATCCAGGTCGAACTCGGCATCTCGTATCTTTCGCACCTGGCGGCGACCGACCTGTCCGGCTATCCGCTCGACGGCCCGCTGCCCGCCATCCTTTATGAACTCACGGACAGGTCGCGGCTGCGCCTCGTCGTGGCCGAGGCAGAACGCAGCGGTCTGAGCCTGCGCCAGACCGCCATCCGTTTCGCCGACGGCTTCGGGCACCTGCTGATGGTCGGCAGCCCGTCGACGATCGCCGACACCATGCAGGCGTGGCTGCGTGGGCGTGCCGCCGACGGCTTCGTGCTGCGCGTCCCCTATGTACCCGAGGGCCTGCTCGATTTCACCCGGCTCGTGGTGCCGGAACTGCAAGGCAGGGGCCTGTTTCGGACCGAGTATTGCGGGACGTCGCTGCGCGACAACATGGGCCTGCCCAGGGTGCAACACCATGCGGCAGGCAGCCGGGAGCGCGCGGCGCTCTGACGGGTACGAGATGGAACTGCATGACCCCGCATCAACCGGCACGGCACGATGTGTGCCGCCCGGCCTCGACGGGGCAGTAATGGGTGATTGGCGAGCAAGATGACTTACGTGCTAGCGGTTGATGTGGGCGGAACCTTCGTGGACCTCGCGCTCTCGGAATTGCCGAGCGGCAGGCGCTGGATTCGAAAGGTCCTGTCGCGCCACGGGCCGATCGAGGCGTTCGTCAGCGGCGTCGAGCTGGTCTGCGCCGATGCCGGGATTGCGCCTTCCGGCATCGGCAGGGTCGTACACGGGCTGACGCTCGCGACGAACGCGCTGCTCGAGCGTAGCGAGAGCGGCGCGGCGGTCGTGACCACGGCCGGTTTCCGCGACATCCTCGAGATCGGCCGGCATTCGGCGGTGCGCACCGGCATTGCCCGCTGGCTGAAGCCGCGCCGCCCGATCGGGCGGGACAGGGTCGTTGAAGCCCAGGAACGCATGGCCTGGGACGGCACCGTCCTGCAACCGCTGTCGGATGAGGCCTGCAATGCCGTCGTTGCGGGCCTTGAGCGGCTGGGCGCCACCACGGTCGCCGTCGGCCTGCTGCACGCGCATGCCAACCCGAGTCACGAGCAGGCGCTGGCCGCCCATATCCGCGCGGCCATGCCCGAGGTCAAGATCAGCGTGTCGCACGATGTGCTGCCGCAGGCAGGCGAATACGAGCGGGTCATGGCGACCCTCATCAATGCCTACGTGAAGCCGACGATCGGCGATTACTTGCAGCGCCTGACCGACGAATTGGCCCGGGTGGGCGTGCGCGCCCCGCTGCACGTGATGTCGTCGGACGGTGGGGTCCTCGCCTGGCGGGACGCCGCCGAACTGCCCATCACGACGGTGATGTCGGGCCCGGCCGGTGGCGCCTCGGCCGCCGCCGCACTTGCCGCCGAACTCGGCGTGCTCAAGGTGGTGGCGCTCGACGTCGGCGGCACCAGCAGCGACGTGACCTGCGCCGACGATGGCAAGGTCGACGTCACCGTGGATGGAGAGATCAGCGGTTTTCCGATCGCCCTGCCGATCCTCGACGTCCACACCGTCGGCGCGGGGGGCGGCAGCATCGCCGCCATCGACGATGGCCGGTTCCTCGTCGGTCCGGCCAGTGCCGGCGCCCGCCCGGGCCCGGCCTGTTATGGTGGCGGGGGCTGCGAGCCGACCGTCACCGACGCGCTCCTGCTGCTCGGGTGGTTGCCCGACCGGTTGGCGGGAGGCGCAATGGAACTGTCGGTCGAGGCGGCGCGCCGCGTCATCGAGACACGCCTGTGCGGGCCGCTGGGGCTGGACCTGACGTCCGGCGCGCGCGGCATCCTGCGGATGGCGAATACCCACATGGCCAACGCCATCCGCCATGTTTCCACCGAGCGGGGCCGCGACGTGCGGGACTACATGCTGGTCGCCTTCGGAGGGGCGGGAGGGCTGCACGCGGTCGAAGTCGCGCAGTTGGTCGGGATCAGGCGGGTTCTGGTTCCGCCGTCGCCGGGTGTCTTCACCACCGAGGGCCTGCTGGCCGCCGACCTGCGCCGCTACTTCGTGACGTCGTTTCCGCGAGCCATGCCGCTCGACGGGCTGGACGTGGACACGTTGGAGGCCGCCTTCGCAGGCATGGAGTCGCAGGCAGGGACGTGGCTCGAAGAGGGGGCATCGCCGGATGCCCGGTCGATCGAGAGGCTGGTCGACATGCGCTACGTCAACCAGGGCAGCGAGCTGCTGGTGCCCCTGGCCCCGGGCCCGATAAACCAGGAGACGCTGCGCAGCGCGGTTGAGAGCTTCGAAGAGGCCTATCGCGTGCGCTATCGCTACAACATGCCGGGGGCGCCTGTCGAAGTGGTTCGTGCCCGAGTGCTGGCGAATGGACGGCTGCCCTTCGCGCCCCCCATCGCCGTCGAACGCTCGCGTGGCGAGACCGGGCTGGACGGTTCCCGGCCGGTCTATTTCGAGGGGCCGGGCTGGCTCGATTGCCCCATCATCATCCGCGAAAGGCTCGGCAGCGGGCACCATATCACCGGTCCCGCAGTGATCCAGAGCTACGACTCGACGGTGGTTCTGCCGCCTGGCACGGAAGCGAAAGTGACCGAGAACGGATCGATCATCATCGCGTGCGAGCAGCACGAAGAGGAGCATGCCCGGTGACACAGGATTTCGGTACCGACCTTATCACTCGGGAGGTCGTCCTGAGCGGCATTCGCGCCGCCGTCGACGAGATGGAAGTGGTCATCGGCCGCGCCGCCATGTCGCCCATCTTCCGCGAAAAGAAGGACTACTTCATGGGGGTGTATGACCCCGACGGGCGCATGGTCCACGCCCTGATCGGCCTGTCCGGGGCTGGCCTCGTGCAACCCGTGCTCGAGCGCTATCCCGCCGCTTCCATCAAGCCCGGCGACATCTTCTTCTACAACGATCCGTACAGTTCGGCAGGAGCCGTCCAGCACCTTCCCGACGTCGTGGTGCTGATGCCCGCACACGACCGCGACGGCACCCTGCTCGGTTTCGCCGCGGCCTATGGCCATGTCGAGGACATCGGCGGCCTGCGCCACGGCAGCGGATCGTTCGACGCCAGGGACATCTTCAACGAGGGAATTGCCTATCCCCCGATCCGCGTCGGCCAGGACTTCGAGGTTTTCGAGGAATTCATGCGGGTGCTGGTCCGCAACTCGCGCGTGCCCGACCTCATCAAGGGCGACTGGCGCGCCCTGATGGCGGGCTGCCGCCTCTGCGTGGAGCGCCTGCAGGCGCTGGCGTCGCGCTGGGGTACGGGAGCCTATGAGGACACCGTCGCCTGGACCATCGCGCGCTCGGCGGCCATCGCGGAGCGTGTCGTCAGGGAGCAGATGGTGGACGGGCGCTACGTCTCCCGTCAGAAGATCGACGGTCGCCTGGCGGGGCGCGAGTCGATCACCGTCGCCGCCGAGTTGTCCAAGTCGGGAAGCGCGCTGACGATGGATCTGCGCGAGTCCGACGACCAGGTGGACGTGCCGCTCAACTACATGTCCAGCCTGGCCGGAACGCGGCTTCTGATCGCGTCCTTGCTGCTGGTCCTGGACGAGAAGCTGCTCATCAATGAAGGCGCGCTGTCGGTCCTCAAGTCGGTCGAAGCCCGGCCGGGCAGCATCGTCCGCCCGAACTATCCGGCGCCACTGTTCGCGCGCTCGACGGTCAAGAACGCCCTCGCCGTGTGCGTCGCCGACCTGCTGTCGCAGGCAACCTCGGGGCGGATGAATGCGCCAAGCCCGGTCTATTGCGTGGCGACGTTCAGCTTCCCGGGGATCAACCCGCCGCGCCCCGCATTCGCCGAGACCCTCGGGGTCGGGCTGGGCGCGCGATCCTTCGGCGACGGCCCGGACGTTATCTACGGACACGCCTCACGGAACTACCCGGTAGACCAGGTGGAGCCGGGCCACCCGGTTCGCATCGAGCGTTACGAAATTCGCCAGGACACGGGCGGCGCGGGGCAGTATCGCGGGGGCTGCGGCGTGCGCCGGGACGTCAGGGTGCTCGTGGACTGCACGCTGACGCCGAGGCTGGGCAATACGACCATTCCCTCTCCGGGCGTTGCCGGTGGCCATCCGGGAGGCCTCGCCCGCCTTCGCATCCAGCGGACGAGCGGGGTTGTCGAGGAGCACCCCGGCCTGGCCAACAGCATTCCGATGCAGGCCGGCGACGTCGCCATCCTCGAGACCAGCGGCGGCGGCGGCTGGGGCGATCCCAGGCGCCGGCCCACGGAGGCCGTGCTGCGGGATGTGCGCGAGGGGTTCGTGTCGGAGGAACAGGCGCAGGCGCTCTACGGCGTATGCGTCGAAAACGGCGCGCTCGACCGTGAGCGGACCTCGCTGGCGCGGGGACCCGCCGATGCCGTCGCTGCGCGCGAGCGTGCCTGATAGGAGGAGGTTTCATGCCCACGATATCGATCGATGGACGCAAGATGTACTTCGAGATGCACGGCGAGGGCGAGCCCGTGCTGGCGCTCGGCGGCTTCCCGCTGACCACCGGCCCGGGCTTTCTCAACCAGCCGGCCGCCCTGCGCGAGAGGTTCCGTGTCGTCGTCTTCGACCACAGGGGGTTTGGGCAATCGGAGGACGACGGCGCGGATCCGTCGACCCGGCTCTATGCCGAGGACGCCGCTCGGCTTCTCGACGCGATCGGCCTGCAGCGGGTGCACCTGCTGGGTGCGGGAGGCCTGGGCGCCTGCATCGCCCAGCATCTCGCCGCCGGCCGGCCCGATCTCGTCCACGACCTGGTCCTCTCCGCCGGCTGGGCCGCCCCCGAGCCCTACCACCATGCCCAGCAGCGCCTGATGCTGATGCTGCGCGGCCTCGAGGACACGACGTTCTACTCGCTGTTCACAGCGCTGCTGGTACTGCGCCCCGAGCACTTCACGGAGGAGAGGCTGGAAGCGCGGGCCAAGGCCGCGGATAGCCAGAGCGGCACCTGGAAGCAGCGCCAGAAGGCCCACCTCAAGCTCCTGCAGGCCAATTACGAGCACGACGCGACCGGAATTCTGGGCGATATCGCCTGTCCCACCCTGGTCACTTGTGGCGAATACGACCTGCTGGGCGGGCCGCGCCTCGCTGGTGCCCTCGCCGCGGCGATCCCCGGCAGCGCGTTCAAGGTCATTCCCGATATCGGCCACGTCTATGGCGCGGATCCGGCAGCGCACGCGACCTATGGCGACATGGTCACGTCGTTCTTTGCCGCCCATCCGTTGGCGTAGATCGGCGTCCGTTTTCCGGGGCTTCCCGGGCGGGAAGGTGGGCGTCGCAGCAATTGATCGGCTGCCCCGCCCACCTTCCGGACCATCACCGGGCGCATCCTTGCCGGATGCGCCGTTCCCTCAGTTGCGCAACGGCTTTCCTGTCGCCAGCATGTGCTCGATGCGGGCCCGCGTGGCGGCCGTCTTGCTGAGTTCCACCAGCGCCTCGCGTTCGAGCCGCATCACCTCGGTTTCACTCAGCGTTCGCCCGGCCCCGCCCTCGCTACCGCCCGTCAGGACCGTGGCCAGGGTCTCGGCAATGACGAGGTCGGCATCGGTGAGGCGGCCGGCGGCGTGCTCGCCCCGGGCCTCGTGCATGAGGGAGGACTTTCCCGATGCGCCCGTCACCGCGACGGTCGCCTCGGGCGGCGGCGCGTAGCCCGGCGCCAGCTCGATCGCCCAGTCGCGGGCCGTCCGCAGCAGGTGGCCGCGATTCATCACCACCTTGTCGTCCGGCCTGAGCAGGCCCTTCGAGCGGGCCTCCCAGGCCGAACCCGAAGGCGCCCCCTCCATGATCATGGCGAACGCCCGCGTCGCGGCGGCAAGCGGCTCGCCGGATGCGTCGGAGGCCTGCTGCCCGCGCCACAGGAGCTGTGCGCAGCCGCCCCAGCCGGGAACCAGCCCGACTTTGGTCTCGGGGAGCCCGGCCTGGTACTCGGCATGGGCGACGACGGCGTCGGCATGCAGCGTGAATTCGCAGCCCCCGCCCAGGGCGAGGCCATGGGCCGCGGCCACGACCGGGAACGGCGCCTGCCTGAGGGCGAGGAACGCGGCCTGGCCGCGGGCGATGTAGCCGGACAGGGCGGGCATGTCGCCGTCCTTGATCAGGCCGAGGATGAAGCCGAGGTCGGCGCCCGCCGAGAACGCCCGCGGATCGTCGTTGCCGAGGACCAGGCCGACGAAGTCCTTGCCGCCGCGGGCAAGCGTCTCCTCGAGGACGTCGAAGACCGCCGGCGCAAAGTTGTTGAGCTTGGTATGCATCTCGAAGACGGCGATGCCGTCACCGATGTCCCACAGCGAAGCGGCATCGTTGCCGATGATGGGGGCGCGGCCGCGGCGCGCCGAGGCGAGGCTGGACAGCGGCGCACCGGCGCGGCGGGCCGGCCGGCTGCCGTCGGTGTCGAGCGCCGTGCCGGCGGCATCGTAGAAGCCTCCGGCCGCCACGGCGGCCGCAAGCAGCGACGGGGCCGTCCGGCCTTCCGCCTCGAGGCGCGCGGCGATGCGCCCGACGCCGATGCGGTCGGCGAGCTGGAACGGCCCGTCCTTCCACGCGTAGCCCAGGGTCATGGCGAGATCGATCGCGCCGACGTCGCCGGCGATCTCGGCGCCGTTGCCGGCGGTGTAGTCGACCACGCGCGACAGCACGCGCCAGGCATAGGCGCCGAGGCGGTCATCCGCCTCGACGAGGGCGAGCATGTCCCTGCCGCCGCCCGGCAGCGCCTTGGGGGACACGGGCTGCTCCGGGCGGTACTCGCCGGTGGCGAAGTCGAGGGTCTCGCGCGACTTGTCGGCCCCGAGCCGGTAGAAACCGGCCCTGGCCTTGCGCCCGAAACGGCCCCTGGCGAGCATGTCGGTAATGGTGGCGTCGCCCGACAGGTCGTAATTGTGCAGATCGTCGGAGGCGGGCAATGTCTGCAGCAGGCTGCCCCAGATGTGCGGAACAAGGTCGATTCCGATCAGGTCCATGAGGCCGAAGGCGCCGGTCCTGGGGATGCCGAACGCCTGCATGACGGCATCGGCCTCCTCGGGGGTGAGGCCCATGGCCTTGGCTTCGATCAGCGCCACCGCCAGCCAGTGGCAGCCGATGCGGTTGGCGATGAAGCCGGGCGTGTCGCGGCAATCGACCACGGTCTTGCCGAGGATGATTTCGGCGGCGTCGCGCGCCCGCTGCAGCACCGCCGGATCGGTTTCCGCGCCAATGACGAACTCCACGAGCCGCATGTGCCGCGGCGGGTTGAAGAAATGGGTGATGAGGAAGTCCGACGCGAACTGGCTGGTCCTGCCCCCGAGCAGGTCGGCGCGCGGAATCGTCGATGTGTTGGAGGAAACGATGGTGCCGGGACGCCGCACCGCGTCGATGCGCGCATAGAGGCTGCGCTTGGCGTCGAGGTTCTCGATGACGGCCTCGACGATCCAGTCGGCCTCGGCCAGCCGGTCCATATGGTCCTCGACGTTGCCGGGGCGGACGAGGCCGGCGGCTTGCGGGTGCATGAAGCCGCCCGCCTTGAGTTGCCGGTCGATGCCGGCCAGCGCCGCCTGGTCACGGGCGCCTTCGGGTCCGGCGATGTCGAGCAGATCCACGGGCACGCCGGCGTTGGCGAATTGCGCAGCGATGCCGCCGCCCATCGAGCCGGCGCCGATCACGGCGGCGCGCCGGATGCCGGTGGCCGCGACGCCGGCGGCCTGTGGTTGTACGTTGCCGGTGGGGATGCCCTGTCTTGACATATAGGTTTCCTGTTGGTGGGCCGGCGAGGAGGCCGGCAGGGAGAGCGGCCGCTCCGGCCGGGTTTCAGCGCCTGCCCGATGCGGCGGCGGACCGCTTCCGTGGCGGCGACGTGGCAGGTTTTGCCGCAAGCGGCGAGGCGCCGGGAACGGCCGGGAAGGGGTCGTTCCCCAGCCTCTCGAGCGTCGCTGCATATTCGGCGGCCAGCCGCTCGCACAGTGCGGCGACTGTCGGGATGTCGCGGATGGTGCCGACGCCCTGGCCGGCCGACCATACCGTCTTCCAGGCCTTGGCCTCGTGCATGTCGAGCCGGCCGGGCTGTGGCGGCTTGTCCGGGTCGAGCCCGTGGCGCAGCAGGCTCTGGCGCATGAAATTGGCGTTCACGCCCGTGATGGCCGGTGTGTAGAGGATGTCGGCGGCACCGGCTTCGATCATCATCTGCTTTTGTGCCGCGTCGACGAGGGATTCGCGGGTTGCGAGGAAGCGGGTGCCAATATAGGCGAGGTCGGCGCCCAGTGCGCGTGCCGCAACGATGTCTTCCCCACGGGAGATGGCGCCCGAGAGGATGATGGTGCCGCTGTAGAAGGAGCGGATTTCCGCGACCAGCGCGAACGGGCTGAGCGTGCCGCCGTGGCCGCCGGCACCGGCGCAGACCGCGACGATGCCGTCGACTCCCGCCGCCGCGGCCTTGCGGGCGTGACGGAGGTTGACGACGTCATGGAAGACGATGCCGCCATAGGCATGCACGGCAGCGACGACCTCCTGCGCCGCTCCCAGCGACGTGATGACCAGCGGCACGCGATGCCTGACGGTCAGTTCGAGATCGGCGGCGAGCCGCGGGTTGGAGGTGTGCACGACGAGGTTGACGCCGAACGGTGCCGCACTCGGATGGGCCGACAACCGCGACGAAATCTCGTCGAGCCAGGCCTCGTATCCCTCGCTGGTGCGCTGGTTCAGTGCGGGGAAGGTGCCGACCAGCCCGGCCCGGCAGGCCTCGACGACGAGGTCGGGCCCGGAGCCGAGGAACATCGGGGCGGCGATGACCGGCAGGCGCAGCCTGCCGGCGAGCGGTCCGGGAATGCTCATGCGCCTGGCAGGCCGCGCGGCGCCAGCCCCGTGACCAGAATGTCGACGCTGGCGCGGGCCACCTCGTCCACCGACAGGGGGCCGCTCCCGTCGAACCACCGGGCAATGCTGTTGAGCGCGCCGGTCATCATGAAGGTGACGAGGCGCGGGTCCGCCGGGGCGATGGATCCGTCCTGCATGCCGGCGGCAACGACACTGCGCACCATGTGGTCCACCTCCCGCTTGAGGCGACGGAATTCCGTCTTGCTGGCGTCGGACAGGTCGGTTTCGGAGGTGAGCGTAATGCAGCGACCGAAGTCCTGCGTCATGACGACGGCATACTCGGTCATCAGCGAGCGCATCCGCTCGAGCCCGTTGCCGCCGGCGCCGGCGGCCCGGGCGGCAGCGGCGGAGACCGCCTCCAGGCCGCGACGCGTGCACTCGAACAGGATCTCGTCCTTGTTCGAGAAGTAGTGGTAGATGGTGGGCTTGGTCACCCCGAGCACCTTGGCGACGTCGTCGAGCGAGGTCGCGTGAAAGCCCCGGCTGTTGAACAGCCGCGCCGCGGTGGCCAGCACGGCATCCCGCTTGCTCTCGCGTTCGCGCGCCCGCTCCTCCGGCTGCGGCCAGGGGGATGCGTTCGCCGATTTCATCGCGTCCTCGCGCATCGCCGCCTCGTCGCCGTCCTGCCAGCGCGCCTCAGAGGTTTTCTCTTGCGTAACTCATATACTCGTGAGTAAACCACTGTCAAATATCGGAACCTAGCGCGGCAGGAGAGAACAACATGGGGCCCGACCTCGATCCGGTGATCATCGCCGGGGCAGTACGCACGCCGATGGGCGGCTTCCAGGGGGCGCTGGCGGGGACGCCAGCCACGGGGCTCGGCGCGGCCGCCGTCGCGGCGACGCTGGCGCGAGGCAGAGCGGAGGCGGGGTCCGTTGATCAGGTCTTCATGGGCTGCGTGCTGCCGGCCGGGCTCGGCCAGGCCCCTGCACGGCAGGCCGCGATCGGCGGCGGGTTGCCCGTCGGCGTCGGGACGACGACGGTCAACAAGGTCTGCGGCTCGGGCATGATGGCGGCCATGATGGCCGCGGACTCGATCCGCGCCGGCAGCGCCGAGATCGTCGTTGCCGGCGGCATGGAGAGCATGTCGAACGCGCCCTATCTGCTCGCCAAGGCGCGGCGTGGGTACCGCATGGGGCATGGCCAGCTGATCGACCACATGTTCCTCGATGCGCTGGAGGACGCCTATGACAAGGGTCGTTCGATGGGCAGCTTCGCCGAGGACACGGCCTCCCACTACCAGTTCACGCGGGGCGAGCAGGACGCCTACGCCCTCGAATCGCTGCGGCGAGCGAGCCAGGCCATCGCGACCGCGGCGTTTGCCGACGAGACGGTTGCGGTCGGCGATGTCGCCGTCGACGAGCAGCCCGGCCTCGCCAGGCCCGAAAAGATCCCGCAATTGCGCCCCGCCTTCCGCGAGGGCGGCACCGTTACCGCAGCCAGTTCCGCTTCGATCTCGGACGGCGCCGCGGCCATGACGCTGGCCCGGCTGTCGGTCGCCGAGCGCCGGGGCATCGCCCCGCTGGCCGTGCTGCGGGGCGCCGCCAGCTATGCCGGCGCCCCGGCCTTGTTCACCACGGCGCCCGTCTTCGCCATCCGCCGGCTGCTCGAGCGGCTGGGCTGGTCGGTGCCCGAGGTCGACCTGTTCGAGATCAACGAGGCCTTTGCCGTCGTGCCGATGGCGGCGATGCGCGAACTGGACATCCCGCACGACCGCCTCAACGTCCACGGCGGCGCTTGCGCCCTTGGGCACCCCCTCGGCTGCTCGGGTGGCCGGATCGTCGTCACCCTCATTCATGCCCTCAGGCGGACCGGTGGCAGGCGCGGCGTGGCCGCGATCTGCATCGGCGGCGGCGAAGCGACGGCGGTGGCCGTCGAGTTGATCTGACGCGAGTCCGGGAGGGCCCGAAATGCTCCTCAACGACGACCAGGAAATGATCCGGCAGACGGCCCGCCGCTTTGCCCGCGAGCGGCTGGCGCCGTTCTCCGCGGAGTGGGACCGCACGCACGAGTTTCCCCGCGACCGGATCGACGAGATGGGCCGGCTCGGCCTCATGGGCATGTTCGTGCCCGAAGCCTATGGCGGCGCCGCGACCGACCATGTCGCCTATGCGCTCGCCATCGAGGAGATTGCCGCCGGCAACGGCGCGATCTCCACGATCATGAGCGTGCAGAACTCCATCGGCTGCGCGCCCATCCTCAAGTTCGGCACCGAGGAACAGAAGCAGCGGTTCCTGCCGCCGATGGCGCGGGCGGAGTGGCTCGCCTGTTTCTGCCTGACCGAGCCGCAGGCGGGATCGGACGCGGCCGCGATCACGACGCGAGCCGAGAAGCGGGGCGATCGCTACGTGCTCAACGGCGTCAAGCAGTTCATCACCTCGGGAAAGAATGCCGACGTCGCCATCGTCTTTGCCGTGACCGACCCGGCCGCCGGCAAGCACGGCATCAGCGCCTTCATCGTCCCCACCGCGACTCCCGGCTACCGGGTAACGGGGATCGAGACGAAGCTTGGCCAGCACCTCTCCGACACCGCCAGCATCGCCTTTGAAAACATGGAGGTGCCGGAAGAGCTTCGCCTCGGTGGCGAAGGCGAGGGCTACAGGATCGCCCTCTCCAACCTCGAAGGCGGACGCATCGGCATCGCGGCGCAGTCGGTCGGTATGGCGCGCGACGCCTTCGAGCGGAGCGTGGCCTATGCGCGCGAGCGCTCGAGCTTCGGCAGGCCGCTCATCGAGCACCAGGCCGTCGCCTTCCGCCTGGCGGACATGGCCGCCCGGATCGAAGGCGCCCGCCAGCTGGTGCACCACGCCGCCGCCCTGCGCGATGCCGGACGGCCGGCCGTGACCCACGCCTCGATCGCCAAGCTGCAGGCCTCGGAAATGGCCGAGCGCGTCTGTTCCGATGCCATCCAGATCCACGGCGGCTACGGCTACGTCGCCGATTTCGAGGTCGAGC
The DNA here is from genome assembly GCF_036406155.1 of Devosia sp. Taxonomy (GTDB): domain Bacteria; phylum Pseudomonadota; class Alphaproteobacteria; order Rhizobiales; family Devosiaceae; genus Devosia_A. Next base: position 5,962 of record NZ_DASWVV010000016.1, on the reverse strand, counting down.
GCATCTATCGCGACGTACGCGTCTGCCAGATCTACGAGGGAACGAGCGACATCCAGCGCCTGCTCATCGCCCGCAATCTCGATCAGTTGCTCGACGGCGGCTGAACGGCAGCGTTTTGGACTGGACGCCGGGCGTGGCCGGCGGGATGTATAGAGCTTTGCCGGCATTGTGGCGCCGGCAGCCACAGCCACGAGGATGACATGTCCAACGCCGCCATCTCTGCCCGCCGCACCGAAGCCATCGCCCGCGGAGTCGGCGTCACCACGCAGGTCTATGTCGAGCGCGCGAAGAACGCCGAGCTCTGGGACGTCGAAGGCCGGCGCTACATCGATTTCGCCGCCGGCATTGCCGTGGTGAACACCGGGCACCTGCACCCGCGTGTCGTCGCCGCCGTCAACGAGCAGCTCACGCGCTTCACCCACACCTGCCACCAGGTGGTACCCTACGAACACTATGTACGCCTGGCGGAACGCCTGAATGTGCTGGTGCCCGGCGACTTCGCCAAGAAGACCGTGTTCGTCACCACCGGCGCCGAGGCCGCCGAGAATGCCGTAAAGATTGCCCGCGCCGCCACCGGCCGCTCCGCCGTCATCGCCTTCGCCGGCGGCTTCCACGGCCGCACCTTCATGACCATGTCGCTGACCGGCAAGGTGGCGCCCTACAAGACGGCGTTCGGCCCGATGATGGGCGAGGTCTATCACGCGCCGTTCCCCGTCCGGCTGCACGGCATCAGCGTCGACATGGCCTTCCAGGCCCTGGACAAGATCTTCAAGGCCGATGTCGATCCCTCGCGCGTCGCCGCCATCATCGTCGAGCCGGTGCAGGGCGAGGGCGGGTTCTACGAAGCGCCGCGCGAGTTCATGACCCGGCTGCGCGAAATCTGCGACCGCCACGGCATCCTGCTCATCGCCGACGAGATCCAGACCGGCTTCGCCCGCACGGGCAAGATGTTCGCCATGGAGCACCATGGCGTGGCCGCCGACCTGACCACCATGGCCAAGGGCCTGGGCGGTGGCTTCCCGATCGCTGCCGTGGTCGGCCGCGCCGAGGTGATGGACGCGCCAGGCCCCGGCGGGCTCGGCGGCACGTTCGGGGGCAGCCCCGTGGGCATCGCCGCGGCCCACGCCGTGCTCGACGTCATTGCCGACGAAAGCCTGTGCGAGCGCGCCGAACGCCTGGGGGCGCGGCTGAAGCAGCGGCTCTCGGGCCTCGCCGACCGCGTTCCGCAGATCGCCGAGGTCCGCGGCCCGGGCTTCATGAACGCCGTGGAGTTCAACCTGCCCGGGTCGGCGACCCCCAACCCAGACTTCGCCAACGCGGTGCGCGTGAAGGCGCTGGAGCGAGGCGTGATCCTGCTCACCTGCGGCGTCTATGGCAACGTCATCCGCTTCCTGTCGCCCATCACCATCGAGGACGACGTCTTCGCGGAGGCCATGGATGTCATCGAGAGCGCCATCGTCGAGTCTGCGTGAGGACCACGCCCGTCGGCAGGCGGACGCAAGCTGGAGGCAAGCATGAGCATATCGGACATGTTCGCACGCGTGGTCGCGTGGATCGGCGCGGCGGCGATCCTGATGCGGCACGGAAGGGCAGAGTCTGCCGAGCCGGTCTATGGCGTCGCGCCGGAAATTCCTGCCGCCGCGCCGCAATACGTGCCGACGCTGAAGATGCCCACGGCCAGGGGCTGGGACGAAGGGCAGTCACCGGTCGCGGCGCCGGGCCTCGTGGTCAATGCCTTCGCCCGCGGCTTGCGGCATCCGCGCCAGATCCTCGTGCTGCCCAACGGCGACGTGCTGGCGGCGGAGGCCCTGACCGTCCCCGGGCCGACGCGGACGCCGTTCGACTTCGCCATGACCGCCACCATGCGCCGGGCCGGGGCCCTCGGCGCGAGCCCCAACCGCATCACGCTGCTGCGCGACGCCGATGGCGACGGCGTGGCGGAAGTGCGCGAAACCTTGCTTGAAGGGTTGAACCAGCCCTACGGCATGGCCCTGGTCGGCGACACGCTCTATGTCGGCAACACCGACGGCGTCGTCGCCTTCCCCTATGCCGAGGGGCAGACTAGGATCACCGCACCGGGCCGCAAGGTGATGGACACGCCGCCGGGCGGGCACTGGACCCGCAACCTGATCCCGAGCGCCGACGGCAGCAAGCTCTACGTCGCGGTCGGCTCGATCGGCAACATCGCCGAGGGTGGCGTGCACCTCGAGGAGGGGCGCGCCTGCATCCACGAACTCGATCTCGCCTCGGGCCGGAGCCGCGTCTTCGCCGCCGGCCTGCGCAATCCGGTCGGCATGGCCTGGGAGCCGACCACCGGCGCGCTGTGGACGGTGGTCAACGAGCGCGACGGGCTGGGCGACGAGACCCCGCCGGACTACCTCACGTCGCTCAAGGATGGCGGCTTCTACGGCTGGCCCTACGCCTATTGGGGCATTGCCGACGAGCGCGTGCCGCAAGACCCGGAAATGGTGGCGAAGACGATCGTTCCCGACTACGCGCTCGGAGGCCACACCGCTTCGCTGGGCCTGTGCTGGCTGCCCGCCGGCACGCTTCCCGGCTACCCGGAGGGCATGGCGGTCGGCCAGCACGGCTCATGGAACCGGTCGCGCCTCAGCGGCTACAAGCTTGTCTTCGTGCCGTTCTCCGGCGGACGCCCGACCGGCGAGCGGCCGCGCGACGTGCTGACCGGGTTTCTCGCCCCGGACGAGCTCGCGTCCTACGGTCGGCCCGTGGGCGTCGCGCTTGCGCGCGACGGCAGCGTGCTGCTGGCCGACGACGTGGGCGATGTCATCTGGCGGGTGAGGGGAGCGGCGGGCTGATTTTCGGAGAGAGCGGCCTCACGCGACGAAGGCATAGGCCGAGACCAGGGTCGTCATGGCCAGCAGATAAAGCACGGACAGGATTACGGCGCGGTACATCGAGCGGCCCCTTGTTGTTCTTGCTGGTCGGAAACGGATTGCCTACCGCATCCGTTCCCGGCCAGCGTCACGACGCAGCGTCGATCGAAGCCGTCAGCGTGCCGGGGGCAGGGGGGTGGACACCGTCTCGTCCGGCGCCGCCGCCGGCGCTTCCGGGTCGCGCATGATCGCGCGGTGCCTCTCGCTGCCGTCGCCATCGGAGGCGATTGCGGCAGCGATCTCGACCGCGAGCCGGTCGAGCGGAATCCGGTGTTCCTCGGCCGCGTCGGCCAGCGTGTGGAAATGGCCGATGGGACAGCCGATGCAGTGCATCCTGAAGTCGATGAACACGCCGATCGTCGCGGGCCAGCGGCTCATGATGTCCGCCACGTTCAGGCCGGAGAAATCCTCGTCGCGCATGGAGTGCACTCCCATCCTCGAACGGGGAAGCTAGGGGCGCGAGGCAGATGCGTCCTTGCGCCGCATCAAAGACGCGGGGAAGAATTGTAGGCAACAAGCAGGGCGCATCGGCGGGAGTCTGCAGCATGGTCGAAACAGAAGCGGCGTCGAGCCGTCCCAAGGGCGGCATTCCGCGGGGTCTTGCCACCGATGGACCGGCGCTGCTGTCCTACGGCTTCCGACCCTTCTTCCTGGGCGCCGGGGTGTACGCGGTCCTGGCAATGGGGCTCTGGATCGCCGCCCTGACGTCGGGCTGGGAGGTCGGCGGGACGACCTATGGGCCGCTCAACTGGCACGCCCACGAGATGGTGTTCGGCTACACCACCGCGGCGCTCGCCGGCTTCATGCTGACGGCGATCCCGAACTGGACCGGACGGCTTCCGGTGTCCGGCCTGCCGCTACTGGCGCTCGTGCTGCTGTGGCTGGCCGGGCGGCTCGCCATGCTGGTTCCCGAGGCGCTCGGCCCCTACCTGGCGGCGGTCGTCGAAGCCGCCTTCGTGCCGGCGCTGGCCGCCATCGCCGGCCGGGAGATCATTTCCGGCCGCAACTGGAAGAACCTCAAGATCCTCATCGCCCTCACCGTGCTGGGCGCTGTCAACATTGCTTTCCACACCCTGGTGCTGACCGGGGGCGACCCGCAATACATGTTCCGCGCGGGCATCTCCGCCCTCGTGGCGCTGATTGCCCTGGTCGGGGGGCGGATCGTTCCGAGTTTCACCCGCAACTGGCTGAACAAGGCCGGGGCGAGCCGCGTGCCGGCTCCCTTCGGCAGCCTCGACCAGGCGGCGGTGACGGTGTTGGTGGTGGCATTGGCTGCCTGGACGGTGTTTCCCGAGACCGTCCCGACGGCGCTGCTCGCCACGGCGGCGGCGGTGCTGCAACTATGGCGCGTGCTGCGCTGGCGGGGACATGCCACCCTCGAGGAGCCGTTGGTCGCGGTCCTGCACGTGGCCTATCTGTTCGTGCCGATCGGCATGGCGGGCGTCGCACTCGCCGCGCTGGGCTGGCTGCAGGCGCCCTCGGCGCTGCACCTGCTGACGGTCGGCGCCATCGGCAACATGACGCTGGCGGTGATGACGCGGGCGACGCTCGGCCACACCGGGCGCCGGCTCACGGCATCCGGCTGGACCTCGCTGGCCTACCTGCTCGTGCTCGTCGCGGCCGTCATCCGCCCGTTCGCCGAACTGCTGCCGGACTACTACCACCTCATCCTGGAGGTGAGCGCCGGCGCCTGGATACTGGCCTTCTCGGTGTTCTCGGTGGAGTACGGGCGCATGCTCGTCATGCCCCGGGTCGGCGCACGGGCGCAGCCCATGGCGAGCAGGGCCGCGGCCGAGTGAAGGGTGGCGATCGCGGCCGGCCCGTCAGGGGGCCGGCGCGAAGGGCCTAATCGTCTTCGCCCTCGAGTTGCTTGAGCATTTCCTCGAAACGTTCCTTCGGCTGCCTGGGGAGCTTTTCGGCCTTGATCGCATCGAGATTGGCGGGGTTGTCGCCGACGACGACCAGCGCCACCATCCCCAGGGCGTAGTGCGGCAGGCACTTGATGCCGTAGGCCCCCGGCACGTCGAAGGTCACGGTGACCGCTTCGTTGATCTTGCCCTTGAACGGCTCCGCGCCCTCCGGGAGCATGCCGGGAATGGTCTCGGCATTGTGCCCCTTGTCGGTGGGAATGAAGGTGACGGTGTCGCCGGGCTGTATCTTGGTGAGCGCCGGCTCGAACACCATGGCCTGGCCATCGGCGCCCTTGTTGAGCATGTGGACTTCGTAGTCGGCGGCCTGGATGGGAGAAATGGACACCGCGAGCATTGTCGCGGCGACCAGCGCTATGCGGGGTGCCATGGTCGTAACCTCGGGTTCTTGCCTATACGAGGAGCGAATGCCGTGCGCGGCGATTGGTTCCCGATGGCGGTGAGATGGCCCAAAGCGGGGGCTATTTCGCCTGCCACATGCCACGCATCTGCGCCCCGATGTCGACCCGCGGTACCTGCGCCGACAGCCCGGCGGCACCGACCGGAGCCACCGGCGGCCACATCACGTCGTCGAACAGGGGCAGCATGGGCCGGCTGACGAAGCGCGTCCGCGAGGCATAGACGTGCTTGTCGCCCCGCACGTGCTGCTGGTGCACGAAGAAGCGCTGCGGCACGAGGAGATGCAGGTCGTCACGGGCACGGGTCATGGCCACGTAGAGCAGCCGCCGTTCCTCTTCCAGTTCGTGCGCCGTCCCGGTGCCCAGATCGGAAGGGATGCAGCCGTCGACGACGTTGAGCACGTATACCGACTTCCATTCCTGCCCCTTGGCCGAATGGATGGTGGAAAGGATGAGGTAGTCCTCGTCGCGCAGCGGCACGCCGGAACGGCCGCTGGTGGCTTCCGGCGGATCGAGCGTCAGCTCGGTCAGGAACCGTTCTCGCGACGGATAGCTCGCGGCGATCTGCTGCAGTTGCAGCAGGTCGGCCTGCCGTATGGCGGCGTCTTCGTAGACGTGCTCGAGCAGCGGCTCGTACCATAGCCGCGCCCGCTCGATCTCGGCGGGCCAGCCCGCGGCACGGGCGCGCAACTGCGCCACGGCGGCGAGCAGCGCCGGCCAGCCTTCCGAGGCGCGCGGC
>NZ_DASWVV010000015.1:0-6599 GCF_036406155.1 Devosia sp. | reverse complement strand
TGCATATGTGGTGCCTATGTGCAACCGGAAGAAAAATCCTATATATTACAAGTACTTAGAACGCGCCGTGGCAGTGCTTGAACTTCTTGCCCGAGCCGCACGGGCAGGGGGCATTGCGCGACACGCCCACCAGCAGCTTGGGATCGATAGGCCGCAGCCGCGGGTCGGCGTCGCGCTGGTCGTCGTTGCCGTCGGCCAGCGCCCCGGCCGCGGCGAGGGCCGTGCCGATCGTCCCGGACACGCCCGTCGCGGCGTCGTTCTCGCCGGTGGTGGGGTCGATATGGATCTCGCTCAGGCGCGACAGGTCGGGCGACGGCGGCGGCTCGGGCTGGCGCAGCTGGATCTCGACATGGCTGAGCTGGGTGGTGACCAGTTCGCGCAGATTGTTGAGCAGCGCCTGGAACAGCTCGTAGGCTTCCTGCTTGTATTCGTTCAGCGGGTCGCGTTGCGCCAGGCCGCGCCAGCCGACCACCTTGGAGAGATGATCGAGGGTGACGAGGTGCTCGCGCCACAGCCCGTCGATCGACTGCAGCAAGATCGACTTCTCCACCTGGCGCATGATGGCCGGGGTATACTTGGCGACCTTGGCCGCCGCCGCCTCGTCGGCCGCCTTGGCCAGCCGCTCGCGCACCATCTCGACGTCGATGCCTTCTTCCTCGGCCCACGCCTTGGCGTCGATCTCGACATTGAGATAGGTCTTGGCGGCGGCGGCGAGCTGCTCGGTGTTCCACTGCTCGGGATAGGAGCGTTCGGGGATCGCCTTGGCGATGACCGTGTCGACGACGTCGTGCCGCATGGCGGCGATGGTGTCGCTGACATTGTCCTCGTCCATCAATTCGAGACGCTGCTCGAAGATCACCTTGCGCTGATCGTTCATCACGTCGTCGTATTTGAGGATGTTCTTGCGGATGTCGAAGTTGCGCGCCTCGACGCGGGCCTGGGCCCGCTCGATGGCCTTGGTGACCCACGGATGGGTGATCGACTCGCCCTGCTCCAGCCCGAGCTTGCCGAGCATGGTGTCCATGCTCTCGACCGGGAAGATGCGCATCAGGTCGTCCTGCAGCGACAGGAAGAACTTCGAGCGGCCCGGGTCGCCCTGGCGGCCGGAGCGGCCGCGCAGCTGGTTGTCGATGCGGCGGCTCTCGTGCCGCTCGGTGCCCACCACGTAGAGGCCGCCGGCATCCAGCGCCTTCTGCTTGTCGCGGGCGATCGTCTCCTTGATTGCGGCGATCTTCTGCTCGCGCGCCGCGCCTTCGAGACCTTCGGTCTCCTTCTGGATGCGCATCTCGAGGTTGCCGCCGAGCTGGATGTCGGTGCCGCGGCCGGCCATGTTGGTGGCGATGGTCACCGCCCCCGGCATGCCGGCATCGGCGATGATCACCGCCTCCTGCTCGTGGTAGCGGGCATTGAGGACCGCGATGCTGTCGATGCCCTTCTTGCGCAGCAGGTCGGCCAGCATCTCCGACTTCTCGATCGAGGTGGTGCCGACCAGGATCGGCTGGCCGCGCTTGCGGCAGTCGACGATCAGTTCGGCGATCTCCTCGTATTTCTCGGCGGCGGTGCGGAAGATGGCGTCGTCCTCGTCGACGCGCGCGACCGGCACGTTGGTCGGGACGGTGACGACGTTGAGCCCGTAGATGTCGGCGAACTCCTCGGCTTCGGTGGCCGCCGTGCCGGTCATGCCGGCGAGCTTCTTGTAGAGCCGGAAGTAGTTCTGGAAGGTGATCGAGGCGAGCGTCTGGTTCTCGGCCTGGATCTTGACATGCTCCTTGGCTTCGAGGGCCTGGTGCAGGCCTTCCGAGTAGCGGCGCCCCGGCATCATGCGGCCGGTGAACTCGTCGATGATCACGACTTCGTCGTTGCGGACGATGTAGTCCTTGTCGCGCTGGAACATCTTGTGGGCGCGCAGGGCCGAATTGAGGTGGTGCACCAGCGCCACGTTCTCGATGTCGTAGAGCGAGGCGCTCTTGAGCAGGCCGGTTTCGGACATGTGGGCCTCGAGCTTCTCGATGCCCTGGTCGGTGAAGGTCGCGGTGCGCTGCTTGAGGTCGATCTCGTAGTCGCCCTCCTCGAGCAGGGGGATGAGCTTGTCGGCCGTCTCGTAGAGGGCGGAGCGGTCGTCGGAGGGACCCGAGATGATCAGCGGCGTGCGCGCCTCGTCGACCAGGATCGAGTCGACCTCGTCGACGATGGCGTAGACGTGGCCGCGCTGCACCATCTGGTCGCGCGAGTACTTCATGTTGTCGCGCAGGTAGTCGAAGCCGAACTCGTTGTTGGTGCCGTAGGTGACGTCGGCGGCGTAGGAGGCCTTGCGCTGCGCGTCGTCGAGCCCGTGCACGATGATGCCCACGGACAGGCCGAGGAACCTGTAGACCTGGCCCATCCAGGCGGCGTCGCGGCGGGCGAGATAATCGTTGACGGTGACCACGTGCACGCCGTCGCCGGTGAGCGCGTTGAGATAGACCGGCAGCGTCGCCACCAGGGTCTTGCCTTCACCGGTCCGCATCTCGGCGATGGAGCGTTCATTGAGCACCATGCCGCCGATGAGCTGGACGTCGAAATGACGCATGCCGAGGACGCGCTTGGACGCCTCCCGCACCGTGGCGAAGGCCGGCACCAGCAGGTCTTCGAGCTTGGTGCCCGCGGCGAGTTGCGCCTTGAAGGCGGCGGTACGCGCCTGCAGTTCGGCATCGGTCAGCTTCGCGAGCTCGGGCTCCAGCGCGTTGATGGCGTCGACCTTGGGCTGGAAGCGCTTCACCTGGCGGTCATTGGCAGAACCGAAGATCGCCTTTGCGAGCGAAGCAAAAACCATCACCTATGTCCTCTTGATTGGGGTCTGAAGGCGCGCGGCCTCGTCATCCACGCAAAGCGGCGGGTCCGGGCCCGTCAACACCCTTTGAAGTGCAGGGACATGTAAGATCGGGGCTTTGGCTTGTCAACGGAGGCAAAATCGGCCAAACCACGCGCTTGCGCACGTCGGGGGCCGGGCGCCAGCTGAGGAGTATGCACGTGACAGATCGTACCGGGCCCGCACGCGGCAAGGTCATTCGTTCCATCGCCGGCGCCCTGTTGCTGGGCAGCGCGCTGCTGGCAGGCGGGTCCGCCGGGCTGGCCCAGGAAGCCCCTGCCGCCCCTGCCGCGCCCGGCGCCGCGACGCCGGCCGTGACGCCGGAGACCGTGGTCGCGACGGTCGGCGGCGAAGCCATCACCGAGGCGGAGCTGGGCTTTGCCGCGGAGGATCTGCAGCAGCAGCTGGCGCAGTTCCCGCCCGCCGAGCGCCGCGCCTATCTGCTGTCGCTGCTGATCGAGGTGAAGCTCCTGGCCAAGGCGGCCCGCGACGAGCAGATGGACAAGACCGACCGCTTCGCGCGGCGGCTCAAATATCTCGAGGAGCGGGAGTTGCGCCGCACCTACCTGTCGGGCCTGGTTGAGGCCGGGGTCACGCCGGAGGCGGTGCGGGCGGCCTATGACGCATACGTCGCCGGTTTCGAGCCCCAGGACGAGGTGCATGCGCGCCACATCCTGGTCGCGACCGAGGAGGACGCCAAGGCCATCAAGGACGAGCTCGCCGCCGGCAAGCCGTTCGAGCAGTTGGCGGCCGAGAAGTCGACCGATCCCAGCGCGGCGCAGAACGGCGGCGATCTGGGCTTCTTCGTGCGCGGCATGATGGTCAAGCCGTTCGAGGACGCGGCCTTCGCGCTGACCGAGCCGGGCCAGGTCTCCGAACCGGTCCAGAGCCAGTTCGGCTGGCACGTCATCCGGCTCGAGGAGAAGCGCAAGAGCCAGCCGCCCAGCTTCGAGGATCTCCAGCAGCAGCTGCAGCAGCAGGTGCTGTTCGAGCTGTTCGAGAAAACCGTCGACGAGCTCAAGCAGGGCGTCGCCATCGATATTCCGGACGCGGCCCTGGCCGAGGCGGTGAAGCGCCAGTCGGAGCCGCAGGGACAGTAGCCGGCGCGGCCCGAAGCAGGGCCCTTGCGTGCGGGGGCGGCATGAGGCAAACGGATCGGGCGTCCTCACGAGAGCCCATCATGCCGCTGCCCGTTTCCCCGCTCGCCCCCCCGTCCTATCCCGATCTGCCCCCCATCGCGGGGGTGCGCTTCGCTACGGCGGAGGCCGGGATCAAGTACAAGAACCGCACCGACGTGCTGTTGTGTGCCTTCGACGAAGGCACCGTGGTGGCGGGAGTGCTCACCCGCTCCAAATGCCCCTCGGCCGCCGTGGACTGGTGCCGGGCCCGGCTCGGGACCGGCAGGGCCCGGGGGCTGCTGGTCAACTCCGGCAACGCCAATGCCTTCACCGGCCTCAAGGGGCGCAGTGCGGTGGAGGAATCGGCGGCCTATGCCGCGGCGGCGCTCGGCTGCTCGCCCGACGAGGTGTTCCTGGCCTCGACGGGGGTTATCGGCGAGCCGCTCGAGGCGCAGAAATTCGCCGGGGTCACCGCCGACATGGCCGGCCGGCTGTCCGGCGGCCCGTGGCTCGACGCCGCGCGGGCGATCATGACCACGGACACCTTTCCCAAGGTGGCGACCGCTACCGTCGAGTTCGACGGCGTGCCGGTCTCGATTTCCGGCATCGCCAAGGGCTCGGGCATGATCGCGCCGGACATGGCGACCATGCTCAGCTTCGTCTTCACCGATGCCCCGATCGCCGCCGGCGTGCTGCAGGGACTGCTGCAGCCGCTCATCGACACCAGCTTCAATGCCATCACCGTCGACAGCGATACCTCGACCTCGGACACCTGCCTCGTGTTCGCCACCGGCAAGGCCCCGACGGCGCCGATCGTCGAGGCCGGTGATCCGCGAGCCGCCGTGTTTGCGGCGGCGCTGGGCGACGTGCTGCACGAACTCGCCCTGCTTACCGTGCGCGACGGCGAGGGCGCGACCAAGCTGGTGACGGTGACGGTGACGGGCGCCGAGAGCGACCGCAGCGCCGTCCGTATCGCGCAGTCGATCGCCAACTCGCCGCTGGTCAAGACCGCCATTGCCGGCGAGGACGCCAATTGGGGCCGGGTGGTGATGGCGGTCGGCAAGGCCGGCGAGCCGGCCGACCGCGACCGGCTGTCGATCGCCTTCGGCGACATCACCGTGGCCGAGAACGGCGAGCGCGCCGCCGGCTATGACGAGGCCGCCGCCAGCGCCTACATGAAAAACCAGGAACTGGAGATCCGTGTCGGGCTCGGGCTCGGGGCCGGCGCCGGCACCGTCTATACCTGCGACCTCACGCACGCCTATATCAGTATCAACGGCGACTACCGGAGTTGAGCATGCGCACGAGGAGGGGCGCATGAGCACCCCGCCCATCCTGCTCGTCGTCGCGTGCGCCCTGGTCGACACCGACCGGCGCGTGCTGATCGCGCAGCGCCCCGAGGGCAAGGCGTTCCCGGGCCTGTGGGAGTTTCCCGGCGGCAAGGTGGAGCAGGGCGAAACCCCGGAAGCGGCGCTGATCCGCGAACTCGACGAGGAACTCGGGGTGGCGACGAAGACCGCCTGCCTCGCACCGTTGACATTCGTCAGTCATACTTACGAAAGCTTTCACCTTCTGATGCCACTCTATGTGTGCCGGAAATGGACGGGATTGCCGCGCCCGCGCGAGCACATGGGGCTCAAATGGGTGCGCCCGCAGCAGTTGCGGGACTATCCGATGCCGCCGGCCGACGAGCCGCTGATCGCCCCGTTGTGCGATCTGCTGTAGCGCGGAGGAAGTGGCCTTGAGGACGATGCGGGCGCTGGTCGCCGACCGGTCGGGGGCGACGGCAATCGAGTACGGGCTGATCGCCGCCCTCGTTGCCATCGGCATCATCGCAGCCCTCACATTGTTCGGCGACACCATGAGCGCCATGTTCAACTATGTCAGCGATACCGCTGGCGGGGCCATGGGGACGGGCGGCTGATTCAGGCCTTGTTGCCCAGCACCCGGGTCATGCTGACCTTGGCCGCACCGGGCCGCAGCGGCTTCTGCTGGCTCTCGTGCGGTGCCCAGCCGGAAAGCCAGACGATTTCCAGCGTGGCGCGCACGCGCCCGTCGGGGTCGCCGGCGAGGTCGGCATAGGCTTCGGAGGCAGCGGCGAGCAGCCGTCGGGTCGCCATCCGGCCCGGCCGTTCCGCCAGCGGGTTGGACGCGCCGAGCTGCTTGAGTTCCCGCATCAGGTGCAGCGGCGTGGGGTAGCGCACCACGTGCGTTTCCACGTCGCTGACCGGCAACGCGAAGCGGGCCCGCATGAGCAGGCTGCCGGCATCGGCCAGCGGCACGAACGGGGCCACGCGCCCGCCGGCGCCGCCGCTCACCTGTGCGTCGGCGGCGAGGAACGCCTGGCGCAGTTCGATGAGGCTGTCGCCGCCGACGAGCGCCGCGAGCAGCAGCCCGTCGGGGGCCAGTTGCGCCCGGATGCGGGCGAGGAACCCGGGCACGTCGTTGACGATCTGTAGATCGAAGATGGAGACGATGAGGTCGTAGGGCGGGTTGGGCAGCACCAGCGCTTCGGGATCGACAACGGGGCCCGGCCCGATGACCGTGGCGACGCGCTCGAAGTCGAACGCGCCGGTGACGCTCTTGCCCGCCGTGGGCAGCACCGTTGCGTCGGGCGCCATGATCAGGGCGCG
>NZ_DASWVV010000014.1:0-15495 GCF_036406155.1 Devosia sp. | reverse complement strand
AGCAAGACAATACTGACCATCGACGACTCCGCTTCCATCCGGCAGATGGTTTCCGTCACGCTGTCGGCCGCGGGCTATCGCGTGCTCGAGGCCTGCGATGGCGCCGACGGCTACGGCAAGGCCACGGCGAATGCCGTGAGCGCCGTCATCACCGACCTCAACATGCCGGTGATGAGCGGCCTCGATTTCATCCGCAAGTACCGGGCCCACCCCGCGAGCACGGGCGTGCCGATCCTGTTCCTCACGACGGAATCCAGCGATGAGGTAAAGCAGCAGGCCAGGGCTGCCGGCGCCACGGGCTGGATCGTCAAGCCGTTCAAGCAGGACCAGTTGCTGGCCGTGGTCAGAAAGGTCGCCGGCTGATGCGCACCGATCCCACCGATACGTTCCGCCAGGAAGCCCGCGAGTTGCTGGAGCAGCTCGAGCAGGCCCTGCTCGACCTTGGCCAGCGTCCCGCCGATCACGAACTCGTCGACACTGCCTTCCGGGCGTTGCACACGCTGAAGGGATCGGGGTCGATGTTCGGCTTCGACGCCGTCGCCGCCTTCGTCCACGACTTCGAGACGGCATTTGACCTGGTACGCAAGGGCGCCGCCCCGATCAGCGCCGATCTCATCTCGATCGCGCTCAGTGCCAAGGACCACGTCTCGTCCCTCATCATGACGCCGGGGGGCGGCCAGGACGCCGAGGGCGACGCCATCCTGGCGCGGCTGCGGGGCAGCGTTCAGGGCCTGGCGCCGGACATGGCTGCGGCCCCCGCGCCGGACGCCGCAGGCGCGCCCGACTGGCACCTCGCCTTCCGCTTGCCGCCCGATGCCCTCGCGCTCGGCACCAACCCCGTGCTGCTGCTCGACGACCTCAGGTCGCTCGGCGACTGCTCGGTAAGCGCTGACAGCGACGACGTCCCGGAGCTCGAGCAGCTGGATCCCACCAGCTGCTATCTCGCCTGGGAAGTACGGCTCAAGACGCCGGCGTCGCGCGAAGCGATCGAGGATGTCTTCATCTTCCTGCGCGACGACATGGAATTCTCGCTGTCGCGCCTCGGTGCGCCGTCCGCTGCCGAGCCGGAAGCTGCCGAGGCCGGCTCCCCCGTGACCGCGGCAGCAATTGGCGAGCCCCCCGAAGCGCACCCGAGCGTCGCCAGGCCGGGCGTCGACACCACCTCCTTGCGCGTCTCGGCGGAGCGCCTCGACGAGCTCATGGATCGCGTGGGCGAGCTGGTGATCGCACAGGCGCGGCTCTCGCAGCTCGCCACGGGCAGCCACGACGGCGCCCTCAAGACGGTGGCCGAAGAGATCGAGCGCCTCGCCGCAGGCCTGCGCGACACCACCATGAGCGTGCGCATGCTGGCCATCGGGACGCTGTTCGGCCGCTTCCGCAGGCTGGTGCACGACCTTTCGGCGACCCTGGGCAAGCAGGTCGAATTCGTGACTTCGGGCGAGGAAACCGAACTCGACAAGACCATGATCGAGCGGCTGGCCGACCCGCTCGTCCACATCATCCGCAACGCCGTGGACCACGGTCTCGAGCAGGCCGCGAGCCGCGAGGCAGCCGGCAAGTCCCGGCGCGGCCAGGTGCGGCTCGCGGCCGCCCATACCGGCGCGGAAGTCGTCATTTCGATCTCCGACGACGGCGCCGGGCTGGACCTCGAGCGCATCCGCGCCAAGGCGGAGCAGGCCGGGCTGATCGCTCCCGGTGCGAACCTGCCGGCGCGTGAGCTGCGGCAGTTCATCTTCCACCCCGGCTTTTCGACCGCGACGGAGGTGACCTCCGTGTCGGGACGAGGCGTCGGCATGGACGTCGTCAAGCGCACGATCGACGGGCTGCGCGGCAGCATCGAAGTCGATTCCGTGCCGGGCGAGGGGACAACGGTGCGGCTGCGCCTGCCGCTCACCCTGGCCATCATCGAGGGCATGCTGGTGCGGGTCGGCCGTGGCCGCTACTCCATCCCGCTTTCGGCGGTCGAGGAATGCGTGGAACTGCCGCCCGACGCGATCGCCAGCAGCAGCAGCGGCCGCAATTTCCTCAGCATCCGCGGCAAGCTCGTGCCGTTCCTCAGGCTCCGGGAACTGTTCCAGGTCTCGGCCTCCGAAGAGCCGTTCCCCAAGGTCGTCATCGTGTCTGCGGGCGAGCACCGCGTCGGGCTGGTCGTCGACCAGATCCTGGGCAACAGCCAGACGGTGATCAAGTCCCTGTCCAAGCTGCATGCGACGGTCCAGGAGTTCTCGGGCGCGACCATCCTCGGCGATGGCACCGTCGCCCTGATCCTCGACGTGCCGCATCTGGTGCGCTGTGGGCAGACTCTCGAAGGGCGCCTCAGGGCACCACAGACAGGGAGGGCGGCATGACACTCCAATCGCCGGCAGCGAACCCTGCCGCCGTGACGGCCACGGACGCATTCAACGCGCTCACCATCGGCCTCGACCGGGAAGTGTTCGCCATTGAGGCGACCAGCGTACGGGAGATCTTCGACCTCGTGCCGATCTGCGAGGTCCCCAACAGCCCGGGCTTTGTCAGGGGGCTGATCAACGTCCGGGGCCGCGTCGTGCCGCTGGCGGACCTGCGCGTCGTGTTCGGCATGAACCGCAAGGAGCCGGACGCCGATACGCGCATCGTGGTGCTCGAGGTCGCTATCGACGGCGAGCCGACCATCGTCGCCATCGTCGCCGACCGCGTGAACGACGTCACCGATCTCGAGACGGCCACCATGGAGGCTCCCCCCGCCGTGGGGATGCGCTGGCGGCCGGAATATGTGCGCCGTATCGCCCGCCGGGGCGAGGGCTTTGTCATCGTCCCCGATTTGGGGCGCATCTTCGGAACAGAGGGGGGCGAAGAAGACGCCCTGCAATCGGAAGGAAGGACCGAAACATGAGACTGACACTGAAGGTCAAGCTGGGGGCGGCGTTCGCGACCGTGGTCCTGCTGGCTGCAGGCGGGATGCTGGCCGGCATCCTCAACATGGGCAGCCTGAACGACAACGTGGACAAGATCGTCGAACAGGACTGGGTCAAGGCGCGGGCAGCCAACAGCATCATGGACCGCGCCAACGACAATGCGCGGGCCAACCTCGAACTGGTCCTGGCTGACAGCCAGGCCAAGCAGGACGCCCTGCGCACCCGCATCGCCGGCAATGTCGAGGCGATCACGGCGATGATCGGGGAACTCGATCCGATCGTGCGCCATCCCGAGGGCAAGCGTCGCTTCGAGGCGATGAAGGAGGCGCGCAAGCCCTACGTGGCGGCGTTTGCCGAAATCGACCGCAACATCGCGGCCGGCAACAAGGAAATGGCGGTGCGGGCCGCGTCCTCGACGCTCATCCCCGCGCTCGGCGGTTTCATCGCCGCCATCGACGATTTCGTCGCCTTCCAGAGCGATCTCGTCGAGGAGAGCGGCCGGACTGCCCACGAGGTATACCAGAACGGCGTGACCACCATGTTCGCCCTGCTCCTCGTCGCCACTCTGGTCGCGATCGCCGTCGCCGCATGGATCGTCGTCAGCATCACGCGGGCGGTGTCCAGCGCGCTCGGGCTCGCCAACTCCGTGGCGGCGGGCGACCTCAACGCTTCCGCCTCGGTCAAGTCCAACGACGAGATCAAGGACCTGATCGATGCCCTGAACCTGATGGTTCGCAGGCTCAAGGACGTGGTCAGCGAGGTCACTGCCGCGACGCGCAACGTCGCTTCCGGCAGCCAGGAGATGTCCGCGGCGTCCGAGCAGCTGAGCCAGGGAGCGGTGGAGCAGTCCTCCTCGACCGAAGAGGCCTCGGCCTCGGTCGAGCAGATGGCTGCCAACATCAAGCAGAACGCCGATAACGCCGGGCAGACCGAGACCATTGCCCGCAAGGCGGCGGTGGATGCCGAGCAGTCCGGCAAGGCTGTCGGCGAAGCGGTTGCCGCGATGGAAACGATCGCCGAGAAGATCCTGATCGTGCAGGAGATCGCGCGCCAGACCGACCTTCTCGCCCTCAACGCCGCTGTCGAGGCTGCCCGCGCCGGAGAGCACGGTCGGGGCTTCGCGGTCGTCGCTTCCGAAGTGAGGAAGCTGGCCGAGCGCAGCCAGTCGGCAGCACAGGAGATCTCCGCCCTGTCCGGCAGCACCGTCAAGGCCGCGCAGTCGGCCGGGGAGATGCTGACGCATCTGGTCCCGGACATCCAGAAGACGGCCGCGCTGGTCGCCGAAATCTCGGCCGCGTCGAACGAGCAGAACGTCGGTGCGACGCAGATCAACGCCGCCATCCAGCAGCTGGACAAGGTGACCCAGCAGAACACGTCGGCCGCCGAGGAGATGTCCTCGACCGCCGAGGAACTCGCCGCGCAGGCCGAGCAGTTGCAGGCGGCCATCGGCTACTTCCGCCTGGATGACACGGGCGGTGCCGCTTCGGAAGCCGCCGCTGCCCGCGCCCCGGCACCGGCGAAGGCGACCCGCAACCCGGTTGGCGACCTGCACCGGAAGGTGGCTGCCGCGGCCCCGTCGCTCGGTCGGTCGAAGCCGCGCACCGGCGGCGGGTTCGCCCTCGACCTCGGTGACGGCTCGGATGCACTCGATGCCGAGTTCCACCGGCAGGGTGCTGCCTGATCGAGACTAGCTGCTGCCTACCCCCAGGCAGCCGTCTGGCCCGACCCTCTCCCGGCCCCCGGGAGAGGGAAGGGGCCGCGCGAACAAAGGGCAATCACAGATGAGCGAAGCGACCCAATACCTGACCCTGGGCCTCACCGACGAGGTGCTGGCGCTGCCGGTGCAGCAAGTGCGGGAAATCCTCGAGGCGCTGCCGGTCGCCCGGCTCCCACATGCGCCCAAGCACCTGCTCGGCATGCTCGACCTGCGCGGGCAGTCGGTGCCGGTGATCGACCTGCGACTGTGGCTCGGAATGGAGGCGACGAACGACGCCGACAGCACCCGGATCATCGTCGTCGACACCCGCACGGACGCTGGCGGGGCGCTGTTCGGCTTGAAGGCCGACCGGGTCTTCGAGGTCACCGCCCTCGATTCGCCGGACCTCGAGGCTGCGCCCGAGATCGGCGGCAAGTGGCGCCGCGAGGCACTGGCGGGTATCGGCCGGCGGAACGGCACCTTCGTGGTCGTCCTCGACCTGGTCCGGCTGCTCGATGCGGAGCGGGCGGCAATGCTGGCGGCGGAAACATCGCCTGCCGTCGTTGCGGCTTAGGGCCGGCTGGCTTCAGCGGATCAACGTGATGATGCCCCTCGAAAGTGCAGCGTCCGACTTTGCAGAATCGAAGGCTCCGCCGGCCGATCGACTCCGCGAGGAGGACTTTTCGCGCCTCGCTGCGTTGCTCAGCAGCCAGACCGGGATCAAGCTGCCGGCGGCCAAGCGGCTCATGGTGGAAAGCCGCCTGCGCCGGCGCGTGCGCGAGCTGGGCCTTGCCAGTCTCGCCGAATACGGCAGGACGCTGTTCGAGGAAGATGGCTTGGCGCACGAATTGGTGCACGTCATCGACGCCGTCACCACCAACAAGACGGACTTCTTCCGCGAAGCGGATCATTTCGACTGCCTTGCCAATCGCATCGTGCCGCTGCTGCTGGCCGGCCGCGGCGAGGGCCGGTTGTCGCCGCTGAAGATCTGGAGCGCCGCGAGCTCGACGGGGGCGGAGGCCTACACCATTGCCATGGTGATGTCCGATCTTGCCGCCCTCAACAATTCTCTTCGCTTTGCCATCCTCGGCACCGACGTCTCGACGGCAGCGCTGGCCGCTGCGGAACGCGCCGTCTATCCGGCGGAAATGGCTTCACCGGTTCCGCGAGACATGCAGGACCGCTACCTCATGCGCGGCCGTGATGCCCATGCGCGGCAGCAGGTCCGCATCGTGCCGGAACTGCGCCGTCTCGTCCGCTTCGAGCGTCTCAACCTCATGGATCGTGCCTATCCGTTCGACCGCGACGTGGATGTCATCTTCCTCAGGAATGTCCTTATCTATTTCGAAAAGGCGACACAGGAAGAGGTGGTGTCGCGCCTGCTGTCGCACCTGCGGCCCGGCGGCTTCCTGATCCTCGGTCACTCGGAATCGATGATCGGCACCAGCATGCGGCTGCCCCAGTTCGCCCAAGGGGTGTTCCGCAAATGACCGTGACCGCGTCTCCGTCCGGAGCGGGAAAACGGGGCAAGGCGCGAGTGCTGATCGTCGACGACTCGGCGGCGGTGCGCCAGGCGCTGACCGAGATCATCGACAGCGACCCGGGGCTGGAGGTCATGGCGACGGCTCCGGATCCCTATGTCGCGGCGGAGCGGATCCGGCACGAGGTCCCCGACGTCATCTTTCTCGACATCGAGATGCCGCGCATGGACGGCCTCACCTTCCTGCGCAAGCTCATGTCACAGCGGCCGATTCCGGTCGTGATCTGTTCCACGCTCACCGAGCAGGGATCGGCCGCCTTCCTGCAGGCCCTCGAGGCGGGCGCGGTGGACGTGATCACCAAGCCCCGCGTCAATACGGCCGAGGGGCTCGCCGAGGCGCGCCGACGCATCTGCGATGTCGCCCGGGCCGCCGCCCGGGCGCGGCTGAGTAATCGCTCGCCTGTGCCCGCGATGCAGGTGGAACGCAAGCTCACGGCCGATGTCATCGTCCCCCCGGCGAACATCCGGCGCGCGCGCGCCGTCGTCAGCGGCAGCATCGTGTGCATCGGAGCGTCGACGGGCGGCACCGAAGCGCTGCGCGAGGTGCTGACCGCACTTCCCCCCGATTGCCCCCCGATCGCGATCGTGCAGCACATGCCCGAGAAGTTCACGGCCGCGTTTTCGCGCCGGCTCGACGCGCTATGCGCCATCGAGGTCAGGGAGGCAGCCGATGGTGATCTGCTGGGGGCGGGGCAGGCCCTGATTGCGCCCGGCAACCGCCACATGGTGCTCGAACGCGTCGGCGAACACCATCGCGTCGCCATCAAGGACGGCCCACCCGTCGCCCGGCATCGCCCGTCGGTCGATGTCATGTTTCGCTCGGCTGCGCAGGCGGCGGGCCCAAACGCGCTGGGCATCCTGCTCACCGGCATGGGGGACGACGGCGCGCGCGGCCTGCTCGAGATGCGTAACGCCGGCGCCAGGACCATCGCCCAGGACGAGGCCAGTTGCATCGTCTTCGGCATGCCCAAGGAAGCGATCGCACTCGGTGCGGCGGCGCAGGTCCTGCCGCTGACGCGCATGGCCGCCGAGATCCTGCGCATCCGGGCGGCGGTCCCCCAGCCATGACCGCCGGGGCGGCATTGGCGGGCGCTGCATCGACGTCCGGCCACCCCGGGCTGGCCGGGACCATAGCCGCCCTGGCGGCGCCGCGCTCGGACATCGAGGGCGCCTTCGTCCGCATGGGCGAGCAACTGGTCGGGTGCATCGGCCTTATCCAGGAAATGGTTGCCGGCTACGAATCGATGCCGGCCGAGTTCGAGACCGCCGCATTCCTCGACGCCGTCCAGCAGCTGCAGGTCATGGGGGCCGAGGTCCGGGAGACCGCCGCGCGCGGGACCGCCAGGACGAACGACATCGTTGCCCTGGCTGCTGCGGCGGACGCCGTGCGTAGGCCGCTGGACACGCTGCGCCGGGCGGTCCGGGGGCTGCTCGTGGCGGCGCTGAACGCCAGGATCGTGGCCGCCGGGCTCGGCTCCAGCGAAGACGATTTCGCGGGTTTCGCCGCGGAGATGCTGGCCCTGGTCCGCAGCATCGAGGAGGCGGTGGCGGCCTTCGCCGAAAGCTTCCGCCAGTTCGGGACGCGCCTGCAGGTGGCGCAGGCCTGCCTCGCCGACTTCGCCGCGCAGCACGAGGACACGCCGGCGCGCGCGGGGCGCCGGCTGGATGAACAGCTTGGCGCGATCGAAGCCCATCGGGCGTGGGCGCGGGACAGCGTCGCCGCATATAGTCAGAGGAATGCGGGAATTGCCCAGCAGATCAGCGTGAGCGTTTCCGCCCTGCAGGTGGGCGATATCACGCGGCAGCGGCTCGAACACGCCGAAGCGGCCCTTTCCGGGCTGGCGTCTTTCGAGGCGACGGACGGCGCCGTCATCGACGCGGTCTGCCATCTGCAGGCGGCGCAGGTGCGGGCGGCGGGACAACAGCTCGATCTCGAACTGGATCAGCTCGGCATGGCTTTGCAGAGCCTCGCCGAGGAAGCCGGTGCCGTTCTTGGCGCCGGCCGGCGCGATGCCGAGACACTGCTGTCGGCCGGGACGAGTGCCCTCGCCGGGATCGTCGGCGGGGTGACGCAGAGCCGGGTCCTGCTGCAGGAATTCGGGAAGACGCGCGCCCGCCTCGAAACCCTCGGCCTCGAACTCGCCGGCGCCGTGGAGGACATGTTGGCCAAGCTCGAGGCTGTGATGGCGAGCGAACACGAAATTCGCCTATTGAGCCTCAATGCCGCCATCTGGTGCAGCCGGATGGGGGAAGCGGGCCTCGGGCTCAGCGTCATCAGCGAGAACCTGCGGCACGTCGCCGCCGAGGCGGGAGCGGCTGCCCGCGACATTGCCACCAGCCTCGCGGGCACCGACGAGATCGCGCGCAGCCTGACCGCCGGGTCTCACGCGGGAAAGCAGGAGCAGGTTGATCGCGCGGCGGCGAAGGCGATTGCGCTCCTCGGCGACAGCTCCGGCCGCCTGGACACCGGCTACAGGCGGATGCGGGCGTCGGGCGAGCAGATCCTGGGCCGGCTGCGAAGCGCAGTCGAAAGTGCCTCCGAACTCGCCCGTCTTTCCGAACCCATCCACGATGCGGCGGCGGAGATCCTGTCGCAGGCGTCCGGTCCCCTCCCGCATGTGAATGCCTTGCCGGCGCCGGCCCACCAACAGCTGGACGAGGCGTGGCGGCGCTACACCATGGATGCCGAACGCCGCATCCACGAAAGCCTGCTCGGGCGACCCGTATCCGCAATGGATGACGCCGAGGTCGACGATCCCGGCGATGACCTGGAGGCGGTGCTGTTCTGATCCGCGTGCCGGTGCCCTGCCGACTCGCGGTTCAGCCGGGGGTATCCTCGCCGTGGCGGGCCGGCTTGCGTCCTGGCACCGCAGGATTGCTTTCGGCGCGGTCGCGGTAGAGGGCGGCGCGCGCCAACAGGACGAGGGTCACCGGCGTCGTGATGACGACGAAGACGAGGATGAGGATCTCGTGCAGGACCGGCCGGGATTGGGCCACCGAGAAATACAGGATCGAGGCCAGCAGCACGAAGCCCGCCCCGTAGCTCGTTCCGAGCGTCGGCGCGTGAACGCGCTGGTAGAAGGTCTTGAACCGGACCAACCCCACCGTGCCGGCCAGGGTAATGCCGGCGCCGACCAGCACCAGGATGCCGACCGCCACCTCGGCCCATTGCGGAAGCTGCGCGCCCGCGTTCATTCGATCACCTCCCCGCGCATCAGAAACTTGGCCAGGGCTGCCGTGGCGACGAAGCTGAGCAGGCCGATGACCAGCGCCACTTCGAAATACAGGGTGCTCCCCGTGCGGATGCCGAACGTGACGAGCAGCAGCATGGCACTGACATAGAGGCTGTCGAGGGCCAGCACGCGATCCTGGGCCCGTGGGCCGCGCAGCACCCTCCAGGCCGCTGCCGCCATGGCGATGGCGAGCATCAGCTGTGCCGCAGCGATCGACCAGGCGAGGAACACGGCGCTCATTGGAAGATCTCCAGCAGCAGGCTTTCGTAGGTGCGCTTCAATTCCGCCGCCCAGGCCTGCGGATCGTCGGTATCGAGGACGTGAATGAGGACCTCGCCGGTGGCCGACCGGTAGTCGATCCACGCACTGCCGGGGGTGGCCGTGACGATGCAGGCGAGCACCGCCAGCCCGTTGGGTTCGGTCAGAGTGAGGGGAATGCTGACGAAGGCCGAGCGCGGCTCGCGCCGGCCCAGCGCCAGCGCCAGCACTTGCAGGTTGGAGCGGGCGACATCGGCCAGGACCAGCAGGAACAGGCGCAGGATGCTGCCGGGCCGGCGCAGGCGCGGCCGCGGCGGCGCCACCGTGGCAACCGCCCAGCAGGCCAGGCTGGCGACGCCGGCGCCGAGCAGGATCTGCCCGACACCGAGACTGCCGCTCAGCGCCAGCCACATGCCCAGCAGCGCGAGCCATAACAGCGGGTAGGCGAAGACCCGCGTCACGGCCCGCCTCCCGCGGCGGTCGCCGCCATATCCAGCACGGCCGGGGCATAGCCGGTGGGCGGCAGCAGCGCTGCCGCTTCGGCCATGAAGTCCGTCGCTGGGCCGGCCGCGACCGTGAGCAGGACGCACAGGCCGAGCAGTCCCAGCACCGGTGCCATCTCCGTGGCACGCACCCTGGGCACGTCGCTGTCGAAGGTCACCCAGAAGGTATTGATGCCGGCGCGCAGCATGGCGATGCTGGCTGCCAGCCCGGAGACGATCAGCAGGGCGACGAGCCCCCAGGTGCCGGGGGCCGGGTCACCCAGGTCGAACAACGCGCCGATCATGGCGAACTTGGCGACGAAGCCGGACAGCGGCGGCATGCCGGAAATGAGCAGGGCACAGGCGGCGAAGGCAATGCTCAGCAGGGCGAGGGTCGCGGGCGTGGCGACGCCGACTTCCTCGGCATGTTCCGGCTCTTCGTCGTCGCCATAGGCTTCGAGGGTCAGGGCCAGCACGCCTGCCTCGGCGCCCCGGCCGCGCTCGACCAGTTCGGCGAGCAGGAAGAAGCAGGCCAACGCCAGCGTCGAGACGACGAGGTAGAACAGGGCGCCGGCAGTCACGGCGGCATCCTGGTAGCCGACCATGGCCAGCAGCGTGCCCGACGAGACCAGGACGCTGTACCCGGCCATGCGCGGCATGTCCTGCGCGGCCAGGACGCCGATGGTGCCGAAGGCGAGGGTTGCGAGCCCGCCATAGAACAGCCACTCGGCGCCGAGCCCCGCGGAAGGCCCGCTGCCCTCACCGAAGAGCAGCATCGACAGGCGCAGCAGCGCGTAGATGCCGACCTTGCTCATGATCGCGAACAGTCCGGCCACCGGCGGCGCCGCGGCGGCGTAGGTCGTGGGCAGCCAGAAGCTCAGCGGCCACATGCCCGCCTTGACCAGGAAGGCGACGCCGAGCACTGCGGCCCCCGCTTCGAGCAGCATGCGGTCGCCCTCGGGCACCAGCGGAATGCGCAGCGCCAGGTCCGCCATGTTGAGCGTCCCGGTGACGGCATAGATCAGGCTGACCCCGATCAGGAACAGGGATGACGTGGCCAGGTTCACCGCGATGTAGTGAAGGCCGGCCTTCACCCTAGCGGTGCCGGAGCCGTGCAGCATCAGGCCGTAGGACGCGGCCAGCAGCAGTTCGAAGAAGACGAACAGGTTGAACAGGTCGCCGGTGAGGAATGCCCCGCACAGGCCCATCAGTTGCAATTGGAACAGGCTGTGGAAATGCTGCCCGGCCAGGTGCCAGCGGGCGGCCGAGAAGCTGACCGTGGCCAGCGCGAGCACCGCCGTCAGCGCCACCATGAGCGCCGATAGCGGATCGGCAACGAGCACGATCGCAAAGGGTGCGGGCCAGTCGCCGAGCCGGTAGCTCATGGTCGCGGCGGCATCGGGGCCGGCCGTCGCGGTGAACCACAAGAGCAGCAGCGCCACCACCAGCAGGGCTGCGGTCGCGACCACGTTCACTGCCAGCTTGGCGTCATGGTGGCGGTCCTCGATCAGGGCGAGCACGATGCCTGCCAGCAACGGCAGCAGGATCGGCGCGATGCTCAGATGCTGGAGGAGATCCAATTCAGCGCTCCCGGCCGTCGACATGGTCGGTTCCGGTCAGGCCGCGCGCGGCGAGCAGCACCACGAGGAACAGGGCCGTCATGGCGAAGCCGATGACGATGGCGGTGAGCACCAGCGCCTGCGGCACCGGGTCGGCATAGCTGGCAAGCTCGGCGCCGTCGGCCAGAACCGGCGGCGCGCCGGACTTCAGGCGCCCCATGCTGAAGATGAAGAGATTGACGGCATAGGACAGCAGCGACAAGCCGATGATGACCTGGAAGGAGCGCGGCCGCAGCAGCAGCCACACCCCGGAGCCGGCCAGCACGCCGATGCTGAGGGCGACGATCAGCTCCATCCGGCGCTCCCCGTCTTCTTGCCGGACGCGACCTCGATCGGCGGTGGAGGCCGCTTGGCCGGCTTGGGCCCGCGAATCGACTGGTGGGCCAGGGCCACCAGGATAAGCACCGTGGCTCCGACGACGAGCACGAAGACGCCCAGGTCGAACAGCAGCGCGCTGGCCATCGGCACTTTGCCGATCACCCCCACCTCGAGATACTGGAACGCCGAAGTGAGGAAGGGATGGCCGAAAGGCCAGGCGGCAATGCCCGTGAGCAGCGCCAGCAGCAGGCCGATCCCGATCCAGTAGACGGGCAGGATGCGCAGCCGGCTCTCCACCCAGCGCGTGCCGCCGGCGAGGTATTGCAGCAGGAAGGCGATGGACAGGGTGATGCCGGCAATGAAACCGCCGCCCGGCAGGTCATGCCCGCGCAGGAAGAGGAAGACGGCGAAGACGATCATCACCGGGAACAGCCAGCGCATGATCACCGAGGGCACGAACAGGAAATCCGATACGATCGAACCCCCGGCCTCGCCGTCCGCCTCGGCCTCGAGGCGACTCTGGATACGCTGTTGCTCGGGGCGCTCGATACTGTCCGCCGCGGGCCGGAAGCGGCGCAGAAGCGCGAAGGTGGTCAGGGCCACGACGGCGAGCACCGTGATTTCCCCAAGCGTATCGAAGCCGCGGAAATCGACGAGGATGACGTTGACCACGTTGCGCCCGCCGGCCGCGCTATAGGCGTTCTCGAGGAAGAAGCGCCCGATGCTTTCCGGCGCATCACGGGTCATCACCGCATAGGCCAGCAGCGCCACGCCGCCGCCGGACAGCACGGCCAGCAGCAGATCCCGCAGCCGGCGCGCGCGGGCACCGGTCGTGGCCGCGGCATCGATGCCCACGTTCTCCAGGCGCTCGGGCAGCCAGCGCAGCCCGAGCAGGATGAGGATGGTGGTCACGATCTCGACCAGCAATTGGGTGAGCGCCAGGTCCGGCGCGGAGAACCAGACGAAGGTGAGGCTCGTCGCCAGTCCGGCGCCGCCCATCGCCATCAGGGCGGCGAGGCGGTGGTACTTCGCCAGCACCGCAGCGCCGATGGCGCACGCCATGCCGGCGGCCCAGACCAGGGCCAGCGCCGGATCGGCGCCATTGGGCAGCAGCGGCAGCTTTCCCAGGCCACTCGACAAGGGCAGGGCGGCGGCAAGGATCGAAATGCTCACCAGCAGTACCAGCTGGGGTTGCAGGCGGCGCGTGCCGAACAGTCGTTCCAGTGCCCTGGCCCACCTCACGGAGAGCAGGATCATCAGGCGCTCGAAGATGCGCGGGGCGGCGAGGTGGCGGATGAGCGGCGGCCCCTCGATCCCGCGGGCGAGGTAGCGCTGCAACGCCAGATACAGCAGCACGCCGCCGGTGAGGGCCACGAGGCTCATCTGCAGGGGTGTGCTGAAGCCGTGCCAGACCGAAAGGCTGTAGTGCGGCAAATCGGGGCCAAGTACCGCGGCCATCGCCGTGGCGAGATAGGGGCCGATGGCGATCCCGGGGACGATGCCGACCAGCAGGCAGATCAGCACGAGGACCTCGATGGGACGGCGCATCAGCGCCGGCGGTTCATGCGGTGCGTGGTCGAGGTCGGTGGGCGGCGGGCCGAAGAACACGCCGTGAATGAAGCGGAGCGAATAGGTCACGGCGAACAGGCTGGCCAGCACGGCAACGAACGGCAGCGAGATGTCGACGAACGGGTTCGGGTTTCGGATCGCCGTCTCGGCGAAGAACATTTCCTTGGACAGAAACCCGTTGAGCAGCGGCACGCCGGCCATGGCGGCACTGGCCACCATGGCGAGCGTCGCCGTGAACGGCATGAAGCGGGCGAGCCCGCTCAGCCGGCGGATGTCGCGGGTGCCGGTCTCGTGGTCGATGATGCCGGCCGCCATGAACAGCGATGCCTTGAAGGTCGCGTGGTTGGCGATGTGGAACACCGCCGCCACCAGTGCCAGCGGCGAGCCCATGCCGATGAGGGTGGTGATCAGTCCGAGGTGGCTGATGGTGGAGTAGGCGAGCAGCCCCTTGAGGTCCTGCTGGAAGATGGCCGAATAGGCGCCGATGAGCAGCGTGGCGAGCCCTGTGTAGGTGACGATCCACAGCCAGGCGTCGGTGCCGGCCAGCACCGGCCAGAACAGCACCAGCAGGAACACGCCCGCCTTCACCAGCGTGGCCGAGTGCAGATAGGCCGAAACCGGCGTCGGCGCGGCCATGGCGCGCGGCAGCCAGAAATGGAACGGAAACTGCGCGCTCTTGGTGAAGGCGGCGAGCAGCACCAGCAGCAGCGTCGGCAGGTAGAGCGCGTGCTCGCGGATCGCGTCGCCGGCGGCGAGGACGACATCCAGGTCGTAGGAGCCGACGATGTGTCCGATCAGCAGCATGGCCACGAACAGCGCGAGGCCGCCCGTCGCGGTGATGATGAAGGCCATGCGCGCGCCGTCGCGGGCGTTGGCGTTCTGGTGCCAATAGCCGATCAGCAGGAACGAGAAGATGCTGGTCAATTCCCAGAAGATGACGAGCTGGATGAGGTTGCCCGACATGACGATGCCGAGCATCGAACCCATGAACGCCAGGAGGAACGAAAAGAAGCGCGGCACCGGGTCCTTTGGCGACATGTAGTAGCGGGCATAGAGGACGACGAGAAACCCGATGCCCGAGATCATGACGCCGAACAGCCACGACAGCCCGTCGAGGCGGATGACGAGGTTGAGTCCGAGCCCCGGCAGCCAGGCGATTTCCCGGCGCAGCACGCCGCCGCCGGTCACCTGCGGGTACAGCACGAGGACTATGGCGAGCCCGAGCAGGGCGACGGCGCCGGCGATCACCGCTGCGGAGGTGCGCGCCCGGGCCGGCAGCAGGGCGGCCGCAAGGCTGCCCGCGAACGGCACGAGTATCAACGCCAGGATCAATGTGTCGCCCGCCATCGCGTCGCAGCAGCCTCAGGTGTGAGGAATCGGGCAGGGCCCGTCGGCGCCAACTGTGTAGGGCGGCGACAAGGATGGCAACTGCGCCGGCCGGCTCGGGGCACGACTATGCAGGAAAAATATGCGACCGTCGGGGCGGCCGGACCAGGGCGCGGTGCTGCCGGAGTCCGGCTACGCGTCGCCTTCCTGGGGCACGCGTGGCCGGGGCGCGGCCTTCTCCATCTCGTCGATGGCGAGCAGGGAGTGGGCATAGGCGCCGCCGGCCCGCATTTCCGCCGCGACCCAGATGGCCTCCATCAACTGCTCGCGCGTTGCGCCGTGGCGCAGGGCCGCCTTGGTATGTCCTCGAATGCAGTAGGGACACTGGGTGACGTGGGCCACGGCCACCGCGATCAGCTGCTTGACCTGGGTCGACAGCGCTCCCTCGGCGAAGACCTGCTGGCTGAACGCCCGGAACGCCGCTTCGCTTGCTGGCGCCAGGTCCCTGCGGGTGTGGGCGTGCGATCGCACGTCTGAGGGATAGATGTCCTCGGGCAATT
>NZ_DASWVV010000013.1:0-16757 GCF_036406155.1 Devosia sp. | reverse complement strand
GCAGCGGGATTTCATGCAGACCAAGCGCACAATCTTTCCCAACAAGGTGCTGCCCTATGTGCTGCTCGCCCCGCAGCTGGCCATCACCATCGTCTTCTTCCTCTGGCCGGCGGCGCAGGCGGTCCGCTCCTCGTTCGAGCGCGAGGACCCGTTCGGGGGCCGCACCACCTTCATCTGGTTCCGCAACTATCTGCGGCTGCTCAACGACCCCGAATATCTGAACTCGCTGGGCCGCACCGCGATCTTCGCCCTCGGCGTCACCGTGCTGTCGATGACGGTGTCGCTGCTGCTGGCGGCCGCCGTCAACCGGCTGCTGCGCTCGGGCAAGCTCTACACCACGCTGCTGGTATGGCCCTACGCCGTGGCCCCGGTGGTCGCCGGCATTTTGTGGTGGTTCATGTTCAACCCCACCATCGGCATCGTGCCCTACCTGCTCGACATGGCCGGCGTGCGCTGGAACCACCGCATCAACGGCAATGACGCCATGCTGCTGGTCATCCTCGCCGCCGCGTGGAAGCAGATCTCCTACAATTTCCTGTTCTTCGTCGCCGGCATGCAGTCGGTGCCGCGCTCGCTGATCGAGGCCGCCGCCATCGACGGCGCTGGGCCGTTCAAGCGCTTCTGGACCATCGTCTTCCCGCTGATCTCGCCGACGACGTTCTTCCTCATGATCATCAACATGAACTACGCCATGTTCGACACCTTCGGCATCATCGACGGCACCACCCAGGGCGGCCCCGCCGGGGCCACCAACATCCTGGTGTACAAGGTCTATGCCGACGGCTTCCTCGGCCTCAACATCGGCTCGTCCTCGGCGCAGTCGGTGGTGCTGATGCTGATCGTCATCGCCCTCACCGCCATCCAGTTCCGCTGGGTCGAGCGGCGCGTGCAGTACTAGGAACGGCCGACCATGGTGGAACACCGCCCCCTGCTCAACATCCTCACCCACCTGGTGCTGATCCTCGGGGTCGCTACCGTGGTGTTTCCGGTCTATCTCGCCTTCGTCGCCTCGACCCACGGCTACAGCGATTTCCTCAGCGGCCTCGCGCCGCTGCTGCCGGGTCCGCGGCTGATCGAGAACTACACCCAGATGTGGACGACGGGCCTGTCCACCGCCGGGGCGCCGCCGGTGTGGCTGATGCTCACCAACTCGCTGATCATGTCGCTCACCATCGCCATCGGCAAGATCGCGATCTCGATCCTCTCGGCCTACGCCATCGTCTACTTCAAGTTCCCGTTCCGGCTGCTTGCCTTCTGGATGATCTTCATCACCCTGATGCTGCCGGTAGAGGTCAGGATCATGCCGACCTTCAAGGTGGTGGCCGATCTCGGCCTGCTCAACACCTATGCCGGCCTGACCGTGCCGCTCATCGCCTCGGCCACCGCCACCTTCCTGTTCCGCCAGTTCTTCCTCACCATCCCGGACGAACTGATGGAGGCGGCGCGCGTCGACGGCGCCGGCCCGATGAAATTCTTCCGCGACATCCTGCTGCCCTTGAGCCGCACCAATATCGCGGCGCTGTTCGTCATCCTCTTCATCTATGGCTGGGTGCAGTATCTGTGGCCGCTGCTGGTCACCACCGAGAGCCGCTACTACACGCTCGTCATGGGCATCAAGCGGCTGGCGGCCGTCGCCGACAGCGACCCTTACTGGAACCTGGTGATGGCGGCGGTGATGCTGGCCATGCTGCCGCCGGTCCTGGTCATCATCCTCATGCAGCGCCTGTTCATCAAGGGCCTGGTCGAAACGGAGAAATAGAACAATGGCGACGATCGACCTCGTCGGGGTGCGCAAGACCTACGCCGGCAACGTCGAGGCGGTGCGCGGCATCGACCTCGCCGTGGGCGACGGCGAACTGGTGGTGCTGGTCGGCCCCTCGGGTTGCGGAAAATCGACGCTGCTGCGCATGGTCGCCGGGCTGGAGACCATCACCGCCGGCACCGTCTCGATCGACGGCAAGGTCGTCAACAAGCTCGAACCGGCCGAGCGCGACATCGCCATGGTCTTCCAGAACTACGCGCTCTACCCGCATATGAGCGTGCGCCAGAACCTTGAATACGGGCTCAAGAACCGCGGCACGCCGCGCCCGGTGATCGACGAGCGCGTCGCCGAAGCGGCCCGCATCCTCGAGATTGCCCCCTTCCTCGACCGCAAGCCGCGCCAGCTCTCGGGCGGGCAGCGCCAGCGCGTCGCCATGGGGCGCGCCATCGTGCGCCAGCCCAAGGCCTTCCTGTTCGACGAGCCCCTCTCCAATCTCGACGCCAAGCTCCGGGGCCAGATGCGGGTTGAGATACGGCGCCTGCAGCGCACGCTCGGGACCACCAGCCTCTACGTCACCCACGACCAGCTCGAGGCGATGACGCTGGCCGACCGGCTGGTGGTGATGAATGCCGGCCGCATCGAGCAGGCCGGCCGCCCGACCGAACTCTACGCCACCCCCGCCTCGCTGTTCGTCGCCGGCTTCATCGGCTCGCCGCCGATGAACTTCTTCGACATGGCCTACCTGCGCGAGAAGGCCGGCGGCTCCATCCCGGCGCTGCCGGAGGGCACCGACGTCGTCGGCGTCCGCCCCGACAGCATCGGCATCGACGCCACGAGCGAACCCGCGATTCCGCTCGCCGCCGTGGTCGAACTCATCGAGCCGGTGGGCGGGGAGAGCCATTTGCACCTGCGGCTCGACGGCTCGGACCAGTTGATCACCATCGAGGTGACGGGCCGGCCCGACCTCGCCGACGGCGCCATGGTCACCGCGCAGCTGAGCGCAGCGGCGCTGCATCCGTTCAACCGCGCCAGCGGCCGGCGCACCGGCTGAACACGCGCGCCCGCGACCGAAGGAACGGCCGATGCCGCTACAGAACCGCGTCACCCCCTTCGGCGACATCGTCGCCATCCCCGAGCGTGGCCTGTTCACCGGCAATCGTGGCATCATCCACGACCCGACGACAAAGACGCTGCTGCGCCGGCGCTGGGCCAGCAAAGCGTGGATCGTGTGCAGCTGCTCCTACAAGGGGCGTTGGCGCCCGGTGATGGGCCGGCGCAACTGGACCGAGTTGTTCTTCCTCGACGAGGCGACGGCGCTCGCCGCCGGGCACCGGCCGTGCTTTGCCTGCCGGCGCGCCGCGGCGCTGGCTTTCCGGGCCGCGTGGGCGGCAGGGAACGGTACCGTTCCCCTCCCGGTCAAGGAACTGGACGCGGTGCTGCATGGCGAGCGCCTCGCGGGCAGACGCAAGCGCCTGCACAAGCTGGCCGGCGCGTGGCGGACGCTGCCCGAGGGCACCATGCTCGCCGTCGGCGCGCGCCCGTACCTGGTCGCGCCGGGGGGCCGGCTGCTGTCGTGGACGCCGGCCGGCTACGTCGCCGGCGATGTCCCCGCGGCCTTCGACGGCGTGCTGACGCCGCCCTCGACCCTCGCCGCGCTTCGGGCGGGCTATCGTCCGGTGCTGCACGTGAGCGCGACAAGCTAGGGTCGATGCATCCGGCTCCTACGCCGACCCGTTTGCCGCCGCCCGGGCGGCAATGCCCGCTTCCAGCCCCTTGCGGGCCGAGGCGATGTGCCGGCGCATCAAATATTCGGCCAGTTCCGCATCGTGGTCGGCCACCGCCTCGGCAATGCGCTCGTGCTCGGCGAGCGCCTTCAGCGCCCGGCCCGGCACGATCCGGTGCTGCATGCGGTAGAGACGGAACAGCGTGTAGTATTCGTTACACAACAGGTCGAAGAGCTGGGCGCTGTGCGCCAGCCGGGCGACGAAGAAGTGGAAATCGGCGTTGGCGGTGTCCTGCCAGTAGAGCATGGCGTCGGGCTGTTCGAGCGCCCTGCGGTGCGTCGCCAGCATGGCCCTGAGGGTGGCCGCGTCCGCCGGCGTGCAGTGGCGCGCCGCTTCGCGCGCCGCGAGGCCTTCGAGCACCTCGCGGATCTTGAACAGTTCGACCGCCGTTTCCGGCGAGGGGATGACGACGCGCACGCCCTGGCGCGGCGAGCGCTGCACCAGCCGGCGCTCTTCCAAGCGGCGGATGGCCTCGCGCAGCGGCCCGCGGCTGACCCCGTAGCGGGCAGCGAGGCGGGGTTCGCTGAGCTTGGTGCCCGGCCCGAACTCGCCCTTGACGATGGCTTCGCTGATCGTGCTGAACAGCGCATCGGCGAGCGGCAGCGCCTCCTCGGGCGCTGCCGGCCGCGTTTCGGCTGGAGCGGGCTTAGCCGGCGTCGTCGGCATAGCGCTTCTCCAGCGCGTCGTAGAGCGGCTTGTTGACCAGCCGCTGGCGCTCGCTGAAGCTCGCGACCGGCCCCGACTCGTCGACGCTGCCGGTCTGCTTGAGCTGGCCGAGAGCCGCCTGCATGCCGTAGACGGCGCCCTGCAGGGCGACGTTGGCGTAGAGCACGAGGCTGAAGCCCATGCTGTCGAGGGCAGCGAAATCGAGGATCGGGGTGCGGCCGCCGACCACGAGGTTGATGAGCTGCGGCGTGCCCTGGAGTCGGACCGGGATGCCGCGGATCTCCTCGAGGCTTTCGGGGGCCTCGACGAAGGTGATGTCGGCGCCGTCCTCGATGAAGGCCGCGGCCCGCTCCAGCGCCGCCTCGTAGCCGAGCGTGGCGCGCGCGTCGGTGCGCGCCAGGATCAGGAGGTTGGGGTCCTGGCGGGCGTCGACGGCGGCGCGGATGCGGCTGCGGGCCTCGCCGAGCGCCACCACGTCCTTGCCCGAGAAATGGCCGCAGCGCTTGGGGCTCACCTGGTCCTCGAGCTGGATGGCGCTGGCCCCCGCCCGCTCCAGCGTGCGCACCGCGTGGCGGACGTTGAGGGCGTTGCCGAAGCCGGTATCGGCATCGACGATGATGGGCAGGTCTACCGCGTCGCGCAGCGTCGCCGTGTGCTGGGCGATTTCGGCGAGGCCGACAAAGCCGAGGTCGGGCATGCCCAGATAGGTGTTGGTGAGGCCGGCGCCGGTGAGGTAGACGGCCTCGAAGCCCATGTCCTCGATGACGCGCGCGGTGAGCGCGTTGGGCGCGCCCGGCAGCAGCAGGGCGCCGCCCTTCTCGAGCCGGGCGCGGAAGGCCTTGTTGATGTCCTGGCTGAGCATGCGCCTACTCCAGCCCGCGGTCGAAGATGCCCTCGCCGGTCGGCGCCGAGGGCACGACGTCGCCGGCGCCGAGGGCCGGCAGCAGGCGGTCGAGTTCGCCTGCCCGCAGCGTCGGGACGGCGAGCGCCGCGGCACAGAACGCCTCGCGTTCGGCGTCGGCGAGCAGCTCACGGGTGAGCGTCGCGAACTTGCCGACATAATCGGGCCAGCGCCACGGCCGCGCGCCGTTGGGATGGGCGTCGGCCACGGCGCGCTCGCCGGTGACGACGGTGCCGTCATCGAGGGTGACGACCAGCCTTCCGCCGAAGGCGCGCTTGCCCGGATCGGGCTCATGGTAGCGCTGCGTCCACTCCGGGGTCTCGACGGTGCGGATCTTGTGCCACAGCGCCACGGTCGACGGGCGGTGGGCGCGGGCACTGGTGTAGCTGTCGACGTGGTGCCACGTGCGATCCTCGAGCGCCACCGCGAGGATGTACATGATCGAGTGGTCGAGGGTCTCGCGGGTGGCGCCGGGGTCGAGCTTCTGCGGATCGTTGGCGCCGGTGCCGATGACGTAGTGGGTGTGGTGGCTGGTCTCGAGCAGGATGTCCTTGACGCGACCGAGGTCGCCGATCTTCGGCGCGAGGTCGATGGCGAGGTCGATCAGCGCCTGCGCCTGGTATTCGGCCGAATGCGCCTTGGTATAGGTCTCCATGATGGCGCGCGGGCTGTCGCCGTCGGCCGGCAGCCACACGTCGTATTCGTCCTTGGGTCCGCCCAGCATCCAGGCGATCACCGAATCCTCGCCCTCGTAGATCGGCGACGGCGAGGCCTCCCCGCGCATGGCGCGGTCGACGGCTTCGATGGCGAGCTTGCCCGAATGGCCCGGCACGTACGCCTTCCACGAACTGATCTCGCCCTTGCGCGACTGCCGCGTGGAGAAGGCGAGGTGGACCGTCTGGTTGATGGCCTGGAAGATGACCTCGACCGGCAGGCCGAGCATGGCGCCGATGCCGGCGGTGGTGCCGGGCGCCAGGTGGGCGATGTGGTCCTTCTTGTACTTGTGCAGCGAGATGGCCTTGACCAGCGCCACGTGCACCTCGTAGGCGACCGCGATGCCGCGGACGAGCGCCGCCCCGTCGAGCCCCAGCTGCTGGGCCACGGCGACGAGCGGGGAGATGGCGTCGCCCGGATGGGCGTAGTCGGCGGCAAGGAAGGTATCGTGGAAATCGAGCTCGCGCACCGCCGTGGCGTTGGCCCAGGCCGCCCATTCGGCATCGACCCTGGTCGCCGGCCCGAGCCCGTAGAGGCTGGCGCCGCCCTTGCGCGGATGCGCCAGCGCCATGGCGCGGGCGGCCGCCACCGGCTTGCGGTTGATGGCAGCGAGCGCGACCGCGGCGTTGTCGACGATGCGGCAGGCGATCATCTCGGCGACATCGGGCTCCACCGGCCCGGCCTTGGCGGCGAAGCGCGCGATGGCCCAGGCCAGCTGTTGCTCGCGCGGCAGGTTGGCGGCCGACGGGTGAACCTTGACGTGATGCTTGATCATCTGAAGCGAAGTCTTCCTGACTGGTACCGGGTAATGGGGGCCGTCCCCGCGGGAACGGCCCGGTTCATGCGTTTGCCCTGAGGCGTCTCAGCAGCGGCGGCAGCGCCAAGAACAGCACCGCCAGCACCATCAGCGTGGCCGACACCGGGGTCGACACCAGCACGATGGGGTTGCCCTGCCCGGCGGCGAGCGCCGTGCGCAGGTAGTTCTCGGCCATGGGGCCGAGGATGAGGCCGATGAGCACCGGCGCGATGGGGAAATCGTAAACCCGCATGACGTAGCCCATGAGCCCGACCACGGCCATGATCAGCAAATCCATCCACGAGCGGGCGACGCCCCAGATGCCGATCATGGCGAACACCAGGATGCCGGCATAGAGCTGCGGACGCGGGATCAGCAGCAGCCTGACCCACAGCCCGACCAGCGGCAGGTTGAGCACCAGCAGCATGAGGTTGCCGACATAGAGCGAGGCGATCAGCCCCCACACCAGCTGCGGGTTGGAGGTGAACAGGAACGGCCCCGGCTGCAGCCCGTAGTTCTGGAAGGCAGCGAGCAGCACGGCAGCGGTCGCCGAGGTCGGCAGCCCCAGCGTCAGCAGCGGCACCAGCACGCCGGCCGCCGAGGCGTTGTTGGCTGCCTCCGGTCCGGCCACGCCCTCGATGGCGCCCTTGCCGAACTCGTCGTGCCGGGCGAGCTTCTTTTCCAGCGTGTAGCTGAGCATGGTGGGAATTTCGGAGCCGCCGCCGGGGAGCGCGCCCATCGGGAAGCCGATGGCGGTACCGCGCAGCCACGGCTTCCACGAGCGCGCGAAATCCTCCCGCGTCATCCAGGCAAGCCCCTTGGTCGGGGTGATCTTGGCGGGGAGCTTGCGGTAGCGGCTGGCCACGTACAGCATCTCGCCGACCGCGAACAGCGACACCAGCACCACGGTGAGCTCGATGCCCTTGAGCAGCTGCATCATGCCGAAGGTCAGGCGGGGCTGGCCGGCCATGGTGTCGATGCCGACGACCCCGAGCGCCAGCCCGATGAACAGCGCGATGAAGCCGCGCACGCGCGAAGTGCCCATGACCACCGCTACCGAGGTGAAGGCGAGCACGGTGAGCGCGAAGTAATCGGCGGGCTTGAAGTAGAAGGCGAGCTCGGCGATGGCCGGGGCCGCGAAGGTCAAGAGCAGCGTGGCGATGGTGCCGGCGACGAAGGAGCCGATGGCGGCGGTCGCCAGCGCCGCGGCGCCGCGCCCGGCGCGCGCCATGCGGTTGCCCTCGAGCGCCGTCATCATGGAGCCGGCTTCGCCCGGCGTGTTGAGCAGGATCGAGGTGGTCGAGCCGCCATACATGGCGCCGTAGAGCACGCCGGCGAACATGATGAAGGCCGAGGTCGGGGCGAGCGCGATGGTCACCGGCAGCAGCAGCGCGATGGTCAGGGCTGGCCCGATACCGGGCAGGATGCCGATGACGGTGCCGAGCACGGAGCCGATCAGGGCCCACATCAGGTTGTGCGGCTGCAGGGCGACGGCGAAACCGTCGATCAGGAAGGCAAATGTTTCCATCGCTTACACACCCAGCGGCGGGAAGAACCGCCCGAGCTGCAGGCCGAGCTGGGTGAACAGCACCCAGGCGAGGCTGCCCAGCACGGCGCCGATGGCGATGTCCATGAGCAGGTGCCTGGAGCCGAAGGCGCGGCACACCAGCGCGAAGGCGACAGTGGCGGTGAACGGCATGCCGAGCGGCGGCATGATCACGACCGGCAGGAAGACGGCGACGAGGGCGGTGATGAAGGCCCGCTTATCCATCGGCGAATTGGCGGCCGCGTCCTCGGCATCCTGCGGCTCGAAGCGCTCGCCGCGCCAGATCTGCAGCACGAGGATGCCGCCAAGCAGGACCAGGCCCGCCCCGGTGATGGTGACGAACAGCCCCGGCCCGACCGCGGCGTAGCGCGCCCCCTGCGGCAGGCTGGAGGCGCCGTAGAGCCAGATGGCGCCCATGGCCATGACCAGCAGGCCGATCCAGAACGGCCGCGGGGCTTGGTGGGAAGCGGCCTCGCGGCCGCCCCCCTGCTCCGAAAGGTCTGGCGTCCCGTTATTGGACAAGGCCCGCGTCCCGCAGGATCTGGCCCTGGCGCTCGGTCTCGGCGGCGATGAACTTGCCGAACTCCTCGCCGGCGAGGAAGTAGTCGTCCCAGCCCTGCGTCTCCAGCACCTTCTTCCAGGCATCCGACTTGCTCAGCTGCGTGAAGCGGTCGATCCACAGCTGGTAGTTGTCGTCCGGGGCCCCCGGGGCGGCGAGGAAGCCGCGCCAGTTGGCAAGCTCGACGTCATAGCCGGCTTCCTTGAAGGTCGGCACGTCGAGTCCGGCCCGGCGCTCAGCCGAGGTCACGCCGAGGAGCTTGATGCGGCCCTGCTCGGCGAACGGCACGAATTCGGAGGTACCGGAAATGCCGGCCACCAGCGTACCGTTGACGATGCCGGTCACCGTCTCGGCGCCCGAGGTCTGCGGGATGTAGTTGATGTCGCCGACCGGCACGCCGGCTGCCTTCGCGAACAGGGCGGTGGCGATATGGTCGACGCCGCCGGCCGAACCGCCGCCGATGGCGGTGCCACCCGGATTGGCCTTCAGCGCCTCGGCCAGGTCCTTGAGCGAGTTGATCGGGGAATCGGCGGCGACGGCCACCACGAGGTACTCGGCGGTCAGCCGGGCCAGCGGGCGGAATTCGGAGAGCTTGACCGGCGACTTGTTGAGCTCGATGGCACCGACCGTGATGGCGCCGAACACCGCCAGCGCGTCGGGCTGGCCGGTCGAGTTGCCGAGGAACTCGGCCAGCCCGATGGTGCCGCCGGCGCCGCCGGTGTTGGTGAAGTTGACGCCGCCGGTATAGATGCCGGCCTCGTTCATGGCGGCCATGGCCTGGCGCCCCGTGCCGTCCCAGCCGCCGCCGGTACCGGCCGGGATCATGACGTTGACCTGGGCCAGGACGGGCCCGGTTGCCATCGCCGCCAGCATGGCGATCGGCAGGAGTGCGGATTTCATGTTCATGTTTTGATTCCTCCTTGTGCGCGCCGGCGCGGGAGGACCGAACCGCCCTCTCCCGCCGATCAGTGCCGAATGGCGCGACGCGCCTAATGACCCAGTTGCCGGCATGACGGATGCTTCTGTCGACAGAACTGGCACAGCGCAGCGGAGCAAATCTCCGGTTTCTTGTCAATGCGGCGCGACGGACAAAACTTCTGTCGACAACTTTTGCCGAAGCAAGATCAGCGCTATTCCCCGGCGTCCTCGCCCGCCTGGCTGAGGAGGCGGCGCGCGTGCAGCAGATGCGGGCGGTCGAGCATGCGGCCGGCGAACCGCACCGCCCCCCGCCCGGGGGCGGCGGCGAAGGCCTCGACCACGGCCCGGGCCTGCGCGACTTCCGCGGCATCGGGGGTGAAGCCGGCATTGATCGGCCCGACCTGGCGCGGGTGGATGGCCAGCATGCCGCCGAAGCCGTCGCGGCGGGCATTGCCGACATAACGCGCCAGCCCGTCGAGATCGTCGAGGCCGGGAAACACCGTTTCGATCGCCGCCACCCCGGCGGCGTGGGCGGCGAACAGGGCAAGCGCGCGCACCAGCTCGAACGGCGGCGTATAGCTGCCGTCGGGATGCCGCGCCGTGCGCGCGCCGATGGCCGCTGGCAGGTCCTCGGCGCCCCAGGTCAGGCCGAGCAGCCGGTCGGCCACCTCGCCATAGCTGCCGAGCTGGAAGAGCGCGGCCGCCGTCTCGGTGGCGATGGGCAGGATGCGGGCCGGGCCGAGAGTCGCGCCGTGGCGGGCGAACAGGGTGGTGATCGCGCTGGCGCCGGCCGCTTTGGGCAGCACCACGCCCGCCGGGGGCGTCGCCGCCAGCGCCGCGACGTCGAGCGCCAGCAAGGGGCTGTCGAGCGGGTTGACGCGGACGAGGCACGGCGCGGGGGGACGCGCGGCGAGGAAGGCCGCGACATTGGCGCGGGCGCCCGGCTTGCGCTCCTCCGCCACCGCATCCTCGAGATCGAGGATGAGCGCATCGGCGCCGCTCGCCACCGCCTTGTCGAAGCGCTCGGGGCGATCGCCCGGCACGAACAGCAGCGAGCGCAGCCTCATGCCGGCGCCTTCCGGACGAGCGTCGTGCGCAGGCACGAGCAAACGACGACGCCGGACTGGTTGGTCAGCCGGTGGGCGAAGGTGACGATGCCGGCTTCGGGCCGCGAGCGGCTCTCGCGCAGCGCCGTCACCTCGCTCCGGCACGCCAGCGTGTCGCCGATGAACACCGGCGCGGGCATCACCACCTTGTCGTAGCCCAGGTTGGCGACCAGCGTCCCCAGCGTGGTGTCGCCGACGCTCAGCCCCACCATCAGCGCGAAGGTGAAGGTGCCGTTGACGAGGATGCGGCCGAACTCGCTGGCCCGCGCCGCCTCGGCGTCGAGATGCAGCGGCTGGCTGTTGTGCGTCATCGTCGTGAACAGCAGATTGTCCGTCTCGGTGACGGTGCGGCGCAGGGCGTGCTCGATGACGTCGCCGACCCACCATTGCTCGTAGTACCGGCCCGCCATCCCTCATCCCTCCTCGCCGTCGAGACGCACCAGCAGCGCCCCTTCCTCGACCTGGTCGGCCACCGCCGCGCCGACTTCGGCGACGGTGCCGGCGAACGGCGCGGTGAGCGCCAGTTCCATCTTCATGGCCTCGACCACCGCCACGACCTGCCCGGCGGCGACCCTGTCTCCCGGCGCAACCGGCACGGCGATGATGCGGCCGGACATGGGCGACCGCAACAGGCCGTCGCGGCTGTCGGCGGCGGGCGCCGCATCGGTGCGCGCCAGCCGCAGCACGTATGGTTCGCCGCCGTCGTGGATCGTGTGGGCCGCCTCCGGCCGGTTCGTTCCGGCGATGCCGCCGATGTCCACGGCGTGGCGCCGCCCATATTGGTCGACCAGCGTCGCGCGGCACTCCGGCGGGGCGTTGAGCCGGAACCCCGAACGGCTGCTCCATGGCGTGGCGCCGGCGACGTCCAGCAATTGGGTGGCGGCAGCGCGCAGCGCCTCGGGGCCGGGCGGAGGCGGGGTGGCGAGGCTCTCGGCATGGCGCGCGATCAGCCCGGTATCGAGCCGGGCGGCGGCAAAGTCGGCATCGCCGAGCAGGCGATGGAGGAAACCGGCATTGGTCACCAGCGGGCCGGTGACGCCATCGGCCAGCGCCGTACGTAGCGCGGCGATCGCCTCGGCGCGCGTCGGCCAGTGCGCGATGAGCTTGGCCAGTAGCGGGTCGTACCAGGCGCCGACGCTGTCGCCGGCGGCGACGCCGGCGTCGACGCGCACCCCGCCCCCGGAGACGGCGAAGCGCTCGATGCGGCCGACCGAGGGCAGGAAGCCGCGGGCCGGATCCTCGGCATAGAGCCGCGCCTCCATGGCCCAGCCGTCGATGCCGAGTTCCTCCTGCCGCCGCGGCAACGGCTCGCCGGCGGCGACACGCAACTGCCACTCGACGAGGTCCACCCCGGTAATGGCCTCGGTCACCGGGTGCTCGACCTGCAGCCGGGTGTTCATCTCGAGGAACCAGATGCGGTCGGCACGCAGGCCCTCGCCGGCGTCGGCGATGAACTCGACGGTGCCGGCGCCGACATAATCCACGGCCTCTGCCGCCCGCACGGCGGCGGCGCAGATCGCCTGCCGCACCGCCGCGTCCATGCCGGGCGCGGGCGCCTCCTCGATCACCTTCTGGTGGCGGCGCTGCATGCTGCAGTCGCGCTCGAACAGGTGCACGACCCGGCCATGGGTGTCGCCGAACACCTGCACCTCGATGTGGCGCGGGTTGTCGATCCATTTCTCGATGAGCACGTCGGGATTGCCGAAGGCGGCCTGCGCCTCGCGCCGGCAGGCGGCGAGCGCTTCAGAGAAGTCCTCCTCCCGCTCGACCTTGCGCATGCCCTTGCCGCCGCCCCCGGCCACCGCCTTGATGAGGACCGAATAGCCGGTCGCCGCCGCTTCCGCAGCCAGCCGCGCCGGGCTCTGGTCGTTGCCCATGTAGCCCGGCACGGTGGCGACGCCCGCTTGCTGCATCAGGCGCTTGGCCGTGTCCTTGCTGCCCATGGCGGCGATGGCGGCGGGCGGCGGCCCGACCCAGACGAGGCCGGCATCAAGCACCGCCTGGGCGAAGCCGGCATTCTCCGAGAGGAACCCGTAGCCGGGATGGATGGCGTCGGCGCCGGCGGCGCGGGCGGCGGCGATGAGCCGGGCGCCGTCCAGGTAGCTCTCTGCCGCCGCGGCCGGGCCGATACGCACCGCCGCGTCGGCCTCGCGCGCGTGCAGCGCGCCGGCATCGGCGTCGGAATAGACGGCCACGGTGCGGATGCCGAGGCGGCGCGCCGTGCGCATGATGCGGCAGGCGATCTCGCCGCGATTGGCGATGAGCAGCGACCCGATCACCGTCGCCCCCTCACATGCGGAAAAGGCCGAAGCGGGCCTGCGCCGGGATGGGCGCGTTGAGCGTCGCGGCGAAGGCGAGGCCGAGTACGTCGCGCGTCTGCGCCGGGTCGATGACGCCGTCGTCCCACAGCCGGGCGGTGGCGTACCACGGGTTGCCCTCGGCCTCGTAGCGCGCCCGGATCGTGTCCTTGAACGCCTCGCGCTCGGCCTCGCTCCAGCGCCCGGCATCGGCGTTGACGGTGGCCAGCACGGCGGCCGCCTGCTCGCCACCCATGACCGAGATGCGGCTGTTGGGCCAGGTGAACAGGAAGCGCGGCGCGAAGGCCCGGCCGGCCATGCCGTAATTGCCGGCGCCGAAGCTGCCGCCGATGATCACCGTGATCTTGGGGACCTGTGCGGTGGCGACTGCCGTCACCAGCTTGGCGCCGTGCTTGGCGATGCCCTCCGCCTCGTAGCGCCCGCCGACCATGAAGCCGGAGATGTTCTGCAGGAACAGCAGCGGGATGCGGCGCTGGCAGGCAAGCTCGATGAAATGCGCGCCCTTGAGGGCGCTTTCCGAATAGAGCACGCCGTTATTGGCGAGGACGGCGACCGGCATGCCCCAGATATGGGCGAAGCCGCACACCAGCGTCGCCCCGTACAGCGCCTTGAACTCGTGCAGGGCGCTGTCGTCGACGATGCGGGCGATGATCTCGCGCACGTCGTAGGCGGTGCGACCGTCCTCGGGCAGGATGCCGTAGAGCTCCTGCGCGTCGTAGCGGGGCGGCCGCGGCTCGCTGAGTGCGATGTCGGGCACGCGGTCGGGCGGCAGCGTCGCGACGATGTCGCGCAACATGGTCAGGGCGTGGCTGTCGTTGTCGGCGAGATGGTCGACGACGCCGGAGCGGCGCGCATGCAGTTCGCCCCCGCCCAAGGTTTCGGAGTCGATCTCCTCGCCGGTGGCGGCTTTGACCAGCGGCGGGCCGGCAAGGAAGATGGTCCCCTGGTTGGCAACGATGACGCTCTCGTCCGACATGGCCGGGACATAGGCGCCGCCGGCGGTGCAGCTACCCATGACGCAGGCGAGCTGGGCGATGCCCTCGGCCGACATCGTCGCCTGGTTGAAGAAGATGCGGCCGAAATGCTCGCGGTCGGGAAACACCTCGGCCTGGTGCGGCAGGTTGGCGCCGCCCGAATCGACGAGGTAGATGCAGGGTAACCGGTTGGCCGCGGCGATCTCCTGTGCCCGCAAATGCTTCTTGACCGTCAGCGGATAATAGGTGCCGCCCTTCACCGTGGCGTCGTTGGCGACGATCATTACCTGCCGCCCGCTGACGCGGCCGATGCCGGCGATGAGCCCGGCCCCCGGCACCTCGTCGCCATACAGGCCGTTGGCGGCGAGCTGGGAGAGTTCGAGGAAGGGAGCGCCGGGATCGAGCAGCGCCGCGACGCGCTCCCGCGGCAGCAGCTTGCCGCGGGCGAGGTGGCGCCGGCGCGCCGCCTCGCTGCCGCCTCGTGCCGCCACCGCCACGCGGGCCGCAAGCTCGTCGCGCAGCGCCGTATGATGGGCCTGCCGGCGCCGGAAGGCCTCGTCGCCGACCACGACCGAACTGGCGATGACCGGGGCGTTCACGGCCCCGCCCCGATCAGCTCGCGGCCGATCAGCATGCGGCGGATCTCGTTGGTCCCGGCGCCGATATCGAGCAGCTTGGCATCGCGCAGGAAGCGTTCGACCGGCCAGTCCCTGGTGTAGCCCGCCCCGCCCAGGGCCTGGACCGCCTCGAGGCTGACGCGCACGGCGTTCTCGCTGGCGAGGAGAATGGCGCCGGCGGCGTCGGCGCGGGTCATGCTGCCGGCGTCGCAGGCCCGCGCCACGGCATAGACATAGGCACGGGCGGAGTTGAGGGCCACGTACATGTCGGCGACCTTGGCCTGGATCAGCTGGAACGCCCCGATCGGCCGGCCGAACTGGCGGCGCTCGCGCACATAGGGCAAGACCACGTCGAGGCAGGCCTGCATGAGGCCGAGCTGGATGCCGGCAAGCACGGTGCGCTCGTAGTCGAGGCCCGACATCAGCACCGCCGCGCCGCCGTTCTCGGCCCCCAGCACGTTTTCGGCCGGCACTTCGCAGTCGCGGAACACCAGTTCGCCCGTGGGGCTGCCGCGCATGCCCAGCTTGTCGATGTGCTGGCCAACGGAAAATCCGGGCATGTCGCTGTCGACGATGAAGGCGGTTATCCCTTTCGCGCCTTCGGGGCCGGTGCGGGCATAGACCACGAGCGTGCGCGCACAGGCGGCGTTGGTGATCCAGAACTTGGTGCCGTTGAGCACATAGTTCGCGCCGCGCCGCTCGGCCCTGAGCTGCAGGCCCATCGCGTCGGAGCCGGCCCCGGGCTCCGACATGGCGAGCGCGCCGACATGCTCGCCAGAGATGAGCCCCGGCAGGTAGCGGCGCTTCTGGGCGTCGCTGCCCCAGCGCCGGATCTGGTTGATGCACAGATTGGAGTGCGCGCCGTAGGACAGGCCCACCGACGCACTGGCCCGCGACACCTCCTCGACGGCGACGACGTGCTCGAGATAACCGAGGCCGAGGCCGCCGAACGCCTCCTCGACGGTGATGCCGTGCAGGCCCAGCGCCCCCATCTGCGGCCACAACTCGACGGGGAAGCGATCCTCGGCGTCGATCTCCCTGGCCAGCGGCGCGATGCGGTCGACGGCGAAGCGGCGCACGCTGGCGCGGAGCAGGTCGGCGGCTTCGCCCAACCCGAAATCGAAGTCGGCGGTCGGCACTGCCATGTCAGCCCTCTCC
Organism: Devosia sp.; assembly: GCF_036406155.1. Lineage (GTDB taxonomy): Bacteria > Pseudomonadota > Alphaproteobacteria > Rhizobiales > Devosiaceae > Devosia_A. The sequence continues at coordinate 938 of NZ_DASWVV010000013.1, read as the reverse complement.
TTGATGGGCGCCCTGGCCGGCACGGCCCGATCGTGCCAGCCGCGCCCCGGTACGGCAAGCCGGTGGCGAGGAATGCAGCCGCCGGCTCACGGCGCCTCCATGAACAGCAGCGCCGGCTGCTCCAGCAGCCGCTTCAGCGCCTGAATGAAGCGCGCCGCCTCGTAGCCGTCGATGATGCGATGATCGAAGGACGAGGACAGGTTCATCATCGTCCGGATCTCGATGCGGCCGTCGACCACAACGGGACGCTGCACCAGCCGGTTGGGGCCGATGATGGCAACTTCCGGAGCGTTGATGATCGGGGTGGCGGCGATGCCGCCGAGCGGCCCGAGGCTGGTGAGGGTGATGGTGGAGCCGGTGAGGTCGGCGCGGGCCGCAGTGCCATCGCGCGCGGCGGCGGCGGCGCGCGCCACCTCGCGGGCGCAGTCCCACAGCCCGAGTGTCTCGACATGGCGCACGACCGGGACCATGAGCCCGCCGGCGGTCTGGGTGGCGATGCCGACATGCACCGAGCTGTGCACGTGCAGCACTCCCTCCTCGCCGTCGTAATGGGCGTTGATCGAGGGGAACGCCGGCCGCAGCCGCACCAGCGCGCGCATGAAGAAGGGCAGCAGCGTCAGCCTGGAGGCGCCCTGCGGGGCCTCGGCATTGAGCTGGGCGCGCAAGCTTTCGAGCGCGGTGAGGTCGCACTCCTCTATATAGGTGAAGTGCGGGATGGTGCGCACGGCATCCTGCATGCGCCCGGCGATGATGCGGCGCAGGCCGGTGATCCTGACGCTGTCGACCCCCGGGTGGGAGGCCAAGCCGGCCGACGCCGCGGCGGCCACATGGCGCTCGAGGTCCTCGGGCGTGACCACGCCGCCCGGCCCGGTACCGGCGATTTTCTGCAGCGCGATGCCGAGTTCGGCCGCGCGCCGGCGGGTGGCCGGCGCCGCCAG
>NZ_DASWVV010000012.1:0-3737 GCF_036406155.1 Devosia sp. | reverse complement strand
TTCCGCCGCCAGCGCCCGCACGTTCTGCGATTCGCTGGCGAGCGAGGCGGTGAGGCGCTGCGTCGTCGCCGTCAGCCACACCAGTGCCCCGGCCTCGGCGAGGAGGATCGCCGCGTGCGTCGCCACCCGCTCGAGCGTGCTGCCGCCATAGAATACCAGGCTCTCCATGGCCAGCCCCAGCCCCAGATGGTGCACCGCCACCAGCGCCGTGCCCAGCAGCAGCGCCCGCACGTCGTAGAGCAGGGCGCTCAGCGCCAGCGCGGCGAAGAACAGCATGTGCATGTCGATCTGCAGGGGCTGCCCGCGCATCGCGACCAGCATGGCCATGACTTCGCCCATCAGCACCGAGACGGCGGCGTAGCGGAAGGCACTGCCGTTGCGGGCGGTGGCGTAGAGGGCGCCGAGCGCCAGCGCGCAACCGACGGCCGTGGCGGCGCCGGGACCCGGCGCGCCCTGCACGAGCCACTCGGTACCCACGACCAGGGTCGCCAGTGCCAGGCTGGCGGCGGACAGCACGCGGGCGGCAGACTGGCGCAGAGTTTCGATGCTCATGGAACTGATCCTTGCTGGGGCGCGCACAGTCCGTGCGCCGCGAGGGTGAACAGGCCGCCGAATGCCCTGATGCGCTCGGCGAAATCCGTACGGTCGGTATAGGCCACCGCGATATTGGCGAGCCGCGTCGGGGCGACGAAGCGGCCGCCGGCGGCGAGAATGGCGGCATAGGCGGCGACTTCGTCCGTACCCGGGGCGAAGACCACTGCCATTTCCCCGGTGGCGGGCGGCGCGTAGAGCGCCGTAGCGCCGGCCACGAACACGGCGGCGGCGATGGCGAGCGCCGGCAGCATGGCCCATGTGTCGGCGCCGGCCGGTGGGCGCGCGGGCAGCAGCCCGCGCCCGCTACGGCCGGTCGCCAATGTCTTGCCCGTGACATGTGTGTCGTGCACGCCGACGCCCCCTGCGGCCAGCGGCCGGGGCCGCGCCATGCCCGGTGTTGCGACGGGCTGGCGGCGCGCGCGACGGCCTGCCAGACGGTGCGCGATGCGTGGTTAATCCTTGGTGAAGGCGGCGGGCTGCACGCAAGAAAAAGGGGCGCCGCCGGGGCGCCCCTTGCAATCTGTCGCGACACGCCGGCCCCGAACGGGGCCACGCCTCAGTGGATGTGCGTCTGGCCGAGGTGCTGCGCCTCGATGAGCAGGTTCCTGAGCCCGTAGATGAGTTCCTCGAGGAAGGTGCGCGCCTCGGGCGTCGAGGCCGCAGCGAGATCCTTCTCGGCCTGCAGCAGCGACGCCTCGATCTCGGCGCGGTCGAACTCGCTGGTCGGCACCGCCTGTTCGGCGAGGATCGTGACCCCGGCCGGCGAGACGTCGACGAAGCCGCCACGCACATAGTACTGCGCGCTCTTGCCGCCGGCATCGACCGTGGTGATGAAGCCCGGCCTGAGCGTGCTCATCATCGGTGCGTGCTCGCCCAATACGGCGAAATAGCCATCGGTCCCCGGGATGGTGACCGAGGCCACGTGCTCGGAAACCAGCAGCCGCTCGGGCGAGACGATGTCGAGTTTGGTGCCTTCGGCCATTCCGCGTGCCCCTTATGCCGCCTCGGCGGCGAGCTTCTGCGCCTTCTTGACGGCGTCCTCGATGGTGCCGACCATGTAGAAGGCCGCCTCGGGCAGGTGGTCGTACTCGCCGGCGACCAGCCCGGCGAAGCCCTTGATCGTATCCTCGATGGCCACGAACACGCCGGAGGTGCCGGTGAAGGCCTCGGCGACGTGGAACGGCTGGCTCATGAAGCGCTCGATCTTGCGGGCACGGGCCACGGTGAGCTTGTCCTCTTCGGACAGTTCATCCATGCCGAGGATGGCGATGATGTCCTGCAAGGCCTTGTAGCGCTGCAGGATCTCCTGCACCTTGCGGGCGGTGTTGTAGTGCTCCTCGCCCACGATCGAGGCGTCGAGCATGCGCGACGTGGAGTCGAGCGGGTCGACCGCCGGATAGATGCCCTTTTCCGAGATGGCGCGGTTGAGCACGGTGGTCGCGTCGAGGTGGGCGAACGACGTCGCCGGCGCCGGGTCGGTCAGGTCGTCGGCCGGCACGTAAATGGCCTGCACCGAGGTGATCGAGCCCTTCTGCGTGGTGGTGATGCGTTCCTGCAGGGCGCCCATGTCGGTGGCCAGCGTCGGCTGGTAGCCCACCGCCGAGGGGATGCGGCCGAGCAGCGCCGACACTTCCGAGCCCGCCTGGGTGAAGCGGAAGATGTTGTCGACGAAGAACAGCACGTCCTGGCCTTGGTCGCGGAAATGCTCGGCGACGGTCAGCCCGGAGAGCGCGACGCGCGCACGGGCTCCCGGCGGCTCGTTCATCTGGCCGAACACCAGCGCGCACTTCGAGCCCGCGGTGGACCCGTTGTTCTCGCGCGGGTCCTTGTTCACGCCCGATTCGATCATTTCGTGATAGAGGTCGTTGCCCTCGCGGGTGCGCTCGCCGACGCCGGCGAACACCGAGTAGCCGCCATGCGCCTTGGCGACGTTGTTGATCAGTTCCTGGATCAGCACCGTCTTGCCCACGCCGGCGCCGCCGAACAGGCCGATCTTGCCGCCGCGCGCATAGGGGGCGAGCAGGTCCACGACCTTGATGCCGGTGACGAGGATCTGCGCCTCGCTCGACTGTTCGACGAAGCTGGGGGCGTCCTGGTGGATGACGCGGCGGCTGGCGGTCTTGACCGGGCCGGCCTCGTCCACCGGCTCGCCGATGACGTTCATGATGCGGCCCAGCGTCTCGTCGCCGACCGGCACCGAGATCGGCTCGCCCGTATCGGTCACCGGCGCGCCGCGCACCAGGCCCTCGGTCGTATCCATGGCGATGGTGCGCACCGCGTTCTCGCCCAGGTGCTGCGCCACCTCGAGCACCAGGCGGTTGCCCTGGTTGTCGGTCTCGAGCGCGTTGAGAATGGCCGGCAGGTGGCCATCGAAGGTGACGTCGACCACCGCGCCGATGACCTGGCTGACGCGGCCGGTCGGCTTGCCGGAGGCGGCCGGCCTGCTCGTCGTCGACGCCTTGGCGGCCGCGGGGGCCTTCTTGGCGGCGGGAGCCTTGGCCGCCGCCGGGGCTTTTGCTGCTGTCGCTGCTCGGGCCATCTTCTACCTCGTTCCTGCTAGAGCGCTTCCGCGCCCGAAATGATTTCGATGAGTTCTTTGGTGATCTGGGCCTGGCGCTGGCGGTTGTAATCGAGCGTCAGGTGCTTGATCATGTCGCCGGCATTGCGCGTCGCGTTGTCCATGGCGCTCATCTGTGCGCCGAAGAACGAGGCGTTGTTCTCGAGCAGCGCCCGGAAGATCTGCACCGAGATGTTGCGCGGCAGCAGATCGGCGAGGATGGCCTCCTCGCTCGGCTCGTACTCGTAGCTCAGCGTCGCCTCCGGCGCGCCTTCGGCCGGAGATTCGAACTTCGCCGGGATCAACTGCTGCGCCGTCGGGATCTGGCTGATCACCGAGCGGAAGCGGGCATAGAACAGCGTCGCCACGTCGAACTCGCCCGCCTGGTACATGGCGAGGATCTTCTCGCCCACCGTCGCGGCGTTGGCATAGCCGATATTGCGCACCTCGCGGAACGAGATGGCCTCGACGATCTTGTCGGCGAAGACGCGCTTGAGGATGTCGTTGCCCTTGCGCCCCACCGTCAGAATCTTGACGGTCTTGCCTTCGCTCAGCAGCGTCTGCGCCGTTTCGCGCGCCAGCCGTG
>NZ_DASWVV010000011.1:0-17061 GCF_036406155.1 Devosia sp. | reverse complement strand
CTATTTCACCGTCGGCCTCAAGGGCATTGCCGAGGCCGATGCCGACAGGGTCGAGGCCATGGTTTTCGCGACGCTCGAGGGCCTCGTCCGCGACGGGATCGACCCCGGCACCGTCGCCGCGGCGCTCAATACCGTCGAGTTCCAGCTGCGCGAGAACAACACCGGCTCGTTCCCGCGCGGCATTGCGCTCATGTTCCGGGCCATGCGCACCTGGCTGCACGGCGGCGATCCGCTGCAGCCGCTGCGCTTCGAGGGGCCGCTTGCCGCGCTCAAGGCCGCCATCGCCCGCGGCGAGAAGGTGTTCGAGGCGCTGATCGAGCAGCATTTGCTCGCCAACCGCCACCGTACCACCGTGCTGCTCAACGCCGATACCGGCAAGGCGGCGCGCGAGGCCGCCGAGGAGCGCGCCCGGCTCGAGGCGGCGCAGGCGGCGATGACGCCGGAGCAACTGGCCGAGGTCGCGGCGACCACTGCCCGGCTCAAGGCGCTGCAGGAAGAGCCCGATCCGCCGGAGGCGCTGGCCCGCATCCCGGCGCTGACGCTTGCCGACCTGCCCCGCGGGGAAAAGCCGATCCCCGGCGCGCGGGAGATGCTGGCCGGCGTGCCGCTGTTCACCCATCCGCTCGCCACCAGCGGCGTGCTCTATCTCGACCTCGGCTTCGACCTTGCGAGCGTGCCGGGCGAGTTGCTGCCGCTGCTGCCGGTTTTCGCGCGGGCGCTGCTGCAGACGGGCACGACCAGGGAGGATTTCGTCGCGCTGACCGAGCGCATCGGTCGCGACACCGGCGGGATCGGCACGCAGCGATGGAATTCGACGCGCCGCGACGGCGTCGGCACCGCCGCCTGGCTGTTCCTGCGCGGCAAGGCCGTGCCGGACAAGGCGCAGCAGCTCTGCGCCATCCTCGCCGATGTGCTGACCACGGCGCGCCTCGACAACCGCGAACGCATCCGCCAGATGGTGCTCGAATCCAAGGCCGGCTTCGAGAGTTCGCTCGCCGGCATGGGCAACGGCATCGTGTCGATGCGGCTAAGGGCACAGTTCAACGAGAGCGACTGGCTCAGCGAGCAGCTTGGCGGGGTCAGCCACTATTTCTTCCTGCGCGAACTGGCGCAGCGGATCGACACCGACTGGGCCGGCGTGCAGGCGCAGCTCGAGGCCATTCGCGCGCATCTGCTCAATCGCGCGGGCATGGTCGCCAACGTCACCGCCGATGCGCCGGCGATCGACGCCTTCCGGCCATTGCTCGGAGCCTTTCTGGCCGACCTGCCTCAGGGCGGCAGGACCGGGGACGGCTGGGGCTTCGCGGCCGCGCCCCGATCGGAAGGGCTCACCTTCCCCGGGCAGGTCAACTACGTCGCCAAGGGCGCCGACCTCGCACGCTTCGGGCTGCGGCCCAGCGGCGGGCTGGCCGTCGCCATCAAGCACCTCAACACCACCTATCTGTGGGACAGGATCCGGGTGCAGGGTGGGGCCTATGGCGGTTCCTCGAGCTACGACCCGTTCTCGGGCAGCTTCGCCTTCACCTCCTACCGCGACCCCAACCTGCTCGCGACCCTTGCCAATTACGACGGGGCGGCGGCCTATCTGCGCCAGCCGGTCAGCGAGCAGGACCTCACCCGCTCGATCATCGGCGTCATCGGCGCCATCGACACCTACCGGCTGCCCGACGCCAAGGGCTTCGTGTCGATGCTGCGCGCGCTGGTGGACGATACCGAGGCGGCGCGCCAGCAGCGGCGCGAGGAAGTGCTGGGCGCGACCCGGCAGGACTTCCTGGCGCTGGCCGAGGCGCTCGAGCAGGTGGCCCGGCACGGCGAGGTGGTGGTGCTCGGCTCGGAAGCCGCGATCAGGGCGGCCAACGAGGAGCGCGGCAGCTTCCTCGAGGTCACCAGGGTGCTGTAGGCGGATTGACCGGGATCAAGCGCAGTTCGGCATTGCAGGACAAGGTACGGCCATGAGTGATGACGTGCACATCGTGTGTCCCGCTTGCGGTGGCACCAACCGCGTGCCGGCCGGCAGGGATGCGCGCCAGGCCAAATGCGGGCGCTGCGGCGCGGCGCTGTTCACCGGGCAACCCGCCGCGGCCGATGCGGCCCGGTTCGACAAGCAGGTGACCAGGAGCGACGTGCCGGTGGTCGTCGATTTCTGGGCCGACTGGTGCGGCCCGTGCCATGCCATGGCGCCCATCTACGAGCAGGTCGCCCACGAACTCGAGCCGCGGTTCCGCTTCCTCAAGCTCGACACCGAGGCCGAGCCGGCCATTGCCGGGCGCTACAATATCCGCGGCATCCCGACGCTGATGGTGTTCAGGCACGGCAAGGTGCTGGCGCAGCGCGCCGGCGTGCAGGACCGCAACAGCCTCAAGGCCTGGCTCATGCCGTACGGTTCCTGAACCGCGCGGGGCCGGGCTGCGTTATGATGCGGCCATGGTCGAGCCGTTCCTCCACCGCAACCTGTATGTCGCTCCCATCGATGCCTTCATCGATCCGCCGCGGCCGCAGGCGCGCGCCATCGTCACGCACGGCCATGCCGACCACGCCCGGCCGGGCCATGGCACGGTGCTGGCCACGCCCGATACCATCGCCATCATGCAGGCGCGCTACGGCGAGGAGTGCGCCGGGCGCTTCGAGCCCCTCGACTACCATGTCCCGCTGCTTGTGGACGGGGTGACGATCACCCTGATTCCGGCGGGGCACATCCTCGGCTCGGCACAGGTGCTGCTCGAATATGAAGGCCAGCGCATCGTCGTCACCGGCGATTACAAGCGGCTGCCCGACCGCACGGCGCAGCCGTTCGAGCCGGTCGCCTGCGACCTGCTGGTCACCGAGGCGACGTTCGGGCTGCCGGTATTCCAGCACCCCGACCCGGCGCTGGAAGTGGCCCGCCTGCTGCGCTCGGTCGCGGCCTTTCCGGCCCGCGCCCATGTCGTCGGCTGCTATCCGCTGGGCAAGGCACAACGCGTCATCGCGCTGCTGCGCGCGGCCGGGTACGAGGCGCCGATTTACCTGCACGGGGCGATGCTGGCGCTGTGCGCCCTCTACGAGGCGCGCGGCATCGGGCTCGGCGAGTTGTGCCATGCCCTGGACGTTCCGGCCGGCGAGCTTGCCGGGCAGATCGTCATCGCCCCGCCATCGGCGCTGCGCGACCGCTGGAGCCGGCGCCTGCCCGACCCCGTGCTGTGCATGGCCTCCGGCTGGATGAGCATCAAGCAGCGGGCGCGCCAGCGCGGGGTCGAGCTCCCGCTGGTGATCTCCGACCATGCCGACTGGAACGAATTGCGGCAGACCATCGCCGAAACGGGCGCGGGCCGGATCTGGGTCACGCATGGGGCCGAGGAAGCGCTGGTCCACCACTGCCGGCAACAGGGGCTCGAGGCCGAGCCGCTGGCCCTCCAGGCCTATGAGGACGGCGGGGAGGACGAGGATTGAAGGCCTTCGCCCAACTCCTCGAGCTGCTGGCGCTGACGCCGTCGCGCAATCGCAAGATCGAGGCCTTGGCCGCGTATTTCGCCAGCACGGTCGACCCGGATCGCGGCTTCGCGCTGGCCATCCTCACGGGGGCCCTCACCTTCAAGAACGTCAAGCCGGCGGTGCTGCGCGAGGTGGTGACGCGCGAGGTCGATCCCTACCTGTTCGCCCTCAGCTACGACTTCGTCGGCGATCTCGGCGAGACTATCGCGCTGATCTGGCCGCATCAGGGAGAAGGCGAGGCGCTGCCCTCGCTAAGCGGGGTGATCGAACTGTTCAACACGACGTCGAAGGCCGAGCTGCCGGGCCTTATTGGCTCGCTGCTGACCCGGGCGGGTATCAACGAGCGCTGGGCGCTGGTGAAGCTCGCCACCGGGGCGCTGCGCATCGGGGTCTCCGCCCGCCTGGCGAGGACCGCGCTCGCCGCCATGAGCGGCAAGGCGCTGCAGGACATCGAGGAAATCTGGCACGGGCTGGCGCCGCCCTATGGCGAGCTGTTCGCCTGGCTCGACGGCAAGGCCGGCCGGCCCGAGATCGACCCGACGGCACGCTTCCACCCGCTGATGCTGTCCAACCCGATCGAGGCCGGCGACTTCGAGAAGCTCGACCCCGCCGACTTCGCGGCGGAATGGAAATGGGACGGCATCCGCGTGCAACTCATCGCATCGCGGGGGCGGGTGTCGATGTTCTCGCGCACCGGCGACGACATCGCCGCGGCCTTCCCCGACGTCGTCGACAACGTCTTCGGCGACGGCGTGCTCGACGGCGAACTGCTGGTCGGGCACCATTTTGATCCCGCCCCGTTCAACGATCTGCAGCAGCGCCTAAACCGCAAGCTGGCGACGCACAAGCATCTCACGCAGCTGCCCGCCTTCGTGCGCGTCTACGACCTGTTGTTCGACGAGGACGCGGACATCCGCACGCTGCCATGGAGCGCGCGGCGGACGCGACTCGAGGCGTGGTTCGGCCGGCATCCGCAGGCAAGGCTGGATTTGTCCGAAGTGCTGGACTTCGCCGGCTGGGAGGACCTGGCGGAACTGCGCCGACGCGGGGCCGACGAGCACGGCCACGAGGGCGTCATGCTCAAGCGCAAGGCCTCGCCCTACGTGCCGGGCCGGCCCAAGGGTCTTTGGTTCAAGTGGAAGCGCGATCCCAACGTCGTCGACGCGGTGCTCATGTACGCCCAGCGCGGCCACGGCAAGCGTTCGTCGTTCTATTCCGACTACACCTTCGGGGTATGGAAGCAAGACGAGATCGTCCCCATCGGCAAGGCCTATTTCGGCTTCACCGACGAGGAGCTGAAACAGCTCGACCGGTGGATCCGGCAGAACACGGTGCAGTCCTTCGGGCCGGTGCGGGAGGTGCGCAAGGCGCTGGTGTTCGAGGTGGCGTTCGACTCGGCGCAGCGCTCGAGCCGCCACAAATCGGGAGTCGCGCTGCGCTTTCCGCGCATCAGCCGCATCCGCTGGGACAAGCCCGCGGCCGAGGCGGCGACGCTCGCCGACATGCAGATCTTCCTGGAGGCCACGTGATGTCCCTGAGTGCGATCGAACGCCGGATTGCGGCGCTGGCGGAGCAGATGCGGCAGGCCGCGGCGGCCGAGGATTTCGAAGCGGCGGCGCGCTTGCGCGATGAGATCGCCGCCCTCAAGGGGCAGGAGCCGGCCGGGTCGGCGCTGGTCCGGCAGCCGCCGCCGGGGCAGATGGGACTGGGCACGCACCTGCCGGTCGTCGCCCCGCCCGCGGGCTGGACGCGGCCGCGCCGGCCCGACCCGATGACGCGATCGACCGGCCGCGGCCGCCCGCCGGCGAAGCGCTAGCCCAGGCCGCGCCGCGCCTTAACCATGCAATCGGCCGGGCGCCGGTTGTGTCGCATTGCGACATCCCCGTAACGGGTTTGTTCAGGACTCGGGTCGCACCTTGGACACCGTCCGGTCGCCTGCACAAGGCGATCCCGGAGCCAGTTGCGAGAGGCAGAATGGGCGAGGGGACAGCAACCGTCGCAAACGCTCACACCGAGCTGCGCTTGCTTCAGATGACGGCCGACGAGACGGAACGCGCGCTGTACGTGACGGATGGGCGCGGCGCCCTGCTCTATGTCAACCGGGCCTTTCGCGACATCTTCGGCTACACCGCCGAGGAGGCGCTCGGCCGGCCGGCGCTGGAGCTTCTGGGGCAGAACCGCCTCGACGCGCGCACGCTGGAGCGGCTGACGGGACAGGTGCGCAAGGGCCGCACCTTCCACGAAGAGATCCGTGCCTTCGACAAGCACGGCAAGGAACTGTGGATGCTGGCGACGGTGCGGCCGGTGCGCGGCGCCGACGGCCAGGTCGACAACCTGGTGTGTTCGCTCGAGAACACAACGGAGAGCCGGAAGATCCAGACGCTGCAGCGGGACGTGCTCGAGGCGGTCGCCCAGGACATGCCGCTGCGCCAGGTCGCCGACCTGATCTGCCGGCGGGTCGAACAGATCTTCCCCGAGACCGTGTGCAGCATCGCGGCCGTCGATCCTGAAAAGCGGCTGCGGCCGCTGGCCAACCCGTCGCTGCCCGACTACTACGCTCAGGCCCTTGACGGCGTCCCCATCGGCCCGGCCAGCGGCACGTGCGGCGCCGCGGCCCATCGCGGCGAGCCGGTGATGAGCGAGGACATCGCGACCGACCCGCTCTGGGCCGAGCTGTCGGGGGCGGTGCTGCCGCTCGGCCTCAGGGCCTGCTGGTCGAGCCCGATCCGGCTGCGCGACGGCCGGGTGGCGGGAACGTTCGCCTTCTACTTCCGCGCGCCCCGGCTGCCCGGCCCCTGGCACGAGGTCGTGCTGTCGGCCTGCCTGCACCTGTGCGTGGTGGCCTTCGAACGGCACGAAGCGAAGTCGCGGATCAACCGGCTCGCCTATTACGACTCGCTGACCGGGCTGCCCAACCGGGCGCTGCTGCGCGACCAGATCGACGACGCGTTCCGCAACGCGCCGCCCGGCCGGCGCATGGCCTTCCTGTTCCTCGACATCGACAACTTCAAGGACGTCAACGATACGCTCGGCCATCCGGTGGGCGACGAACTGCTCGTCGAGATCGCGCGCCGCCTGCGCAGCCAGCTCGCCCCGGGCGACCTCGTCAGCCGGCACGGCGGCGACGAGTTCGTGATCATGCTGGACGACTGCGACGCCGATCGCGCCGCCCTGACCGCCGACGGCATTCTCGATGCGCTGCTGCGTCCCGTCCATATCAGCGGCTGCTCCCTGCCCGTCACCGCCAGCATCGGCATCAGCCTTTATCCGGAGGACGGCGCCGACCGCGACACGCTGCTCAAGAATGCCGACGCCGCCATGTACCAGGCCAAGGCGGACAACGGGGCGACCCACCGCTTCTTCAACCGGCAGATGAACCAGGCCGGCCAGGACCGCCTGCTGCTCGGCGGCGCCCTGCGCGAGGCCATTGCGCGGCGCGGCCTGCAGTTGCGCTACCAGCCGCTGGTCTCGGCGCGTGACGGGCGGCTGCTCGGTGTCGAGGCGCTGGCGCGATGGACCCACCCCACGCTCGGGGAGATCGTGCCCGACCGCTTCATCCGCCTCGCGGAACAAGCGGGGCTGATCGAGGCGATCGGCGAGTGGGCGCTGGAGGAGGCCTGTGCGCAGCTCGCCGCCTGGGACGGCAAGGGCCTGCGCGTGCCCTATGTGTCGGTCAATATCTCCCCCGTGCATTTCCGCAACCGCCAGCTGCTGCCGGTGGTGGCGGCAGCGCTCGACCGCCACGGCCTGACGCCCCGAAGGCTGCTGATCGAGATCACCGAAGGGGTAGTGGTCGGGGACTGCCCGACGGCGCTCGAGAACACGCGGGCGCTGCGCAGCCTCGGCATCCGGCTGGCGATGGACGATTTCGGCACGGGCTCCTCGAGCCTCAGCCATCTGGCACGGCTGCCGGTGACCGAGCTCAAGGTCGACCGCCACTTCATCGCCGGCATCGAGGAGGATGAAAACGCCCGCAAGCTGGTCACCGCCGTCATTCGGATCGGCCAGGGGCTCGGCCTCAACGTCATCGCCGAGGGCGTGGAGACGGAAGCGCAGCGGCGCTTCCTGCAAGCGCTGGATTGCGACGCAATGCAGGGCTTCCTGGTGGCGCGGGCGCTGGCGCCCGCCGAGTTCGAAACCTGGCTCGCGGCGCGTGCCGGCCGGGCGACCGGCAGTGGTCCGGACACCGTCTCGGCCGCCTGACCCCGCTAGCCGCCCTGGGCGATGCGTTCGGCGGCGAGCTTGCGGATCTCCCTCAGTTCGGCGATCGTGGTCTGCAAATCGTGCAACTGCCCCTCGAGCAGCTCGAGGCGCTGGTCCACCATGTCGATCAGCAGGTTGACCTGTGCGGTCTGCGAGTGCGCGTCGTAGAGGCTGAGATAGTCCGAGATGTCGCGCAGCGAGAAGCCCAGCCGCTTGCCGCGCAGGATCAGGATCAGCCGGGCGCGGTCGCGGCGCCTGAACACGCGCGTGCCGCCGACGCGGTCGGGGTGAAGCAGACCCTTGGATTCGTAGAAGCGGATGGCGCGCGTCGAGATGCCGAACTCGCGGGCGAGGTCGGCAATGGCGAAGAGTTCGCGGCTGTCCGGCTCAGGCCGGTTCACTCTTGCGCTCTTTCATCTGGCTGTATTCCTCCCGCAGCTCCTTCTTGGAGAGCTTGCCGATCAACGTCTTGGGCAGAGCCTCCTTGAAGATGATCTCGCGCGGCATTTCAAGCTTGTTCACCTTGGTCGCCAGGTACTTCTTGAGCTCTTCCTCGGTGGCCGAGGCGCCGCTCCTGAGCTTGACGAAGGCGACGGGGACCTCGCCGCGGTGCACATCGGGGACGCCGATGACGTTGCTCTCGTCGACCGCCGGGTGTTCCGCCAGCGCTTCCTCGATGGTGCGCGGATAGACGTTGAAGCCCGAGCAGATGATCAGGTCCTTGATGCGGTCGACCAGGAACACGTAGCCGTCGGCATCCATGTAGCCGACGTCGCCGGTCCGCAGCCAGCCGTCCATGAAGGCGTCGCGCGAGGCCTGCGGGCTGTTGTAGTAGCCCAGCATGACCTGCGGTCCCTTGACCTGCAGCTCGCCGCGCTCGCCCAGCGCCGCCGGCTTGCCGCTGTCGATGTCGACGAAGCGGACGTCGGTGGCCGGCAGCGGCTGGCCGATCGACAACGGCTTCGAGGGCACGCGCAGCGCCGCGCAGCAGACGACCGGCGATGCCTCCGTCAGGCCGTAGCCTTCGGCGAGGAGCGCCTTGGACACCTTGGCGAAGGCGGCGCGTGTCTCGTTGGGCAGCGGGGCGCCGCCGGAGATCACCACTTCCAGTCCGCCCAGATGTGGCTCGGCGAGCTTGCCCGCGTTGGCCAGCGCGGCGATCAGCGTGGGCACCGCCGGCAGGATGTTGACGCCGGTCCGTGTCAGCGCGCCGAGGAAGGCCTTGAGCTCGAAGCGCGGCAGCAGGATGACCTGGGTGCCGTTGCACAGAGGCACGTTCATGCACACCGTCATCGCGAAGATGTGGAACAGCGGCAGCACGGCGATCACCCGTGACGGCGGGTAGAAGATGCCGCATCCCCAGGCGTCGATCTGGCTCATGTTGGCGGCGATGTTGGCGTGGCTGAGCATCGCGCCCTTGGGCAGCCCGGTGGTCCCGCCGGTATATTGCTGCACCGCCACGTCCTTGTGCGGGTCGATGGCGGCCGGCGCTGGCGCGTCGCGGTGCCGCGCCATGTCGGCATAGGAGGTGATCCTGGCGGCGACCGGCGAGGCTTTGGGGCGCGCGAGATCGCGCCGCTTGAGCAGCTTGAACAGCAGGCGCTTGACGCCCGGCAGGGCGTCGGGGAAATGGCAGACGATGAGCTGCTTGACGTGGCCCGCCTGGGTCAGCGCCTCGGCCTTGTCGAACAGCATCTTGAGGTCGAGCGTGACCATCAGTTCGGCGCCGGCGTTGGCGGCGATGTGGGTCAGTTCGTGGACGGTGTAGAGCGGGTTGCAGTTCACCACCGTGCCGCCGGCCCTGAGGATGCCGAAATAGGCGATGACGTAGAACGGGGTGTTGGGAAGCAGCAGGGCGACGCGCGTGCCCTTGCCCACGCCGAAGCGGGTCTGCAGCGCCGCGGCGAAGGCGTTGATGGCGCGGGCCAGTTCGCCGAACCGGGTCTTCTTGCCGAGGAAGTCGAGGGCGTCGGCATCGGGCTGCCGCGCGCAGGTCGCCAGCAGCTGCTCGAACACCGGCGTCGAACTGACCGGCACATCCCACTGGATGCCGTCGGGATAGTGCGCGATCCAGGGACGCGGAATGTCTGCGTCGGAGGCCATGCCGTTCTCCTCTGCGGGCTATTCGCTGCCCTTTGCCGGAACTATCCCATCTCATGACGTTAGCGTCAAACGCTTCACGCGGCTCTGCGCCCATTGGGTCGATTGATTGACGTATACGTCAAGTACCCCTATTGTTGCTGGAAAGGCGTGCGGGTCGCGCCTAGAGTGACTCGGAGCGACTGACCCAAGGAGGGCGACGTGACGCTGGCGCTCATCGTAATCGGTATCGTTGGCTTCGCGGTGCTGAGCATGCGCCGGGCGCCGCTCTGGCAGTGGGCCGTCGCCGCCGCGTTGCTGGGCGTACTGAGCCGGTTCGGAGTCGACGCGCAGGGTCTCGGCATCCATGTCGACGCCTGGGGCTGGATCGTGGCGCTACTGCCTGGCGCCATCCTCGCCCTGCTGGTCATTCCGCCCGTGCGTCGGCTGCTGCTCGCCGCCCCCGTCTATGACGCGGTGAGGGCCATACTGCCCCGCGTCAGCCGCACCGAGCAGGAGGCGCTGGACGCGGGCACCGTCGGCTGGGATGCGGAACTGTTTTCGGGCCGCCCACGCTGGGACAGGCTGCTCACGGTGCGCAAGCCGACCCTGACGCCCGAGGAGCAGGCCTTTCTCGACGGACCCGTCGAGAAGCTCTGCGCCATGATCGACGACTGGGACATCCGCCACAACCGTGCCGACCTGCCGCCGGCCGTGTGGAGCTTCCTCAAGGAGGCGGGGTTCCTCGGCATGCTGATTGGCAAGGAGCATGGCGGCCTGGGCTTTTCGGCGCAGGCGCAGTCGATGGTCGTCTCCAAGATTGCCAGCCGCTCGGTGTCGGTGGCCATCACGGTGATGGTGCCCAATTCGCTCGGGCCCGGCGAACTGCTCGAGAAATACGGGACGCCAGCGCAGAAGCAGAAATACCTGACCCGCCTCGCCAGGGGGCAGGAAATCCCCTGTTTCGCGCTCACCGGCCCGCACGCCGGCTCCGACGCGGCGAGCATGCGCGACGTCGGCGTCGTCACCTACGACATGTACGAGGGCAAGAAGACGCTCGGCGTCAAGCTCAGCTGGGACAAGCGCTATATCACGCTGGCGCCGGTCGCGACGCTGCTCGGCCTCGCCTTCCACCTGCACGACCCCGAGCATCTGCTGGGCGAGCGCGAGCATGTCGGCATCACCCTGGCGCTGGTGCCGGCCGGGTTCAAGGGCGTCGAGATCGGGCGGCGGCACTACCCGGCCCGCGCCGCCTTCATGAACGGGCCGACCCGTGGCCGCAACGTGTTCATCCCCATCGATTTTCTGATCGGCGGGGCCGATTGCGCCGGCCAGGGCTGGCGCATGCTGATGGAGTGCCTGTCGACGGGCCGCGCCATCTCGTTGCCGGCCATCGGCACCACCTCCATCAAGCAGGCCCTGCGCACGAGCTCCGCCTATGCGCGCATCCGCCGGCAGTTCGGCATCCCCGTCGGCCTCATGGAAGGGGTGGCGGCGCCGCTCAGCCGCATGGTCAAGAGCGCCTACGCCTTCGAGGCGGCGCGTGCCCTCACCGCCTCGATGGTCGACGAGGGGCAGAGGCCGGCGGTCATTTCGGCCCTGCTCAAGTACCGCACCACGGAGGCGATGCGCGAGCGCATCAACGACGCCATGGACATCCAGGGCGGCCGGGCGGTGCAGGACGGGCCGGGCAACTACCTGTTCTCGGGCTACTCGAACACGCCGGTCGCGATCACGGTGGAAGGCGCCAATATCCTCACCCGCACGCTCATCACCTTCGCGCAGGGAGCGCTCCGGGCCCACCCGTATCTCTATGCCGAGATCGAGGCGGCCCAGAGCCCCGACCGCAAGGCCGGGATCGGGGCGTTCGACGCGGCCTTCGGTGGCCACGTGAGCTACATGCTGCGCAACATCGTCGGCAGTTTCCTGCACGCGGTAAGCTTCGGGGCGCTGGCCTCGAGCCCGGTCGAGCACGAGATGGCGCGCTGGTACCGGCAGCTGGCGCGCTACGCGCAGAGCTTCGCGCTTGTCGGCGACTGGACCGTCGCCTTCCTCGGCGGCGACCTCAAGCGCAAGCAGATGCTGTCGGGCCGCATGGCCGACATCCTCTCCGATCTCTACCTGCTCTCGGCGGTGCTGAAGCGCTACGAGGACGACGGCCGCCTCGAGGAGGACCGCCCCATCGTCGACGCCGTCGCCCGTGACTGCATCCATGCCCTGGAGCAGAGCTTTGCCGCCGTCTTCGCCAACTTCCCCAACGCCGTGCTGCGCAACCTGATGCGCGTTCTGGTGTTTCCGCTCGGACGACACGCCCGGCCGTCCTCCGACCGCGAAAGCTACCGGCTGGCGCGCGCGGTGCTCAGGCCCGGGACGTTCCGCGACCGGCTGACGCCGGGCCTCTACGTGTCGATGGATCCCAAGGATGTCACCGGCGTTCTCGAAGATGCGCTGGTCAAGGTCACCAGGGCGGAAGAGGTGGAGACCAAGTTCGTCCGCGCCGTCAAGAAGGGCGTCATCGAGCGGCGGCTCGACCGCGACGCCATCACCGATGCGGTCGAGGCCGGCGTCCTCACCGAGGCGGAGGCGGCGACGCTCAGGCTGGCCGACCAGGCCACCGATCGGGCGATCCGGGTCGACGATTTCGAGGCGGACGAGCTTTCGCCCCGGCAGCTGGCCCGCGAGCCCAGGGCGCTCGGGGATGCGGCCGAATAGGGGCTTCGACAGCACGAGACGACAAGGAGCCGGAACTTGGCCCAACCGCAGATGCCGCATTCCAGGAACTGGCGCTTCGAGATCGATTTCGAGGGCCTGGGCTGGCTGACCATCGAGACGCCGGACGCCGCGGTCAACACGCTGTCGCGCGAGGCCGTCGCCGAACTCGAAACGCTGGTGCTGCGCTTCGAGGACCTGATCGCCTCGGGCGAGCTCAACGGCGTCATCCTGCTCTCCGGCAAGGACAGCGGCTTCATCGCCGGGGCCGACGTCAGCGAGTTCGACGAGATGTCCGATCCCACGGTGTTGCCGGCGGCGCTGCAGCGCGCCCATGCGCTGTTCGATCGCATCGAGGCGCTAAAGGCCCCGTTCGTCTGCGGTATCCACGGCTTCTGCCTGGGGGGCGGGCTGGAGCTGGCGCTCGCCGCCCATTACCGCATCGCCGTCGACGACGAGCAGACCCGCATCGGCTTCCCCGAGGTCAACCTCGGCCTTTTCCCCGGTTTCGGCGGGACGGGCCGCTCCATCCGCCAGGCCGGAGCCGTCGACGCCATGCGGATCATGCTGACGGGCCGGCTGCTGCGGGCGCGGGAAGCAAGGCGCATGGGGCTGGTGGACCGGCTGGTGCGGCATCGCGACATGCTGCGCTGGGCTGCGCGCAGGGCCGTGCTCGGCCGGCAGAAATCGGCGCCCGCGCCGGTTGCCCGGTCGTTCATGGCGCTCGGCCCGGCGCGCCGTTACCTCGTCAGGCGCATGCGCGAAGAGACCGCCAGGAAGGCCCCGCCCGAGCATTATCCGGCCCCGCACGCGCTGATCGACCTGTTCGAGAAGCACGGCGACGACTGGCGCGCGATGAGCCGGGGCGAGATCGACGCCTTCGTGCCGCTGATGGCATCCGACACCGCCCGCAATCTGCGCCGGGTGTTCTTCCTGTCGGAAGGCCTCAAGAAGCAGCGGAGCAAAGGCCATGAGGCGCCGCAGCTGCGCCGCGTGCACGTGATCGGCGCCGGCGTGATGGGTGGCGACATCGCCGCCTGGTGCGCGCTGCGCGGCATGGGGGTGACGCTGCAGGATGTCGACGCCGAGCGCATCAAGCCCGCGCTCGATCGCGCCAAGGCGCTGTTCCGCAAGCGGCTCAAGACCCCCACCGCCGTCGCCTCCGCCGTCGCCCGGCTGGAGGCGGACGTCGCCGGCAAGGGTCTGGCCCGTGCCGACGTCGTCATCGAGGCGGTGGTCGAGACCCTCGAGGTCAAGCGCCAGGTCTTCGCCGAAGTGGAGGCGCGCGCCCGTCCCGACGCCATCCTCGCCAGCAATACCTCCTCGATCGAACTCGAGCGGATCGCCGAGCCGATGGCGAACCGCTCGCGGCTCATCGGTCTGCACTTCTTCAATCCGGTGGCGCAGCTGCCGCTGGTCGAGGTGGTGCGCAGCCGCTTCAACACCGACCTCGACGTCAGCCGCGGGGTGAGCTTCGCCCTCGCCATCGGCAAGAGCCCGGTGGTGGTGAAATCGGCGCCCGGCTTTCTCGTCAATCGCGTGCTGATGCCGTATCTGCTGGGGGCGGTGGAACGGGTGGAGCGCGGGGAGAGCCGGGAGTTGCTCGATGCCGCCGCCGTCGCCTTCGGCATGCCCATGGGGCCGATCGAGCTGATGGACACGGTGGGGCTCGACATCGGCAGGAACGTCGCCCTCGAACTGGGGCACCCGGTGCCCGAGGGCAGCCGGTTCGCGGCGCTGGTCGCCGCGGGCAAGCTCGGCCGCAAGTCGGGCGAGGGCTTCTACCGCTGGGACAAGGGCAAGCCGGTAAAATCGGCGCCACCGGTGCATGACGACCTCGCGCAACTGGGCCGCGACCTGGTCAGGCCGCTCGTCGATGCCACCGTCGTCGCCGTCAGCGAGGGCGTGGTCGCCAGTGCCGACCTCGCCGATATCGGGGTCATCCTCGGAACCGGATTTGCGCCCTTCCTGGGCGGGCCGCTGCGGGCCCGCCAGGACGGCAAGGCATAGGAGCAGCCAAGATGGCCGAACTGCGCCGCATCGCCATTGTCGGCAGCGCCCGCATTCCCTTCGCCCGCGCCTATAGCGGCTATGCGGACGAGACCAACCTGTCGATGCTGGCAACCGCGCTCGCCGGGCTGGCCGACAGGTTCAACCTCAAGGGCGAGAAGGTCGACGAGGTGATGGCGGGGGCGGTGATCAAGCACAGTCGCGACTTCAACCTCGCCCGCGAGGCAGCGCTGGACGCCGGCTTTTCCCCGCGCACCCCCGGCATCACCGTGCAGATGGCCTGCGGCACCAGCCTGGAGGCGGCGCTGGCGCTCGGCGCCAAGATCGCGACCGGCGAGATCGACTGCGCCATCGCCGCCGGCGCCGATACGGTGAGCGACAGCCCGGTGGTGTTCGGGGACAGGTTTCAGCACCGCATGATCGCGCTGCGTCGCGCCCGCACCGCGGCGGAGCGGCTCAAGGCCCTCCGCGGCTTCTCCCCGGCCGAACTGGCGCCCGTGGCGCCGTCGACCGAAGAGCCGCGCACGGGGCTGTCCATGGGCGAGCATTGCGAACTCATGGCGCGCCAGTGGGACATCTCGCGCGAGGAGCAGGACCAGCTCGCGCTGCGCAGCCACCAGAACGCGGCCCGCGCCTACGATGAAGGCTTCCACGACGACCTCGTCGTGCCCTGCGCCGGCGTGCTCAAGGACAATAACGTGCGCCCCGACACCAGTCTCGAGAAGCTGGCGGCCCTCCAGCCTGTCTACGATCGAAAGTCGGGCAAGGGCACGCTCACCGCGGGCAACTCGACGCCGCTGACCGATGGCGCCGCCGCGGTGCTGCTGGCCAGCGAGGAATGGGCGAAGGCGCGCGGGCTGCCGGTCCTTGCCTATCTTGTGCACGGACGGGTGGCGGCCAACGATTTCGCCGGCGGCGACGGGCTGCTGATGGCCCCCACCATCGCCGTCGCCGAGCTGCTCGAGCGCAGCGGGCTGGGCTTCGCCGACATCGACCTGTTCGAGATCCACGAGGCCTTTGCGGCGCAGGTGCTGGCAACGCTCGAGGCCTGGCGCGACCCGGGCTACAACAGCAGCGTGCTCGGCCGTGACACGCCGCTCGGCGAGATCGATCCCGACCGCATCAACGTCAAGGGCTCGAGCCTCGCCTACGGCCATCCCTTTGCGGCGACCGGAGCGCGCATCCTCGGCGTTGCCGCCAAGCTCTTGGCGACGACGCAGAAGCAGCGGGCGCTGATCTCCATCTGCACCGCCGGCGGCATGGGGGTCGCCGCCTTGCTCGAGCACCCGTGACGCCGGGCGGGCCGGGCCGCGCGGCGCACTTCACGCCGCCGGACGGCTGTTGACGCTTACGTCATGCTTTCGCTTGTCAAGGTGCAGCGTCCCTGATTAAGGTTTGGCATCTTGACCAGCGGGTCAAAAATGGCGCTGGCAACAACAAGCCGGGACGTCGATCAACCCCGGCACCGTCGTGGGAACCGAATTTTCAAGGGAGATGGGACAATATGAAAATAACGAACGTCCTGAAGGCGGTCGTAACCGCCGGCGCCGTGGCGCTATTCATGGGAGGAGCGGCGCAGGCCGTCACGCTCAATCTAGGCAACGGCAGCGAGCCGGGCTCGCTCGACCCGCACAAGGTCTCCGGTGACTGGGAAAACCGCATCGTCGGCGAGTACATGGAGGGTCTCGTCGCCGAGGACATCCGCGCCAACGCCATTCCCGGCCAGGCCGAGTCCTGGACGATCTCGGACGACGGCCTCGTCTATACGTTCAAGCTGCGCAGCGATGCGCTGTGGTCCGACGGCGTGCCGGTGACGGCGCAGCATTTCGTCGACGCCTTCCAGCGCCTGTTCGACCCGGCAACGGCGTCCGAATACGCATATCTGCAGACCCCGATCAAGAATTCCGCCAAGATCCAGTCCGGCGAAATCACCGACTTCAGCCAGCTTGGCGTCAAGGCCATCGACGACAAGACCCTCGAGATCACCCTCGAGGCCTCGACCCCGTACTTCCTGCAGGCGCTGACCCACTACACCGCCTATCCGATCCGCAAGGACGTCATCGAGAAGTTCGGCGACCAGTGGACGCAGCCGGGCAACATCGTCGGCAACGGCCCCTACAACATCGTCGAGTGGGTGCCGGGCTCGTACCTGCGCGGCGTCAAGTCCGACACCTATTACGGCAAGGACGCGCTGAAGATCGACGAGATCCGCTGGGAGAATACCGAGGACCTGACCGCGGCGCTCAACCGCTACCGCGCCGGTGAACTCGACATCCTGACGGACTTCCCGGCCGACCAGTACGAGTTCCTGCAGCAGAACTACCCGGGCCAGGCCCACGTCGCGCCGTTCCTGGGCATCTACTACTACGTGCTGAACCAGTCCAAGCCCCCGCTGGACGACGTCAACGTCCGCAAGGCGCTGTCGATTTCGGTGCTGCGCGACGTGATCGGGCCGGACGTGCTCGGCACCGGCGAACTGCCGGCCTATGGCTGGGTGCCCGATGGCACGGCCAACTACGAGGGCGTGCCGTATGCGCCCGAGTGGGCCGAGCAGCCCTATGAGCAGCGCGTCGCCGAAGCCAAGCAGCTGAT
>NZ_DASWVV010000010.1:0-5363 GCF_036406155.1 Devosia sp. | reverse complement strand
AGCGAGCAGGATGCCGACCCCATGATGGTCGATGCGCCCGGGGGCAAACTCGACAAGGGTGACGACGGAGAAGGCCGGCAGCAGCAGCCCCGGCAGGAGGCCGTCGCGGCCCACCAGCCGGATGGTGATCAGCGCGCTCAGCGCCACGAGACCGAACAGCAGCAGCAACGGCCAGGCCCAGGCGGCGGCGACGGTCGCCGCCGTCCCCGCGAACGGGCGCAGCAGCAGGGCGAGCGCGGCGATCGGCAAATCGACCAGCCGGGACCAGTGCATGTCTGACCCGTAGGGCGTGTCGAGGCGATGCTGGACGGTATCGAACCAACCCTGCCCGGCAAGGAAATCCTCGACCACGGCCAGGCGCATGGCATCGTCGGTATCGGCCAGCAGCGGCACGCCGGGCGAAACGAAGGCGGCCTTGGCCGCCAGCGTTGCAGCAAGCAGGCCGAAGACCAGCCACACCGCCGGCCATATTGAGCGCCCGTTCCGCGCCGCCGCGGTCATCTCGTTGATCAAGGAAACCGGCTCCACGCTCGTCCGTGTGCGGGCCCGATGCCGAGCGGGCGCCGGCCCGCCGCACACGGGGCTCCGTTCTAGGACGAGGGCCTTAAGATCGGCTGAAAGCGCCGCCGGGCCGCATCAGCGCCGTTGACGGCGCGCGTGCCGGTGCCTTTACTGTGCGGCGTGCTGTTGGGGAGCGACCATGGTTGCCGCACTACTCTATCTGGTCGGGCTGATCACGCTGCTGGGGTGCATCGCCGGCGCCGGCTACGGCGCGCCGGCAATGATCGCGGATTTCACCGCGGCCCTGAACGCGGGCGACGTCAACATGCTCGACGAGGTCGCCGACCTCGCGGCGGGGTTGCGCTGGGTCGTCCTGCCCGGCCTGACCGGCCTCGTCCTCATGGGCCTCGGACGCATCATCATGCTGCTGGGCGCCATCAACCGCAATCTGCGCGGGCAGGGCTAGGGGCGCCGCCACGGGCGAGCCCCCGCTGCCGTCCGCGCGGCGCGCCGTCAGGCCTGCGGCTGCGCAACCACGCGCAGATACGGCTTCAGCGTCTTCCAGCCGCC
This sequence comes from Devosia sp., assembly GCF_036406155.1. GTDB lineage: Bacteria > Pseudomonadota > Alphaproteobacteria > Rhizobiales > Devosiaceae > Devosia_A. Next base: position 4,292 of record NZ_DASWVV010000010.1, on the reverse strand, counting down.
GGGGAACCTGGCCTTGGCCGCCTCGTCGCTCACCGACGTGGAGATGATGACGTCCTCGCCCTGCTTCCAGTTCACCGGCGTCGCCACCTGGTGACGGGCGGTCAACTGCAGGCTGTCGATGACGCGCAGGACCTCGTCGAAATTGCGCCCCGTCGACGCCGGGTACTCGATCTTGAGCTTCACCTTCTTGTCGGGCCCGATCACGAACACCGAGCGCACGGTGAGGGAATCGTCGGCGTTGGGATGGATCATGTCGTATTTGCGGGCGATCTCGCCCCTGGGATCGGCGATGATCGGAAAGTTGACGGCCGTGCCCTGGGTTTCCTCGATGTCCCTGGCCCAGCCGGCGTGACGCTCCAGTTCGTCGACGGAGAGCCCCAGCACCCTGACGCCGCGCTTGTCGAACTCCGGCTTGAGTCTGGCGGTATAGCCGAGTTCGGTGGTGCAGACCGGCGTGTAGTTCTTGGGATGCGAGAATAGGACGGCCCAGTGCCCGTCGATGTAATCGTGGAAACGGATGGGGCCGTCGGTCGTCTCGGCCGCGAAATCCGGCGCAGTATCGCCGATGAGAATTGCCATGAATGATCTCCTTTGGTCCGGGCCCCTCGGGCCTCGGCGCTGGCTCATCATAGCGGCGCGACGGCGCCGACCTGGAGCGGCCGACGGCGAATTGTTTTGTCTTTTCAGCGGTGACGGCACGAAGCCGTTGCGCGCTTTCAGGCTGTGGCGCAAAGCGCCGCTTCCGCGGCCGGCGGCCGGGCCCCGGGGAAGACGCTACCGCACCGCGCCGGCGGCCGCCGGTTTCCCCCTCGTCCAGGTGACGTCGGCACCGTTGAGCGGCACGACCGAGAGCGACATCTTGCCGGAACCCTTCTGCAATTCGCGGGCGTGGCCCAGGTAGACCAGCGCGTTGCTCGAGGCGTCGTAGATGCGATTGACCCTGAGGCTCTTCCAGATCAGCGAGCGGCCCTGCTTGAAGATCTCCTCGCCGCCCGCGCCCATGGCGATATTGCCGATGGTGATGGGACCGGCCGCCGAGCAGTCGATGGCGGAATAGGAGGGATCCTCGAACCAGTTTCCCTGCTGCAGCCTGTCGATGATGGAGCGGTTGAAGTAGGCGAGATGGCAGACCACGCCCTGGACCTCGGGGTCGGCGACGGCTTCGATGGTGATGTCGTTGCCGGTCCAGTCGACGCCGACGCTGCCGACCTCGTTGCGATCGGAACAGGCGGCGAGGCTGAGCAGCGCGGCCGCGGCGGCGGCAAGACGGAACGGGGTCGTTGACATGGCTGATCTCCTCGTGGCGCAGCGGATGTGGGGGGAACGGGGCGGCCGCGCAAGAGCGGTCGCGCATGCGGGCCGGCCCCGCTGGCGGGCGCAGGCATTTCCACGTAGTGTCGATGCGGGTGGAGGGCCCAATGCCGAGCGTCGCATTCATGGTCCTGCTGGCGGTGACCGGCTTCGCCGCCAATTCGGTGCTCGCCCGGCTCGCGCTCGGCACCGCGGCGATCGACGCGGCCGGCTATACCGGGATCCGGCTCCTCGCCGGGGCGGTCATGCTGGCGCTGCTGGCGGGGCGGCACAGGCCGCTCGCCCTCGGGAGGGCCGTCCGCACCCCGGCGCGCTGGATCACCGCCGCGAGCCTGTTCGGCTACGCGATCACCTTCTCCTTCGCTTACCAGTTGCTCGATACCGGCACGGGGGCGCTCATCCTGTTCACCACCGTGCAGGCCGGCATGCTCGGCTGGGCGCTGCTGAAGGGCGACCGCCCCGGCCCCGTCGCGCTTACGGGCATCGCGGCGGCGTTCGGCGGCTTCGTCTATCTGGTGTCGCCGGGGCTGGTGGCACCGCACCCCCTCGGCGCCGCGCTGATGATCGCGGCCGGCCTGTCCTGGGCGGTCTATTCGCTGGTCGGAAGGGGGTCGGCCGAACCGTTGGCCGATACCGCCTACAATTTCATCCTGACGGCACCTCTGGCGCTCGGCCTGCTGGTCGTATCGCTGCTGTACCGCGCCCCTGATCCCATCGGCGTCGGCTGGGCCGTCGCCTCCGGCGCCCTCGCCTCGGGGGCGGGCTATGCGGTGTGGTACAAGGTCCTGCCCCTCATTTCGCGCAGCACTGCCGCCATCGTGCAACTGCTCGCGCCGGTGATCGCCGCAGCCGGCGGCGTCCTGCTCATGGGCGAGACGGTGAGCCTGCGCCTTGTCGTCGCCAGCCTGCTGATCCTCGGTGGCGTGGCCGTCGCCATCGTCTTTCGCCGGCAGGCCGGCTGATCACACCTGCGGGTCCGACCACGCGGCAAAGACGTTCTCGGGCAGCACCAGGCGGGCCTCGCCCTGCGCCTCCGGCTGGTTGCGCAGCAACTGCACCGTCGTCGCATCCAGCCGCTGCGCCAGGAGGCGCGCGATCTGCAGCGTCCAGGCGGGATGCGTCTCGAGAACCTTGAGGGCGTCGGCAATGACGTAGACCTCGATGTCGGTGACCGCCTTCACCGTGGCACTGTGCGGCCGCTCGAGGAGCACGGACATTTCGCCAAAAATGGCGCCCGGGCGGTTGACCGAACTGAGGAAGGTGCCGTCGCGGCTGACTTCGAGCTCGCCTGACTTGAGCACGTACAGGGTGCCGGAACGGCCGCCCTGCCGGATGAGCTGGTGGCCGGCCGGAAACCAGTCGTAGCGGAGCCAGGGCTGGGTGGGCTCGGACATGCAGGAACTCCCCTCGCAGGCGCATCCGCCTGCCCCATCTATAGCAGACTCGCGCTCCGACGACAGCAGCAGCCGCCAGGCATGGGGCGGCCGCCCGGCGGGGGGAGCCGGGCGGCCGTCGGCCAGCGGCTGAGGGAGAGGCCGCTAGCGAACCCAGACCACCGTGCGGCTGCCGAGATCGACCAGCACCGGCCGGTCGCCGACATAGATGTAGCCATAGGTCGGATCGTCGGGGATCGCGGCCACCTCGATGTCGCCCTCGAGTTGGAAGCCGGCGCTGATGTCGCCGCCGATCTCGACCGGCTCCACCGGGTTGGCGTCGACATAGGCCACCACCCTCTCGGGGACCAGGAAGCCCGGCGATTGCACGACCTGTCGGGTCTGGAGATCGACGATGTAGACGCGGTTGTTGGCGTAGAAATAGCCGAACTGGTCGTCGCCCTCGATCGGGTGGATGGTGACGTCCGCGGCCACCACGTAACCCACGCCGATGTCGGCATCGAGATAGACCTGGTCGACGGGATGCTCGCCGGCGAACCTGACGGAATCGGCCGACACAGCCGCATCCGCGCCGATCACCGCCCCGGCCCAGCCGCCGACGATGGCGCCGATCGGGCCGCCGAGCAGAAAGCCGATGGTGCCGCCCGTGGCGCCACCCGCGGTCGCGCCGACGGCGGCGTCGGCATTCTGCGAAAGCGCCGGAGTGGTCGCGCCCGCACCGAGGACGGCCAGTGCGACACCGGCAAGGAGAAGCTTGCGCATGAGGTAAGTCCTTTTCCTATTGTTCTTCTTGGATTTGCCCCTCGCGGTCAGAACGCCCCGCCTCCCGCATGGTTCCGCCGCCGCCGGCCGGCGCAGGCGCGGGGTTCGCGTCGGAAGGGGAATGCGCTAGAAGCGCCGACGGCCAGCACAAGAGGCGCAGATGGCGCAACCGGCAAACATGGCAGCGGCGGCGCCGAGGCAGCGCCTGCACCTCGTCGATCTGTGGCGCGGCGGCGCGCTCCTCGCCATGATCGTCTACCATTTCGCCTGGGATCTCAGCTATTATGGCCTGATCGCCACCGACCTCACCACGCACCCCTTCTGGGTCACGCTACAGCGCTCGATCCTGTCGAGCTTCCTGCTGCTGGTCGGCATCGGCCTGGTGCTCGCCCATGGACGCGGCATGCGCTGGCCCGCCTTCTGGCGCCGCCTTGCCGCCATCGCCGCCGCGGCGCTGGCGGTGACGGCCGGCACGTTCTGGATGTTCCCCGATTACTTCGTCTATTTCGGCATCCTGCACGCCATCGCCCTGTTTTCGCTGCTCGCCCTGCCCTTCCTGCGCCTACCAGCCGCCGTGGTGCTGGCCGCGGCCGGCCTGTTCCTCGTCCCGCCGCTGCTGTGGAGCGCCCCCCAGTTTGCGGCACGACCACTGGCTTGGATCGGGTTCTGGAGCGTCTTGCCCGAGACCACCGACATCGTGCCGCTGTTTCCCTGGTTCGGCGTCGTGCTCATCGGCATCGCCGGCGCCCGCCTGGCGCTGGCGACGCCGCTCGCGGCGCGCCTCGCGCTCTGGCAGCCGCCGGGCCCGGTGGCGCGCCTGCTGAT
>NZ_DASWVV010000009.1:0-17435 GCF_036406155.1 Devosia sp. | reverse complement strand
GCGGCTGCCAGTGTCGCGAGGCGACCGAGCGTATCGGTCACCCGTCCCGTCACGGACCGGCCTGGCCGGGACGACTCCCGGCCTGCCCGGCCGGCGGCGCCCCAACCACTCGTCATGATCTCGCTTCGGGGCGCCGCTGGGGAGGAGCATAGGGCCGGTGCAGGGGGCGGGGATTACTTATTTGAAGGCGCTGTCCTGGCGCCCCGGCCACCGCCCAGCGGGCGGTCTCCCACCCTGGCAGGGGGGAGAGTGCGACTGCAGCACCCGTGTCCCGCGGCACCACCCCCTCCCCGACCCTCCCCACGCTGACGCGGGGGAGGGTGAAGAGGGCGTCGCGGGCTCCGGCGGGTGCAGGGACGCGTTGCGGCTGGTTCCGGCGGGTGCAGGGACGCGTCGCGGCTGGCGCCGGCTGGTGAGGCGAGCGTTGCGGCTGGCTCCGCCGGGTGATGGTGGCCGCTGCCGGCCTTGGCGGCACCATTGGGCCAAGCGCACCGGGGACACCCTCCCCCTTGTGGGGAGGGTTGGGGAGGGGGGCGCCCGCCCGCCGCGCGGGAGAACAGTCGCGACCGCACGAACGAGCTCCAACCGCCGGGCCCGGGCGGTCCCGCCGTCCCCTGGCAGGGCGGAGAGTGCGACTGCGGCACCCGGCCCGCGGCACCACCCCCTCCCCGACCCTCCCCGCGCTGACGCGGGGGAGGGTGAAGAGGGCGTCGCGGCTGGCTTCGGCGGGTGAAGGGAAGCGTTGCGGCTGGCTCCGGGGGGTGAGGCGAGCGTTGCGGCTGGCTCCGGCCGGTGATGGTGGCCGCTGCCGGCCTTGGTGGCACCATTGGGCCAAGCGCACCGGGGGACACCCTCCCCCTTGGGGGGAGGGTTGGGGAGGGGGCACCCGCCCGCAAGCCGCAAGGGGGAGGGAGGGCGGTGACTCGAGTATTTGGCGGCATCGACTCCCTCTGGCCCCCGCCCCGCGATTCGCGATAGACGCGTCGCATGTCGCGCACCACGCCCGGAACGCTGCTGCTCAGCCGCCTCGGCATCGGCTTCGAGCTCCACCCCTACGCCTACGACCCCGCGGCGTCGCGCATCGGCCTGCAGGCAGCGGCGGCGCTCGGCATCGATGCCGCGCAGACCTTCAAGACGCTGATGGTCGAAGTCGACGGCCGGCCCGCCTGCATCGTCGTGCCCGCCGACATGGAGGCGAGCATGAAGAAGGTGGCGGCCTGCTTCGCCGGCAAGGCGGCGGCGATGCTGGCCGTGCCCGACGCCGAGCGGATCACCGGCTACCGGGTCGGCGGCATCGGCCCCTTCGGCCAGAAGCGGACGTCCCCGACGGCGTTCGACGAGAGCATCGCCCTGTTCGAGCGCATCTACGTCAATGCCGGGCAGCGCGGGCTGCTGCTGAGCCTTGCCCCGGACGACGCCGTGGCGGCCGCCGGCGCCGTGATCGCCGACCTTACCGCCTGAACCGGCCCTCAGGCGGCGAGGCTGGTCCTCGCGTCGACACCCAGCATCAGGTTCAAATTCTGCACGGCGGCGCCGGAAGCCCCCTTGCCGAGATTGTCGTAGACGGCGACGAGCAGCGCCTGCGCCCGCGCGTCGTTGGCGAAGACGTGCAGCCGCATGCGGTTGGTGTCGTTGTAGCTTTCGGGGTCGAGTTCGGGCGTGCGCTCGAGTTCGGCGAACGGCGCCACCTCGACGAAGCCGCCAGCGAGGCCGGCATAGTGATCGGCGATCGCGGCGTGCAGTTCGGCCCCTCGCGGCACCCGCGCCAGCGCGCCCAATTGCAGCGGCACGCACACCACCATGCCCTGGGCGAAATTGCCCACCGCCGGGGTGAACAGCGGATCGCGTTCGAGCCCGGCATAGGCCCTGAGTTCGGGCAGGTGCTTGTGCCTGAAGGTGAGCCCGTAGAGCATGAACTCGACGGCGTCCTCGCCCTTGGCCCGATAGTCCTCGATCATCTGCCTGCCGCCGCCCGAATAGCCGGAGATGCCGTTGACCGTGACCGGGAAATCGGCGGGCAGCAGGCCGGCCTCGACGAGCGGCCTGAGCGTCGCGATGGCGCCCTGCGGCCAGCAGCCGGGATTGGCGACGAAGCGGGCCGCGGCAATCGCCTGCGCCTGCGCCCGGCTCATCTCGGCAAAGCCATAGGCCCAGCCCTCGGCGACCCGGTGTGCGGTCGAGGCGTCGATCACCCGCGTCGCCGGGTTGTCGATGAGCGATACGCTTTCCCTGGCCGCCTCGTCGGGCAGGCAGAGAATGGCGACGTCGGCTTCGTTCAGCAGCCGCTTGCGCTCGGCGAGGTCCTTGCGCCTCTCGGGGGCGATCGAGAGCAGGTCGAGGTCGCGCCGGCCGGCCAGCCGCTCGCGGATCTGCAGGCCGGTGGTGCCCGCCTCGCCATCGATGAAGACCTTCGCTGCCATGGCTGCCTCCTGCTGTGCGACCCTCAATGTAGCGCTTCGCCGCCGGGTTCCAAGCGGCGCGGTAATGGACCCCCGTGCCGGCCCCGTCAAGCGCGGCCCCTTGTGGCCGCGGCCGCGGCCGGGTAGGCCTGTGCCGGAACGGAACCACAGGAAGTGACATGACCCCGCACAATCATGCGAGGCCCGGCGACTACGCCGAGGCCGTGCTGCTCCCCGGCGATCCGCTGCGCGCCAAATGGATCGCCGAGACCTTCCTCGCCGACCCGCGCCAGGTCAACGCCGTGCGCAACTGCCTCGGCTATACCGGCACCTGGCAGGGCAAGCCGGTGAGCGTGCAGGCGACCGGCATGGGCCAGCCCTCGCTCGCCATCTACGTGCACGAGCTGATCAATGTCTACGGGCTCAAGACCCTGATCCGGGTCGGCACCTGCGGCGGCCTCAACGCCCGCGTCAAGGTGCGCGACCTCGTCCTCGCCCAGGGCGCCTCGACCGATTCGGGCATCGTCAAGGACGGGTTCGGCCACTTCGCCTTCGCCCCGCTCGCCGATTTCGGCCTGCTCAGCGACGCCGCCGCCCGCGCCCAGCGGCAGGGGCTCACCGCCCATGTCGGCAACATGCTGTCGAGCGACATCTTCTACCACCGCGAGCCCGGCCTTGCCGGCTATGGCCTCCTGCCCGCGCACGGCATCCTCGGGGTGGAAATGGAAGCGGCGGCGCTCTATACGCTCGCCGCCCGCTTCGGGGTACGGGCGCTGGCCATCTGCACCATGACCGACTGCCTGATCACCGGCGAGGAGATCGACGCCGAGGCGCGGCAGAGTTCGCTGCGCGACATGGTGGCCCTCGCCCTCGACGTGGCCGTGGCCGCGGCCTGAGGCGGCACGGGGCACGGCCGCCGCGCCCGTCGGGGCGGCTGTGCATAACCCGTGCTCGCAAACGATTGCATACGCGGTTGTGACCGGGGGTGAAGCGTCCTGCCACAATGCCGTCGCACTGTGCCTTCTGGCTGTGAAACCAAAGCGAGCCTGCTGCGTTCGGTTGAGGTGGGAGGCCTTGGAACATGACGCACACGACGCACACCCTGACGCGCCACCGCGACATCCAGGCCTGGGTCCTCGCCCGGCGCGGACTCCCGGCCATCCGCCGCACGCCCAACGAATACGGGCAGCTGCGGCCGCGCCTCACCCTGCGCTTTTCGCCGGCCCGGCCGGCGCCGCCGACGCTGCCGCCGCAGGATGAGGGGCTGAGCCCGGTGTCGTGGTCGGCCTGGCTGGCCGAGTTCGACCGCCAGTGCCTCGGCCTCAGGATCATCGACCCGGACGAGCCGTCCTTCGAGTTCGTCAAGCTGACCGAGTTGAACTAGCCCGCCCGGTCCCGCCGGCCCGGTCGCGGCGCGCTCCCTGCCGGCGTGGCGGTGGCGAGCGGATGCTCCGGCATGCCGTCGCCGGCGCTCTGGCCGCTGACGCAGACGCGGTTCCGCCCCGCCTGCTTGGCGTCGTACAGGGCCGCGTCGGCGCGCCGCCTGAGATCCGAAAGCTGCTCGTCGGGCCGATGCTGGACCACCCCGAAACTGGCGGTGAGGCGCGTGCCGTCCGGCATGCCCTCGACCGGCAGCGTGGCGAAGGCGCCGCGCACACTCTCGGCGAACAGCCGCGCGCCGGCGAGATTGGTGCCCGGCAGCAGCGCCACGAATTCTTCCCCGCCCCAGCGCGACAGCACCGCGCGCTCCGGCCCCACCGCCCGCAGCACCGAGGCGAAGGCCTCGATCACCCGGTCCCCGGCGTCGTGGCCGAAGCTGTCGTTGATGCGCTTGAAATTGTCGAGATCGGCCGCCACCAGCGCCGCCGGCATGCCGCCCTTGCGGCTGCCCTGGATCGCCGCCTCGGCCCGCGCATCGAAGCCGCGGCGATTGTAGAGCCCGCTCAGCGCATCGGTTTCCGAGCGCATGGTGATCTCGACCAGCATGTCGCGCACCAGCAGCATGAGCATGAGCAGGCCCGAGCCCACCTGCAGCACCGCGCCGAAGGACTGCGAGTAGAGGGCGTAGTCGGTGTCGATATAGGCCTGCGGTGCCACCCCCGGCCCGCCGGTCACCACGGCGAGCAGCGGCTTGGCCAAAAAATGCACGGCGCTGAGCGCGAACAGCGACGCGAGCGCGACGTCCATCGCCTGCCGCCGCCCGGAGCGCAGAATGATGGCCGCGCCCACCGCCTGCAGCAGCGCATAGGGCGCCTGGTAGGTCAGCATGCGCAGCAGCGACGGCCGGCCGAGCTCGTAGGCGAGATGGTTGAGCAACACGAACGCCGCGCAGGCGCCGAGCAGCAGGCCCCACGGCACCTCGCGCCCGTAACGCCGGGCGATGCCGACCGTGACCGCCGCCACGGCGCCGAGGAAAGCAGCAAAGCCGCAGTCATAGACCAGCCGCGGGTCGGCCTGCGACGGCAGCGCGAACTCGAACAGCAGGTAGGCGATGCCGAAGCCGTAGGCGAGGGCGAACCAGCGGGCGACGCGGTCGGACGTGTTGCTGACGGCGACGATCGCGAAGGCCGCCGTGAACAGGGCGGCCACCGACAGGTTGATCGCGAGAATGACGCCCGCGCTACTCATAGACTACCCCGGGGTTGCACGGCGGGCACATTAGGTGAGGCCCCTGAAGGAAGGGTTTAACCGTTGCCGGCGCCGGCCGGAAGGCCCGCAACGGCCTTGCGGAAGTGTCCCGGCGACGGCATTCTTGGCGTGGAGCCATCGGCAGCGATCCTCGCCGATCCGGCCAGACCAGGGGAAACGATGTCGAAGATCCTCACCAAAGCCCAGGATATCCGGCAGTGGGTGGAAGCCCGCGGCGGCTATCCGATCCTGCTCGAGACCCCCGACGGCACGCGCAGCCGTACCCTGCTGCAGCTCACCTTCGGCCAGCATTTCCTCAACTCCGACGAGAACGAGGGCCCGGATCGCCCGGGCGGCTACGAACTGGTGAGCTGGGACGAGTGGCTCGCCGAGATGGACCGGCAGGGCCTCGCCCTCAAGGTCTCGGACGACCCTTCCGGCGGCAACGAGCAGGAATACCAGATCGTGGCGCGCAGCGAAGGCTGACCTACTCCTCGGCGGCGGCTTCGATCGCCTCCATGTCGGCGTCGGAGAAGCCGAAATGGTGGCCGATCTCGTGCACCAAGACGTGCGTGACGATCTCGCCCAGCGTCTCGTCGCCATGCTCGGCCCAGTAGTCGAGGATGGGGCGGCGGTAGAGCCAGATGCGGTTGGGCAGTTGCCCGGTGGGCGGGGTGACGCCGAGTTCGTGCCGGCCGACGCCACGGAACAGGCCCATGAGGTCGAACTCGGAGTCGATGCCGAGCTCGTCCAGCGTCTCGTCGTCGGGAAAGTCCGCGACGGCGCACGGCACGCCCTCGACCAGGCCGCGGAACGGCTCCGGCAGCGCCTCGAGCGCGGCGCGGGCCATGACCTCGAAATCATCGAGCGAGGGCGCAGCGCGGCCGGACCAGTCGGTCATGGCCGCAGGCCGGATGGCGGGCGGCGCGTGGCCGTTGGTACGAACACCACGCCGCCGGCCTTCACTGCCCCGGCCACTCCCGGATGTCGACGAAATGGCCGGCGATCGCCGCTGCCGCCGCCATGGCCGGCGAGACCAGGTGGGTACGGCCCTTGAAGCCCTGGCGCCCCTCGAAATTGCGGTTCGAGGTCGAGGCGCAGCGCTCCAGCGGCTTGAGCTTGTCGGCATTCATGGCAAGGCACATCGAGCAGCCCGGCTCGCGCCATTCGAAGCCGGCGTCCTTGAAGATGCGGTCGAGCCCCTCGGACTCGGCCTGGGCCTTCACCAGCCCCGAGCCCGGCACCACCATGGCGTTGACGCCCTCGCGGACCTTGCGGCCATCCACCACCTTGGCGGCGGCCCGCAGATCCTCGATGCGGCCATTGGTGCAGCTGCCGAGGAACACGCGGTCGATGCCGATGTCGGTGATCTTCGTGCCCGGCTTGAGCCCCATATATTCGAGCGCCCGCCACTTGCTCGCCCGCCGGTTGGCGTCGGCGATGGCGTCGGGGTCGGGGACGACGCCGGTGACCGAGACCACGTCCTCGGGCGAACTGCCCCACGACACGATCGGCGGCAGCCGCGCCGCGTCCAGGCGCACTTCCTTGTCGAACTGGGCGCCCTCGTCGGTATAGAGCGTCCTCCAGTAGGCCAGCGCCATCTCGAGCGCCTCGCCCCGGGGCGCGCGCGGCCGGCCCTGCACATATTCGAAGGTCTTCTCGTCGGGGGCGATCAGCCCGGCCCGGGCGCCGCCCTCGATCGACATGTTGCACACCGTCATGCGCCCTTCCATGGAGAGCGAACGGATGGCCTCGCCGGCATATTCCAGCACGTGCCCGGTGCCACCGGCGGTGCCGATCTCGCCGATGATGGCGAGGATGACGTCCTTGGCGGTGACGCCGGGGGGCAGCTGCCCGTCGACGGTCACGCGCATGTTCCTGGCCTTCTGCTGGATCAGCGTCTGGGTGGCGAGCACGTGCTCGACCTCCGACGTGCCGATGCCGTGCGCCAGCGCCCCGAAGGCGCCATGCGTCGACGTATGGCTGTCGCCGCACACGATGGTCATGCCCGGCAGGGTGAAGCCCTGCTCCGGCCCGACGATGTGGACGATGCCCTGGCGCTTGTCGAGCTCGTTGAAATACTCGACGCCGAATTCGGCCGCGTTCTCGGCCATGGTCTTGACCTGCAGCGCGCTTTCGGGATCGTCGATGCCGTGGCTGCGATCGGTGGTGGGCACGTTGTGGTCGACCACCGCCAGCGTGCGCTCGGGCGCCCGCACCCGGCGACGGTTGAGCCTCAGCCCCTCGAACGCCTGCGGGCTGGTGACCTCGTGCACGAGGTGCCGGTCAATGTAGATGAGGCTGGTCCCGTCTTCATTGTCGGCGACCAGATGGTCGTCCCAGATCTTGTCGTAGAGGGTCCGAGGTTTGCTCATTTGATGAGAGGGTCCAGCTTCAAACGGAATGCGCGCCGTTCTAAGCCGCCGCCGCCGCCGGGGTCAAGCTTGCGGCGGGACAAGCGGGCGTGAACGCGCGTGCCGCGCGACGCCCCGCTGCCTCTTGTCGCGCCGGCCGGCGCCGCCCGCCCACTCGACATTTGCCGCGGCAGGTCCCACTTTCCCCGGCACCGGATTGTGACGGAGTGGCTGAGCCGTGAACGAGGCGCCGACCTTCGAAACCAGGGCAGGCCTGCTGGCCAGGGCGGGGGAATTGATGGCGAGCGAGCCCAATTTCGCGCGCTTCCTGGCCGCGACCGTCGCCGCCACCGACCCCGAGGACCTTGCCGCCCTGGCGCCGCAGGCCGTCGAGCAACTGCTGCGCCGCTCCTTCGGGCGGCTGGGCCAGCGCGGCTACGCCACCCACCGGATCTATTTCGATCCCCCCGACCAGCCGGGGCAGCCCGAGGTCGTCGAAATCTTCTCGGCCGACATGCCGTTCATCGTCGACAGCGTCCTCGCCGCGATCCGCGCCAAAGGCGGCGTCGTCCGCTACCTGTCGCACCCGATCCTGCCCATCGACCCGGCGACCTACCGCGTGCTCGAGGCCCCGGCCGCGGGCAGCCGTCTCGAGAGCTTCATGCACATCCATATCGACCCCCTCGCCGGCGCCGAGGCGCGACGCGACATGCAGGCCGAACTCGACGGCGTGCTCACCGAGGTGGGCCGCGCCGTCGCCGGCTGGCGGCCGATGCTGGAGCGCGTGCGCCAGGTGGTGCAGGCCTGGCACGACACCCCGCCCAAGGTGATGCCGGCGGTGCTGGCCGAGGCCATGCACTTCCTGGGCTGGCTCGCCGAGCACAATTTCACCTTCCTCGGCATGCGCGAATACCGGCTCGAGGGCGAAGGCGACGGCCGGCAGCTGGTGCCGGTCGCCGACAGCGGCCTCGGCATCCTCGAGGATCCCGCCTTCCGCTTCCTGCGCTCGGGCCGCGACTATGTCGAGATGACGCCCCAGCACATCGCCTTCCTCGCCGACCCCGAGCCGGTGCTGGTGACCAAGGCCAATCTGCGCGCGCGGGTGCACCGCCGCACCCACATGGACTATGTCGGCATCAAGCTGTTCGACGAGCTCGGCCGTGTCGCGGGCGAACTGCGCGTCGTCGGCCTGTTCACCTCGCACGCGCTGGCCACCCCGCACGCGCAGGTGCCCCTGATCCGCAAGAAGCTTGCCGCCGTGCTGGAGCGGGCCGCCCACGACCCCAGCAGCCACGCCGGCAAGGCGCTGGCCAATACGCTCGACACCTATCCGCGCGACGAGCTGTTCCAGATTTCCGAGGACCAGCTCTACGAGTTCGCCACCACCATCGCCCAGCTCACCGACCGGCCGCGCGTGCGCGTCCTGTCGCGCGCCGACCGCTTCGACAATTTCGTCTCCATCCTGCTGTTCATGCCGCGCGACCGCTACGATTCCGACGTCCTGGCGCGCGTCGGCGACTACCTCGCGACGGTCTATGACGGCCGCGTCTCGGCCACCTATCCGAGCTTCCCCGAAGGCGAGCTGGTGCGCGTCCACTTCATCCTCGGCCGCAGCGGCGGGCCGACGCCGCGCCCGCCCCGCGACGAGGTCGAGGCCGACGTCACCGAGCTGACGCTGACCTACGGCGACCGGCTGCGGCGCGCCGCCGCGGACGCCGGCGCCATCGAGGATTTCCGCGAGGCGTTCTCGCCCGCCTACCAGTCGCGCCACACTCCCGAGGAGGCGCTGCGCGACATCGACATCATCAGGACGCTGGCCGGCGACGCCATCGAGCTGCGGCTGCGGCCCTCGCCGGACTCCAACGCCGTCGCGCTCATGGTCTATCACCGCGAGGCCCCGCTCGCGCTGTCCTACCGCGTACCGATGCTCGAGAATTTCGGCTTCCGGGTCATCGACGAGCGCACCTACACCGTGCACCCGCGCCACCTCGGCGAGATCTACCTGCACGACATGATGCTCGAGGCGGCGCCGGGCATGTCCCTCGCCGCAGAAGCGGCCGTCACCCGGCTGGAGAACGCCATCCTCGCCGTCTGGGGCGGCCTCGCCGAGAGCGACGGGCTCAACCGGCTGTCGGCGACCGCCGCCCTCAGCTGGTGGGACGTCGAGCTCCTGCGCGCCTTCACCCGCTATCTGAGGCAGGTCGGCATCGCCTTCTCGCGCAGCTATCTCATCACGGTGCTGGCCGCCCATCCCGACGTGGCGGCCGCGCTCGTCACCCTGTTCCACGCCCTGCACGACCCCGGCTTCGCCGGCCACCGCGAACGTGCCGCCCAGGGGGCGCGCGATACCATCGCGGCGGCGCTCGAGGCCACCGCCTCGCTCGACGAGGACCGCATCATCCGGCGCTACCTCAACCTGGTCGAGGCGACGCTGCGCACCAACGCCTACCAGCGCGACGGCGCCGGCGGCCGCCGCCCGGCGCTGGCGCTCAAATTCGATTGTGCGCGGCTCGACGAGCTGCCCGAGCCGCGGCCGTATCGCGAGATCTTCGTCTATTCGCCGCGCGTCGAGGGCCTGCACCTGCGCTTCGGGCCGATCGCCCGCGGCGGCCTGCGCTGGTCGGACCGGCCGGAGGATTTCCGCACCGAGGTGCTGGGCCTGGTCAAGGCGCAGCAGGTCAAGAACGCCATCATCGTGCCGGTGGGCGCCAAGGGCGCCTTCGTGCCCCGGCTCCTGCCTGCCGGCGGGGATCGCGAAGCGGTGCAGCAAGAGGGCACGGCGTGCTACGAGATCTTCGTCTCCTCGCTGCTCGACGTCACCGACAATTTCGAGGGCGACATGGTCGTGCCGCCCCCCGACGTGCGCCGGCGCGATGGCGACGACCCCTACCTCGTGGTGGCGGCCGACAAGGGCACCGCGCGCTTCTCCGACACGGCCAACGCGATCGCGCTCGATCGTGATTTCTGGCTCGGGGACGCCTTCGCCTCGGGCGGCTCGGCCGGCTACGACCACAAGCAGATGGGCATCACGGCGCGCGGCGCCTGGGAGGCGGTGAAGCGGCACTTCCGCGAGCTCGACCACGACATCCAGACCACGCCCTTCACCGTCGTCGGCGTCGGCGACATGAGCGGCGACGTGTTCGGCAACGGCATGCTGCTCTCCCCCCGGATCAAGCTGGTCGCGGCCTTCGACCACCGCGACATCTTCATCGACCCCGACCCCGATCCCGAAACCAGCCTGGCCGAGCGGGCGCGGCTGTTCGCGCTGCCGCGCTCGAGCTGGCAGGACTACGACAAGTCGCTCATCTCCAAAGGCGGCGGCGTCTACTCGCGCGCGCTCAAGGCGGTGCCGCTGTTTGCCGAGGCGCGCCGGGCGCTCGGCCTCGGCAACGAGGCCGTGACCCCCAACGAGGTGATCAGCGCCATCCTCAAGGCCGAGGTCGACCTGTTGTGGTTCGGCGGCATCGGCACCTATGTGCGCGGCTCCACCGAGGCCGACGCGGCCGTCGGCGACCGCGCCAACGACGCCGTGCGCGTGAGCGGCGGCGCACTGCGGGCGAAGGTCGTCGGCGAGGGCGCCAATCTGGGCGTGACTCAGCTCGGCCGCATCGAGTACGCGCTGGGCGGGGGGCGCATCAACACCGACGCCATCGACAACTCGGCCGGGGTCAATTCCTCCGACCTCGAGGTCAACATCAAGATCGCACTCGGGACCCTGGTGCGGGCCGGCCGGCTCACCATGCCGGTGCGCAACGAATTCCTCGCCGCGATGACCGACGAGGTCGCGGCGCTGTGCCTGAGGAACAACTACCAGCAGACGCTGGCCCTGTCGGTTGCCGAGCGGCGCGGCCTTGCCGCCCTGCCCGACCATCTGGCGCTGATCGAGACGCTCGAGCAGCGCGGCCTGCTGCACCGCGCGGTCGAGTTCCTTGCCGGCAGCGATGCCCTGAGGGCGCGGGGACGGGGACTGACCCGGCCGGAGCTGGCGGTGCTGCTCGCCTATGCCAAGCTGACGCTGAAGACCGACCTGCTGGCCGGCCCCGTGCCCGACGACCTCTATCTGAGCCGCGAACTCTACCGCTACTTCCCGGCCCGCCTGGTCGAGACCTTCCTCGACGCGGTCAGCGGCCATCGCCTGCGCCGCGAGGTGATCGCGACCGTCCTCGCCAACGCCATGATCAACCGCGGCGGGCCGGCCTTCGTCAACGCGCTGACCACCACGACCGCGGCCGACGCCGGCCAGGTCGCGGCCGCCTATGCCGCGGCCCGCGACAGCTACGGCCTGCCCGACTACAACGCCATGATCGACGGCCTCGACGGCGCCATCGCCGGGGGAACCCAGCTCGATCTCTATGCCGCCGTCGAATCCCTGTTGTCCGGGACGACGCTGTGGTTCCTGCGCAACGGCAATTTCGACGCCGGCCTGCAGCCGCTGGTCGAACGCTACGCGGCCGGGGTGGGCGAGGTGAAGTCCGGCCTGGCGAGCCTGCTGCCGCCCTTCCTTGCCGAGTCCGTTGCCCGCCGCGCCGCCGCCTTCGAGTCCGGCGGCGCCCCCCGCGACGTGGCGCGGCGCATCGCCGAACTCGGGGCCCTCGCCTTCGCTCCCGACATCGTCCTCGTCGCCGACCGCACCGGGGTGCCGGTGGGCGACGCGGCGGCCGCCTTCTTCGGCGTGCTCGAGCTGTTCGGCCTCGGCCGCATCATCGAGGCGGGCGGCGCCATCGTGCTCGCCGACCGCTTCGACCGCATGGCGCTCGACCGCGCGCTGGCCAATCTGGCGCGGGCCCAGCGCGACCTGACCGCCGACGTGCTCGCCTTCGGCGGCGGCCCGGTGGCGGAGCGGCTGGCGGGTTGGCACGCGACGCGGCGCGAGGCGATCGACCGCGCCATCGGCTCGGTCACCGCCCTCGTCGAGGGCGAGGCGACGGTGTCGCGGCTCAGCGTCGCCGCCGGGCTGCTCACCGATCTCGCCAGCAGCGCCTGACGCCGTTCATGGCGAAGGCGTGGCGCTCAGTCGGGCGTCGCCAGCTTCAGCAGCAGCAGGCCGGCGACGATCAGCCCCACCGCCACGAGCCGCAGCGGCGTGACCGCCTCGCCCAGCCACAGGATGCCGACGAGGAAGGCGCCGACGGCGCCGATGCCGGTCCACACCGCATAGGCGGTGCCCAGCGGCAGGCTCCGCATGGCGAGGCCGAGCAACACCACGCTGCCGAGCATGGCGACGAGGGTTACGGCCGAAGGCACGAACTGGCTGAAGCCCTGCGACAGCTTCATGGCGTAAGCCCATACCACTTCGAGCGCGCCGGCAACGAGCAGCAGCAGCCAGGCCACGGCGTCCTCCTCAGTGGCGGAAGTGGCGCATGCCGGTGAACACCATGGCGATGCCGGCCGCGTCGGCGGCCTCGATCACCGCCTGGTCGTTCACCGAGCCACCCGGCTGGATGACCGCCGTCGCCCCGGCCTCGACCGCGGCCAGGAGCCCGTCGGGGAAGGGGAAGAACGCATCCGAGGCCACCACCGAGCCCTGCGTCAGGGCTGCGCTCTCGCCGGCCGCCTCGGCCGCGTCCCGGGCCTTGCGGTGGGCAATGCGGCTCGAATCGACCCGGCTCATCTGCCCGGCCCCGATGCCCACCGTCGCACCGTCCCTGACATAGACGATGGCATTGGACTTCACGTGCTTGGCGACGATCGCGGCGGTCCTGAGATCGGCCATTTCCGCCGCGGTCGGCTGGCGTTTCGTCACCACCTTGAGCGCGCAGTCGTCGACGTTGCGGTTGTCGCGCGTCTGCACCAGGAGCCCGCCGGCGACCGAGCGCACCGTCAGCCCCTCGGCCTTCGGATCGGCCAGCGCCTCGGTCAGCAGCAGCCTGAGATTCTTCTTGTTGGCGAAGATCTGCATCGCTTCGGCCGTCGCCGAGGGGGCGACGATCACCTCGGTGAACACCTTGACGATCTCGGCCGCGACCTCGGCGTCGAGCGGCCGGTTGACCGCGACGATGCCGCCGAAGGCACTGACCGGGTCGGTCCGCAACGCCTTGCGGTAGGCCTCGGTCAGCGAGGTGCCGAGGCCCAGCCCGCAGGGGTTGGCGTGCTTGATGATGGCGACGGCCGCGTCCTTGGGATCGAATTCGCTGATCAGCTCGAAGGCCGCATCGGTGTCGTTGAGATTGTTGTAGGACAGGGCCTTGCCCTGGGCCTGCGTCGCCGTGGCCACGCCCGGCCGCGACTCGCCGGTGGCATAGAACGCCGCCCACTGGTGCGGGTTCTCGCCATAGCGCATGACTTCGCGCAAATGCCCCGGGAAACTGCGCCAGGGCACGTCGGCATAGTCGAGCTCGCGGGCAAACCAGTTGGCGATCACCGCGTCGTAGGCGGCCGTACGTGCATAGGCCTTGGCCGCGAGCTTGCGGCGCATGGCGTAGGGGACGCCGCCGCTCTGCCGGATGTGCTCGAGCACCTCGGCATAGTCGGCGGGGTCGACGACGACGGTGACATAGGCATGGTTCTTGGCGGCCGAGCGGATCATCGCCGGCCCGCCGATGTCGATGTTCTCGATGGTCTCCTCGTAGCTTGCCCCCCGCGCGATCGTCGCCCCGAACGGGTAGAGGTTGACCACCACGAGGTCGATCGGGGCGATTTCGTGCGCCGCCATCGCGGCCAGGTGGTCGGGCTTGTCGCGGACCGCCAGCAGCCCGCCATGCACCCTGGGATGCAGGGTCTTGACGCGCCCGTCCATCATCTCGGGAAAGCCGGTAAGCTCGGCGATGTCGCGCACCGCGGCGCCGCTGTCGGCGATCAGCTTCGCCGTGCCCCCGGTGGACACGAGCTCGACGCCGAGCCCGGCCAGCCCGGCGGCAAATTCACCGATGCCCGCCTTGTCGAAGACCGAGAGCAGGGCGCGTTTGACAGGGACGTGGTTGACGTCGGACATGGCTCACTTCCTCGCGCCGGATGGTTCGCGCGCTCGCTAGCACGCCCCGGGCCGGATGAAAACGCCCCTCAGTCCTCTTCGAGCGTAAAGATCCAGCTGATCTCCTCGGCATCGGCGGCCAGCGCCTCGAGCACGATCTGCCGGGTGCGGTGGAAGCCGAAATAGGCCGACTGGCGGACGCTGTCCTCGAGGCGCATGTCGGCGCCCTCCCACAGGAAGGTCCAGAC
The DNA here is from genome assembly GCF_036406155.1 of Devosia sp. Classification (GTDB taxonomy): domain Bacteria; phylum Pseudomonadota; class Alphaproteobacteria; order Rhizobiales; family Devosiaceae; genus Devosia_A. Next base: position 2,896 of record NZ_DASWVV010000009.1, on the reverse strand, counting down.
GGCACCCGAATTGAGCTTCAGCCGGACGAGGTCCTCGCCCTCCATGACCTCGGTCTGGTGCGCCAGGTGGAAGCGGACGGCGCAGGCCCCCGAGACGCGGTGGCGCAGCCGGATCAGCCGGTCCTGCCCGACCAGCGTCTTGCCTTCCGAGAGCAGCGTCAGGCTGCGCTGTACCCGCAACCCGAAGCGGTCCTCGTAGCCGTGCGTGGTGATCGTCAGCGACTGGTCCTGGGCATCGGCCTCGATCTCCGCCGGGCCGCCCACCGGAAGCAGCCTGCCGGCGAGCGGGCCCGACGCCGGGATGCTGGCGGCCGACAGCGCATTGATGGTCGGGGCGGAGTGGGCGACCCCCTGCCGGAAGAGGTGGCCGCTGTCCTCCATCCCTGCCGGGGCGGGGCCGCAGTTGCACACGACCAGGTCGCGCCCGTAGCTGAATTCGAAGGCAAGCGCGCTGGCATGGGCGGTGCCGCCATATTCGGGTGGGGGCACGAGGCCGCTGTCGGCGACGACGATGGCCCGCCCGGCCACCAGGCGCCCGTAGCCGCCGGCCGCCCCGGTGGCCCGGGCCCGCGCCGGGCTCTGCGCCTGCACCGCGACGACGAGATCGTGCGGCATCTGCCCGGTCCCATTGAAATAGGCGGGCTCGCCGGTCCCCAGCGAGATGGCGTCGAGCGCCCGGTGCATGCTCTCGGCCAGTTCGTTGAATTCGTCGGCGTAGAGTTCCTCGCTGCGGCGCAGGGCCTGCTTGATGGTGATCAGTTCGATCAGGATCTGCATCTGCACCTTGGCGCAGCGCGACCGGTGCAGCCCATTGTCGTCGATCTGCTGGTCGAGCAGCCGGTGGACCCGCCGCAGGCGCGCCTTGAGTTCGATCTCGCTGCCCTCCCCGCACAGGCACACGCCGACCAGCGCGATGGCGGCCAGCAGGGCATCGACCGGTTCGGTGGCGAGCGCGCCGCGCACGCGCAGCGACTGGATCTGGGTGCTGAGCGAGCGGCCGATGGTGGCGGCCTGCTCCTCGCTCGCGCCTTCGACCAGGATATTGTAGTGCCGGAGCCAGTTGAGCACGCGCCGGGCACAGAGCGAGGGCGCCCACGCGACGCGGTCGAAGCCGCCGGACCGGCCGATCCAGTCGAGCGTGAGGGCCCGGGCGAAGCGCCGCTCGTCGTCGGTGCGGGCGTCGCGGAAATGGCGCAGCCAGGCGAAGGCCTGCAGGTCGTCGAGCCAGTCGCCGTGCTCGACCTCGACCGAGAAGGGCGACACGCCCTGGGTGTCGACCAGCTTGGACGCAAACAGATAACGCCCCTGCATCATCTCGATCACGGTTTCCCGGTCGGTCGGCCGGAATTCCCCCAGCGCGGCGACCCATTCGGCGCCAGTCGGACCCGTCCACGTCCACCTGACCAGCGGCGAGGTGACCGCGAAATCGGCGACCTGGCGCAGCGTCTGGCGCGCGAGGAACCGCAGAGAGTTTGCCAAGTCCTTGTTCCTCGTACCCTTTCAGCCCCTGCTCCCAATACGGTGCAGAACCGGCATTGCCAACCCCATGGGCAAGAAAGTGTTAACCAATCAGCGCCGGCGGAACCGCGCAATGAAGAATCCGTCGAGGCGATCGTCGCCCTCGCCCGCACCGCCGCCGATCGACATGCCGGGGTGAGTGCGGATGCTTCCGTCAGCCGAGCGCGCCGCCGCCGGCAGCCCCGGCAGCTCCTCGGGCCGCACCGGCAGCGGCGTCAGCTCGGGGTGCCGGCCGGCGATCCAGCGCAGCTGCTCTTCGCCCTCCTCCGGCTCCAGCGAGCACACGCAATAGACGAGCACGCCGCCGGGTTTGAGGCAGGCTGCCGCGTTGGCGATGAAGCGGCGCTGCAGCGCCACGCGGCTGCGGATATCGAGCGCGCTGCGATGCCAGACGACCTCCGGATGGCGCCGCAGGGTGCCGGTGGCCGAGCACGGCGCGTCGAGCAGCACGCCATCGACCGGCACCGCCGGGCGGAACGACGTGCCGTCTGCGGCGATGACGGTCGCAGCGTAGCGCAGGCGATCCAGGTTCTGCGCCAGCCGGTCGAGGCGCTGCCGGTCGATGTCGAGGGCGGTGACCGCGTAGCCGGCCCTGACCAGCTGCGCCGTCTTGCCGCCCGGGGCCGCGCACAGATCGAGGACGCCGGCACCGGCCGGCAGGTCGAGCAGCCGCGCCGGCAGCGCCGCGGCGGCGTCCTGCACCCACCAGCGTCCATCGGCATAGCCGGCAAGCTGGTCCAGCGGCCGGTCGCGCGCCTCGAGCCGCACCGTGCCGGGCAGAACCACGCGGCCGCCCAGCTCGGCGACGAGAGCCGGATCGTCGTCCTTGAAGGTCAGGTCGAGCGCCGCTCCGGCGAGCAGTGCCTCGGCGAAGCGGGCCGGGGCCTCCGGCCCGTAGATCCGCCGCCATTTGCGGGCCAGTTCATCGGGCAGCAGCGCCTCCCCCGGCAGCGCCCGCAGGGCCGCGGCCTCCGCCTGCGCCCGTCGCAGCACCGCATTCATCAGGCCCGACAGATGCCGCGACCGGGGGTCGCGCTTGCTTGCCTCGACGCCGAGGAACAGGGCGCTGTGATCGCCGAGTTCGGGCAGGAACAGCAATTGTGCAAGACTCAGCCGCAGCACCGCTTCGAAGCTGCCGCTCTTCGCGGGCAGGCCGCGCTGCAGCAGCCGGGCGAGAGCCCGGTCGAGGTGCCCGTGCCGGCGCAGCGCCGTGGTCACCAGCCGGTTGGCAAGGGCGCGGTCGCGCCCGTCGGGCAGGTCGGCAGCCGCGAGAGGGGCGAAACGCCCGCCTTCCAGCACCTGCTGGAGGCGGGACGCGCTTTTCAGCCGGAGCGCCAGGCCCGGCGCATGCCCCGGATCGGCCAAGCGCTCAGCCCCA
>NZ_DASWVV010000008.1:0-9972 GCF_036406155.1 Devosia sp. | reverse complement strand
GCGGGGACCGGCGGCACCGCGACCCGCGGCGGCCCGCCGGCACGATCGCCGCTCCGCGGGCAGCGCCTGCGGGGCGGCAGGCGCCACGACCGGCGCTTTGGCGGGTTGCATCCGGGGAAGGCTATGACAGCACCAGATTGGCACGATGCGGCGATTTCCGGCGCCATCGACAGGGTCCGCGCCATCGCCAGGACGGTGACGGATTTTCCTCATATCACCGAAGCCAGGCAGTGGCAGCTCACGGCCGACGGCGTCTGGACCGGGGGGTTCTGGGCTGGGCTATTGTGGCTGACGCATGAGCGGGAGCGTGACCCGGCGAGCCGCGAGCGCGCGCTGTATTTCACCGATCGGTTGCTGCCGCGGTCGGCCGATACCAGCAATCACGACCTTGGCTTCATGTTCGTGCCGAGCGCGGTCAAGGCGTGGCAGCTGACCGGCGACATGCGCTACCACCGCGCGGCGCTGGCCGCCGCCCGCTCGCTTGCGGCGCAGCACAACCGCGTGGCCGGCTACATTCCCGGCTGGGGCTTCTTCGGCAAGGAGGATTGGAGCGGCAACGTGCTCATCGACACGCTGATGAACATGCCGTTGCTGGTCTGGGCCGCCCAGCAGAGCGGGGAGGCGGCGCTGCTCGACGTCGTGCTCAGCCACACCGCCACCACGCTGGCCCATCATTTCCGTGCCGACGGCTCGGTGTACCACGTCTACAAGTTCGATCCGGCCACCGGCGCCCCCATCGGCGGCGACACCTACCAGGGTTACGCGGCCGACAGCGCCTGGGCGCGTGGCCAGGCCTGGGCGATCACCGGCCTCGCCATCCTCGGCGCCATGCTGGGCGACAAGAGCTATGTCGCGGCCAGCGAGCGGGCGGCCGCCTATTTCCTGGCGCAACTGCCGGCCGACGGCGTGCCGCCCTGGGATTTCCTCGCGCCCGGCGCCGACCAGCCCAAGGATGCGTCGGCCGGCGCCATCGCCAGCTATGGCCTGCAGCGCCTGTTCGACGTCACCGGCCACGAGCCCTATCTCGAGGCGGCAACGAGGCTGCTGCAGAGCCTGGCCGAAAGCTGCGCCAATGCCGGCGACGAAGGCGGCCTGCTGCTGCATGCGACGGCTGACCTGCCGCATGGCCGCGGCATCGACGAATCCACGATGTACGGCGACTACTATTACCTGAAGTCGCTGCTGCGGCTGGCCCGGCGTCGGCACGGCGCCTGAGCCGCCGCCGGACAGGAGGCATTCAGCGGCCGCGGAATCTGGGCTCGCGTTTTTCGGCGAAGGCGCGCAGTCCTTCGGCGCGGTCCTCGGTGGCATAGGCCTCGACCGTCAGCCGATGCTCGATCGCCAGCCCCTCGGCGAGGGGGTGCTCGTCGGCCGCCCGGATGGCGCGCTTGGCGTAGGGGGTGATGGCCACCGAATGCCGGGCGATCTCGCCGGCCAATGCGAGCGCCCGGTCCAGCAGGCCGTCGTCGGGCAGGACCTCGCTGACCAGCCCCTTGCGCTCGGCCAGCTCCGCGTCGACCATGTGTCCCGTCAGCACCATCTGCATGGCGAAGGAGCGCCCGACCCGGCGCGGCAGGCGCTGCGTGCCGCCATCGCCGGGAAACGAGGCCAGCTTGATTTCGGGCGCCGCGAACTTGGCGCTCCGGGCGGCCAGCACGATGTCGCACAACAGCGCCAGCTCCAGCCCGCCGCCCAGCGCGTAGCCGTTGACGGCGGCGATCAGCGGCTTGGGAAACGCGTCGACGGCGTGCCAGTGCGCCAGCCTGTCGGGGTCCTCGTAGGAGGCGGTGCCGCGGGCGAGCATGTCGGCGATGTCGGCGCCGGCCGAAAAGGCGCGCCCGGCCCCGGTGAGGACGACACAGGCGGTTTCGGGGTCCGCCGCGGCCGCCGCCAGCCGGTCGGCGAGCTGTCCGAGCAGCTGCTTGGACAGCGGGTTGAGCTTGTCGGGGCGGTTGAGGGTCAGCAGCACGACCCTGTCGCCGGCGCGCCGTTCGAGGACCAGTTGCTCTGTCATCTTGTGCTCCGTGCCTGCCGCGGCTGCAGGGCTATTGTACCCATGGCGTGCGCTGGCCCAAGGCGATATGCACGGACTTGAGCTCGGTATATTCCTCGACGCCGTAGACGCCGGTTTCGCGCCCGTTGCCGGATTGCTTGCTGCCGCCGATCGGCAGTTCCGGTCCGCCGGTGATGGTGGTGTTGATCCACATGCGCCCCGCCTGCACGCGCCGCATGGTGTCGAGGGCCTTGTCGAGGTCTTTCGTCCAGATGCTCGCCGCCAGCCCGAAGACGCTGTCATTGGCGATGGCGACGGCCTCGTCGGGCGTGGTGAACGTCGTCATGGTGAGCACCGGCCCGAAAATTTCCTCCCGGGCCACCGCCATGTCGCTGCGCACGCCCTCGAGCAGCGTCGGCGTGATGAACCAGCCGTCGCCGTCGAGGATGCCGCCGCCGCAGGCGAGCCGTGCCCCGTCCGCGACGCCCGACCGGATATAGCCGAGGATCTTGTTCTGGTGCGCCTCGGTGACGATGGCGCCCATCTGCGTCGCGGGGTCGAGCGGATCGCCGATACGCACGCGGGAGAACTTGTCGACCAGCAGGTCGCGGAAAGCATCGGCGATGCCTTCTTCCACCACCAGGCGGCTGCCGCTCACGCAGCATTGGCCGGCATTGAGGCAGATGCCGTAGACGACGCCGTCGGCCGCCGCCTCGAGGTCGGCGTCGGCGAAGACGATCTGCGGGCTCTTGCCCCCCAGTTCCAGCCCCAGCTTCTTGATGTTGGAGGCGCTGGCCGCCAGCGCCCGCTGGCCGGTCGCCACCGAACCGGTGAAGGACACCATGTCGATGTCCGTGTGTTCGGTGATGGCCTGGCCCACCGGCAGGCCGTAGCCGGTGACGACGTTGAAGACGCCGTCCGGCAGCCCGGCTTCGCCGAGGATCTCGGCCATCATCAGCGTCGTTGCCGAGGTGAACTCACTGGGCTTGGCGACGACCGTGCAGCCGGCGGCGAGCATGAACGGCAGCCGCTCGGCCAGGATCAGGAACGGGAAGTTCCACGGCGTGATGAGGCCGATGACGCCGATCGGCTCGCGCACGACCAGCCCGAACATGCCCTCGCCCAGATTGTTGAAACTGTCCCCGCTCAGCGTCCTCGCGACCCCCGCGGCGTATTCGTAGTAGCCGGCCGAGGCCAGGACCTCGGAGCGCGCCTGGGTGATCGGCTTGCCGGTTTCCAGCGTTTCCCAATAAGCGAGTTCCTCGAACCGCTCCCGCACGCCGGCGGCGGCCCGCAGCAGGACCTGCGCCCGCTCGCTGCCCGGCAGGCGGGACCAGATGCCTTGCGCGAAGGCCCGGCGCGCCGCGGCGACCGCGGCATCGACGTCGGCGGCCGTACACGCCGGCACCCGCGTCACCTCGACGCCATGGGCCGGGCTGACGCGCACGCACCAGTCGCGATCACCACGCCGCACGGCGCGCCCGCCGACATGGAATGCGAACGCGCGCGGCTGCGCGGGCAGGCTCGGCTTGAGGGATGCGTCCATGGTCAGGCTCCTGTATTCGCAAGGCTCGAGGAATGTCCGGCTTGTTGCCCCTGGTGCGTCCCGACCGCGGGCAGGGGCGCCAGCGGAGGCCGGCCGCGGACCAGGTCCGCCCCCTTTTCGCCGATCATGATGGCGGGGGCGTTGGTGTTGCCCGAGGTCAGCACCGGCATGATCGAAGCGTCGATGATGCGCAGCCTGTCGATGCCGCGCACGCGCAGTTGCGGGTCGACCACGGCCATGTCGTCGTGTCCCATCTTGCTGGTGCCCACCGGGTGGTAGTCGCAGCAGGCGTACTGGCGCACATAGGCCATGATGTCCTCGTCGCTCGTCGCCTGCGGGCCGGGCAGGCGCTCGCGCTCGATCAGCCCGGCCATCGCCGGCTGCTCGAGGATGTCGCGGATGATGCGGACGGAGGCGAGGGCCTGCCGGCGGTCGTGGGGATCGGCGAGATAATTGGGGTCGATGAGCGGCTCCGCCGCCGGGTCGGCCGAGCGCAGCGTCACCTGGCCCCGGCTGCGCGGCCGCAGGAAGGTCGAATTGACGGTGAAGCCGAAGCCGGGAATGGTCGTCTGGCCGCCGCGCACCACCGTCGCCGGGGCGAGGTGGATCTGCAGGTCGGGCCGGGTCTCGCCCTCGGTCTTGAGGAAGCCGCCACCCTCCACGATCACGGCGGCGGCCGGGCCGGTGCGATACAGCAGCCATTGCAGGCCGTGCAGCAGCGCACGGGGATAGCGGTCGTGGCCATCGTAGCTGATGCGGCCGCGTGTCGCCACGTGCACGTTGGTGCACAAATGGTCGTGCAGGTTCTTGCCGACGCCGGGCAGGTCGTGCACCGGCCGGATGCCGAGTTCCAGCAGTTCGTCGGCCGGCCCGATGCCCGACAGCAGCATGAGCCGCGGCGTGTTGATGGTGCCGCTCGCGACCAGCACCTCGGCGTCGGCCGTGAGGATGGAGCCGTCGGCGAGCTCGACCCCCGTCGCCGCGCCATTGTGCAGCACCAGCCGGACGACGCGGGCGCCGGTCCTCACCTCGAGGTTCGGCCGGTGGCGCACCGGATGCAGGTAGGAAACCGCCGCCGAACGGCGCCTGCCGTTGCGGCAGGTCACCTGGTAGAAGCCGGCGCCGGCCATGGTCTCGCCGTTGAAATCGGGGTTGTGCGGCACCCCGTATTGCTGCAGCGCCTTGACGAAGGCGCGGCTGATGCGGTGCGGGGAGGTCTGGTCCGAGACCCAGAGCGGCCCGTCCTGGCCGTGATAGCGGTCGGCGAAGCGGTCATTGTCCTCGGCGCGGCGGAAATAGGGCAGCACCTCCTCGTAGGACCAGCCGGCGTTGCCCAGCGCCGCCCAGTTGTCGTAGTCCTCCCGCTGGCAGCGGATATAGATCATGGCGTTGATGGCGCTGGAGCCGCCCAGCGTCTTGCCCTGCGGGTACCAGACCTCGCGATTGTCGAGGTGGCGCTGCGGCACGGTGTGGAAGCGCCAGTTCACCTTGGGGCCGAACAGCTTGCCGAGGCCGCCCGGCATGTGGATCATCAGGTTGCGGTCGCGGCTGCCGGCTTCGAGCAGGAGCACACGCGTTGCCGGGTCCTCGCTCAGGCGGTTGGCCAGCACGCAGCCGGCCGAACCGGCCCCGACGATGATGTAGTCCCAGCTCTTGGATGGCATCGCCGCCCTCTCGTCATGGGTCGGACGCCGGCGCGGAGTGTTGCCGCGTGCCGGCGCCCGGCAGGGTTGTTCCGGTGCGGACCGGGCCGCTCGCGCAGCGGCCCGGTTGCCCCGCGCTCAGAGGCCGGTGCCCAGCATCTCGTCGATATTGGACGCGTCGACCTGCTTGCCCGGCAGGATCACTTCCGCGTCCACCGGCTCGCCCTTGGCGACCTTGTAGGCGATCTGGATGCCTTCGGGGGCGACATAGGGATAGACGAAGGTGGCCGCCATCTTGCCGGCCTTGATCGCCTCGAAGGCCACCTCCTCGCCGTCGACGCCGACGACCACGACCTCGTTGAGCCGCCCCGCCGCCTCGAGCGCCTGGATGGCGCCGAGGGCCATCTCGTCGTTATGGGCATAGACGGCCTGGATTTCGCCGGGTCCGAAGCGCTGCAGCTGGTCCTCCATGAACTTCAGCGCGTTCTCGCGCAGGTAGTCGGCATATTGCGAGGCGACGACCTTGAGGTTGGACCCCTCGATGCCCTTGACGAAGCCGTCATGGCGGTCGTTCGTCGCCGAGGCGCCGGCCGTGCCCTGGATCTCGATGACGTTGCCCTCGCCCTTGAGCGCTTGCACCAGGTACTTGCCGGCGTCTTCGCCGATGGGCAGGTTCAGCGCGCCCACATGCACGGTGACTGGGATGTCGACCTTGCGGTCGAGGGTCACCACCTTGATCCCGGCGTCGAGCGCCTGCTGCACCACGGGGGTCAGCGCGTCAGAAGTCAGCGGGCTGATCATCAGCACGTCGATGCCGCGCGCGAGGAGGCTTTCGACGTCGGCGACCTGCTTGGCCGAGCTGTTCTGGCCGTCGGTGATGATCAGTTCGACGTCCTTGAGGTTCTCCTCGGCATATTTCTTGTTGCCCTCGACCATGGCAACGCGCCACGGGTGGTTCATCGTGCCCTGGCTGAAGCCGATGACGTATTTGTCCTGCGCCGACGCCATGTTGGGCAGTGCCAGCAGGGTGATGGCGCCGGCCACCCCAAGGGCGGCTCGCATCAGCTTGGATCTCGTCGACATGGTATGGTTTCCTCCTCAGGTCGTGGTTGCGTTGGGGAACTCAGCGCCGACACGCGGCGCCTTCGCGCGGGCGAAGCACGGGTCAGGCCTTGGGCCTGCGTTTTCTCTGCTGCATCTCGTAGAGCACCGCGCCCACGATGATCGCGCCCTTGACGATCTGCTGGGTGAACGGGGAAACCCCCACGAGATTCATGATGTTGGCGAGCACGGCGAGGATGCCGGCGCCGATGATGGTGCCGACGATGGTGCCTTCGCCGCCGAACAGGCTGGTGCCGCCGATCACCGTGATGGCGATGGCCTCGAGTTCGATGCCGGTGCCGGCCGTGGGCTCGCCGACGGTGAGGCGCGACACGAAGATGAGGCCGGTCAGCCCGGCGAGGAAGCCGCTGATCACGTAGACGCTGAATTCCACGGCCTTGACGTTGATGCCCGACAGGCGGGCCGCCTCGGCGTTGGAGCCGATGGCATAGACCTGCCGGCCATAGGCGGTGAAGCGCAGCACGAAGATCGAGACGGCGGCGACGAGCAGGAAGATCCAGACGGGCACCGGCAGGCCCAGCATGTCACCGCGCCCGAGCCAGGCGAAATCCGCCGCCGTGCCGCGGATGCTCACCGGCTGGCCGTTGGCGATCATCATGGCAAGGCCGCGCCCCATGACCATGACGCCGAGCGTCATGATGAAGGGGGGCACCCCGCCCAGGGTGATGCCAAGTCCGTTCACCGCCCCCTGCAGCACGCCGACGGCGAGCACGACCACGATGACCACGGCGATCGGCCAGCCCATGGTCAGCAGCGTCGCCGCCGTGACGGCGCAGACGCCGAGGATCGAGCCGACCGACAGATCGATGCCCTTGGTGAGGATGACGAAAGTCATGCCGACGCTGACGATGCCGAACAGCGACACCTGGCGCAGCACGTTGGTCAGGTTGACCGGATTGAGAAACGCCGGCGAAATCATCGCGGCGACGGCGCACAGGCCCGCCAGCACCCAGATCAGCCCGGACTTCCTGGGCAGCAGGGCGCGCAGCCCGCGCGTCTTCGCAGTGGTCATCGTGCTCGTCTGGCTCACCTCGTGCCTCCCAAATCCATCGACGAATTCGCCGCGACGATCGCCCGCAGGGCGTACGCGGCCCCGGCCTGCGCATTGCTGTGCGTCTGCCAGGCGGCGGCCCGGCGCACGGCCGCACTGCCGTTGCCCATCGAAATCCCCAGCCCGGCCCAGGCGATGAGGGCGAGGTCGTTCTCGGAATCGCCGATGGCGGCGGTGTCGGTGGCCGCCAGGTTCATGGCTGCGGCGAGGCGGGCGACGGCCGCCTGCTTGGAGACTTCGGGCGCCGTGGCCTCCAGCAGGTGCGTGTCGGAGCGGGAGATCTCGAACTGGCGCGCATAACTGGTGCGCAGCGCCTCGAGGCGCGCCTCCCGGCCGGGGGCGCCGAGGCACAGGACCTTGTAGATCGGGGTGGTGATCGCCTCCTTGTCGGAGACGATCGTGGCGCCAAGGCCGGTCGCGCGCCGCTCGCGCTGTACCGCCGGGCCGTCGGCATGGGCGAACGAGCCGGTCGGGCCGAACCAGCACGGATTGAGTTCCAGCGCCTCGGCGTCCGCGATCAGGCGCGCCGCCATCTCGGGGTTCATCGGCAGCTGCGCGATGGGCTGGTCGCCGTCCTTGCCGAGCCGCCCGGTCCAGGCGCCGTTGAAGCACACGGAAGGGTCGGTGAGCCCGAGTTCCGCCGCGATCGGGCGCAGCGCATCGGGCGAGCGTGCCGTTGCGGCGACCACCCTGAGCCCGCTTGCGCGCGCCAGCGCCACGGCCTCGACGACTTCGGCCAGCAGCCGGTAGTCGTCGGTGAGCAGCGTGCGGTCGACATCGACCGCCACCAGCCGGATCGGCGCGGCGAGGGTCAGTGGATGGTCGCGCATGTCATGATCTGTTCTTCGGTGGCCGAGCCGCCCGGCAGCTCGGCGGTGATCCGGCCCTCCCGCATCACCAGGATGCGGTCGCACATGCCCATGATCTCGGGCAGTTCGGAGGACACCATCAGCACGGCGAGGCCCTTGGCCTGGGTCAGCTCGACCAGCAGGTCGTAGATTTCCCGCTTGGCGCCCACGTCCACGCCGCGGGTCGGCTCGTCGACCAGCAGGATCTCGCACCTGGCGTTGATCTGCTTGGCCAGCACGCATTTCTGCTGGTTGCCGCCCGACAGATTGCCGACCGGCTCGTCGATGCTGGGCGCCTTCACCCCGAGGCGCCGCACGTGCTCGGACACCGACTGCTTCTCGCGCGCCACGTCGAGCCAGAAGCCGCGCAGATAGTCCTTGAGCTTGGAAATGGTGACGTTGAACTTCACCGTCTGGTCGAGGAACAGGCCCTCGGTCTTGCGATCCTCGGGGGCGAAGCCGATGCCGAGCGAGATGGCCTTGCGCGGGCTGTCGATCCGGGTCGGCTTGCCGCGCAGGCTGATGCTGCCGCGGTCCAGCCGGTCGGCCCCGACGATGGCGCGCAGGAGTTCCGACCGGCCGGCCCCGGCAAGGCCGCACACGCCAAGGATTTCGCCTGCACGCAGGGAGAAGGAGATATCGTGCAGGACGCCGGCGCGGCCGAGCCCTTCGACCCGCAGGACCTCGTCGCCGAAGCTTGGGCGGCGGGGCGGGAAGTAGTCGCCCATCTCGCGCCCGACCATCGAGCGGATCAGCGAGTCGGTGGTCCATTCCTCGATCGGCCGGCTGGCCACGAGCTGGCCGTCGCGCAGCACCGTCACCGACTGGCAGATGTCGAAGACTTCCTTGAGGCGATGGGAGATATAGATGAACGAGACGCCGTCGCGCTGCAGGGCGCGGATGGTGCCGAAGAGCTTCTCGAGTTCGGCGTCGCCCAGCACGGCCGACGGCTCGTCGAGCACGATGAGGCGGGCGTCGCGCGAGATGGCGCGGGCGATCTCGACCATCTGGCGCTGCGCCACGCTGAGTTCGCCGATGACGCGCCGCGGATCGACCGAAAAGCCGAGGCGTTCCATGTGGCGCGCGGCCTCGGCCGCCATGCCGGCCCAGTCCACGAGGCCGGCCCGCGTCCGGCGCGGCCGGTTCATGAAGATGTTCTCGGCTACCGTCAGGTGCGGCGCCTGGGCGAATTCCTGGTAGATCACGGCCACGCCGCGCTCGATCATCGCCTGCGGGTCGGTGCGCTGCATGCGCTCGTGGTTGAGGGTGATGCTGCCTTCGTCGGCCTGGTAGGCGCCCGACAGGATCTTCATCAGCGTCGACTTGCCGGCGCCGTTCTCGCCGACCAGCCCGTGCACTTCCCCGGCGCGTACCGAAAAGGTCACCTGCTGCAGGGCCCGGATGCCCGGGAACGACTTGCCGATGCCGCGCATCTCGAGCAGCACGTCGGGCACTTCGTCGGCATGCAGCGGCGAGTCCTCCCCACGATGCATGCTGGTCCCTCCCTCAAAGCCGGCCGCTAGAAAACGTTTTCTCACATTTGCCGGAACCCTGTCAATGGAGATTGAATAATCTCAACGGAGAGCGGAGAAAAGCAGCAGAACCGGCGGATAAATGGATTTCACATACGCGCGCTGCAACGCGCCTCACCGTCGGCCGCGAGGAGCGAGGCGACCTCGTTCGCGATGGACTCGCTAGCCCGCCGCCGCGACCGTCGGGGCGTCGCGCCGTCCGGCCGCCCGCGCGGCGGGGGCCGCCCGGCCGCGGAT
>NZ_DASWVV010000007.1:0-15375 GCF_036406155.1 Devosia sp. | reverse complement strand
GAAGCCGAATGGCCGGGGATCAGCGTCGTCACCAGGCGGTCGAGGAAGCGGCGGCGGTCGCTCGCCGGGCCGGTGAACAGCCCGTCCATGGCCGGGGTGAGCCAGAGCAGCCGCAGATAGGCGCTCATCTCCTCGACGGCGCGGGCCGGGGCGCCGTTGATGCGCACGCGCCGGCCGCTCTCGCCGGGGCCGGCGCCGGTGCCGATATCGGCGGGGCCGGCCGGGGTCTCGACCGTCGCCGCCACCGCCCAGCTGCCGTCGGCGCCGTGCGCCGCCAGCGTCTCGAAGGGGGCGCGCCTGAGGCCGCGGTCGGGGCCGAGCAGCGAGACGGCCTCGAGCAGGTTGGTCTTGCCGGTTCCGTTCGGCCCGACCAGCACGACGTGGCGGGCGTCGAGGTCCAGCGCCGCGCTGTGGTAGTTGCGGAAATGCGTGAGCCGCAGCCGCGAAATGTAGCGTTCGGTCATGGCCGGCAGTGACTAGCCGATGGCGGCCGGCAAGGCCAGCGACGCGCGCCCGTCGCCGCTACACCCGCATCGGCATGAGCACGTACAGCGCCCTGGCGTCGCCGGCCTCGCGCACGAGCGTGGGCGAGCCGGCGTCGTTGAACAGGAACACCGCGTTCTCCGAGCGGATCTGGGCGACGATGTCGAGCAAGTAGCGCGCGTTGAAGCCGATCTCGAAGCTGTCGGGCTCGAACGCCACCGGCAATTCCTCGCTGGCGGTGCCGTGGTCGGGATTGGTGACGCTCAGTTCCAGCGAGCCGTCCTTCATGGACAGTTTCACCGCCTTGCCGCCGCGGTCCGAGGCGATGGTGGAGACGCGGTCGACGGCGGTGGCGAAGGCAGCGCGGTCGACGTTCATCTCCTTGTCGTTGTTCTTGGGCGTCACCCGCTCGTAATCGGGGAAGGTGCCCTCGATCAGCTTCGAAAGCAGCACCACGCCGTCGAGGCTGAAGCGGATCTTGGTGTCGGAGACCTCGACGGTCACCTCGCCCTCGGCGCCCTCGAGCAGCTTCTGCACCTCGGACACCGTCTTCTTGGGCACGATGACGCCGGGCATGCCGCGGCTGCCCTCGGGCGCACCGGTCTCGGCCCGCGCCATGCGGTGGCCGTCGGTGGCCACGGCGCGCAGGATCGGCTCGCCGCCCGCCTCGAGGGCGTGCAGGTAGATGCCGTTGAGATAATAGCGCGTCTCCTCGTTGGAGATGGCGAACTGGGTGCGCTCGATCAATTCGCGCAGCACCGGCGCCGGCAGCGCGAAAGTATGGGTGAAGACCCCCGACTTGAGGTCGGGGAAGCTGTCGGGCGACAGGCACGCCAGGTGGAAGCGCGAGCGCCCCGAGGTCAGCTGCAGCTGCTCGCCGCCTTCGCTCTCGAGCCGCACCTCGGCCCCGTCGGCGAGCTTGCGCACGATCTCGTACAGGGTATGGGCGGGAACGGTGGTGGTGCCCGCCGTCGCCACCATCGCCGGCACGCTCTCGGTGACCTCGATGTCGAGGTCGGTGGCGCGCAGGTCGAGACGGCCGTCGGCGGCCCTGAGCAGCACGTTGGCGAGGATCGGGTAGGTGTTGCGGCGCTCCACCACGCGGTGCACGTGACCCAGCGACTTGAGCAGGTGATTGCGCTCGAGAGTGACTTTCATAATCCTGGTCCTTGGCCCCGTGCCCCGTCGCGAGGCCGCAAAACCCCGGCGCGCCGGGGTTGCGACATTTGCAATTTGCTCTCGAAAAGGCAAGGGCGCTCGCGGCGCCGCCGCCTATTCCTCGAGCATGCGCTTCAACAGCTCGATCTCTTGCGCCAGGTCGCCGTCGTCCTTCATCAGCTGCTCGACCTTGCGCACCGAATGCAGCACCGTGGTGTGGTCGCGCCCGCCGAAGCGGCGGCCGATCTCGGGCAGGGAGCGCGCCGTGAGCGACTTGGCGAGATACATGGCGATCTGGCGCGGCCGCACCACGTCGCGCGAGCGGCGCGAGGACAGCAGGTCGTTGCGCGGCACCTTGTAGTGGCGCGACACGATCCTGAGGATGTCCTCGATGCGCACGCGCTTGGCCTCGCGCGAGCGCACCAGGTCGGCGAGCGTGCGCTCGGCCAGGGTCACGGTGATCGGCTCCTGCGTCAGCTGGTTGGCCGCCACCAGGCGGTTGACCGAGCCGTCGAGATCGCGGCCGTGGCTCACCACGACGCGGGCGATGTAGTCGATCACCGCCGGCGGGAAGTGCACCCCGGCGAAGCGGGCGGAGGCCTGCTCGGCGCGGCGAGTGACGATGGCGCGCCGCAACTCGAGGTCGAAGCCGTTGATCGGCACCACCAGCCCGCCGGACAGGCGCGAGCGCACGCGTTCGTCGAGCATGTCGAGGTCGCGCGGCGGCGCGTCGCCGGCCACCACCACCTGCTTGGCGCCGGTCAGCAGCGTGCCCAGCGTATGGCCG
Organism: Devosia sp.; assembly: GCF_036406155.1. GTDB lineage: Bacteria > Pseudomonadota > Alphaproteobacteria > Rhizobiales > Devosiaceae > Devosia_A. The sequence goes on along the minus strand of NZ_DASWVV010000007.1, from coordinate 12,947 downwards.
AACTCGGTCGCCGACTTGCCCTGCAGGAACTGCATGTCGTCGATCAGAAGCAGGTCGACGCGCCTGAGCCACTCCTTGAAGGCGATCGCCGACTGCCGCTGCACGGCGGTGATGAAGTGGTACATGAAATGGTCGGCCGTCAGGTAGACGATGTTGCGCGCCGGATCGCCCGCCCCCGCCGCCCAGGCGATGGCGTTGAGCAGGTGCGACTTGCCCAGCCCGACGGTGGAATGGATGTAGACGGGGTTGAAGCTCACCGTGTTGTTAAGGGCGGCGTGCGCCACCTGCTTGGCGACGCCCAGGGCGATCTCGTTGGGGGCGCCGGCAACGAAGCTGTCAAAGGTCATCTTCGGATCGAGCGCACTGCCGGACAGCGCATCGCCGCGGGCGGCCGCCGGGGCCGGGGTCTCGCGCGCCGGGCGGGCGGCAGCGGGAACGGCCTCGACGCCGGGTTCGGCGCTGGCTTCGGCCGGCGGCGCCAGCCGCGGCCGCGCCTGGCCGTTGACGCGGACGGTGAAATGCAGGCGGGCGATGCCGGAAGCCTCGGCCTTGAAGGCGTCGAGGATCTTTTCGGCGTAGTTGGACTGGATCCAGGAGCACAGGAAGCGCGTCGGCACCGACAGGTGCGCCAGGTCGTCGACGAGCTCCTCGAGCTCCAGCCGCGCGAACCAGGAATTGTAGACGTCCTCGCCGACGGCGGCCTTGAGCCGGGCCCGGATGCGGGCGAAGAGTTCGCTGGCGTCCCTGTCGTCCTTGCCCATCCCGCTCACCGCCGCATCGCCGTTCTCCTGTCCTTGCTGCACAACTGCCATACCGCCCCAGTCGGCCCGCCCGGCCACCGCGCTGTTCGTCATTCTGAGCCTGACTTCCCTCTTCGGCGCGCCCCCCGAAGGCAGGCGCGTGCCACCAACCCAATTGCCCGCCGCCGCGGGCAAAGCCTATCCGCTCCGCAAGTTGCTTGCGGACCTGTTCTGCGCTTGTGACAGTAAACTTGGCCGAAAACGGCCCCTGACGTACTTATCTCTTACGCTGACGCAAGACGATAACTCTCACCCGCAAATTACAGATGACGAAGGACTTAAGCATTATTGCTGTGCTGGGCCTTCTACGCCCGTCACTAATCGCGTTTGACTGCCGCCCCATCGCCTGTTCGACCAGGATTGCGGTTCTGTCTGCCGCATTTCTTGATCCAACGGGGGGCATCATAGCAGGCGAAAATCGCCAATCAACCGTGGTTTTTCGCCCGAGGGGGCTTGACTCGGCACTTCGAAAAAAGGTTTCAGCGCCCCCCTGCCGGGCGGTCAAACCAAGGCGCTGTGACTCCTTGCTGAATCCGGGCTGCACCAGCGTTTTCTGGCGCGGGCCAATTGTGGCCGCACCTTGGCGATTTGAAGGAATTCTTTCCATGCGATCGCGGCAGGTGCCGCGCGGACGAGGCTAAGCCACTGATGTCCAACGCAAACCCGATCGGTGGATAACCGGGGGAAAAAGGCGCCCGCAGGCCCCTGCCGGCGCTGCCGGGGCGCCGACAGGCCCCCGCAGCGACAAAAACAAAGGGCCCCGCAGGGCCCTTGTGCAACGACCGCCGGCGGCGCCGGGCGCCCCCGCGGATCAGGCCGGCAGGGCCTTGATGCGATGGTTCAGGCGGCTGACCTTGCGCGACGCCAGGTTGGCGTGGACGATGCCCTTCTGCGCGGCGCGGGCGATCTCCGGCTGGGCCGCCTGCAGCGCCTCCAGGGCCACCTTGCGGTCGCCCTTGGCAATGGCTTCCTCGACCTTGCGGATGAAGGTGCGCATGCGCGAGCGGCGGGCCTTGTTGACGGCCGTCCGCGCCGCGATCTTGCGGTTCGCCTTCTGTGCCGAAGCAGTATTGGCCATGCGGTTCCTCGTGGCTGTGTCGGCCGGGCTCGCAGCGCGCGTGGCGCCTCGACACCCGGGGGATAAATGAAAGCGGCGGCAAACCGGGCCGCCAAGTCGGCGCTGTATAGTGCGGCAGGCCGCCGCCGTCAACTGGATTCCCGCCGCCGGCCCCGGCCTAGCGCTTCTGGCACACCGGGCAGAAGAAGCTCGAACGCCCGGATTGCACGATGCGCCGGATGACCCCGCTGCAGCCGGGCGTCGGGCAGGGCTCGCCGGCGCGGTCGTAGACGGCGAAATGGTGCTGGAAATAGCCGGGCCCGCCATCGGCGGCGCGGAAGTCCCTGAGCGTCGAGCCGCCCGCCTCGACCGCCTCGATGAGGACGGCGCGCACGCCGTGCACGAGGTCGTCGAGCCGCCGGCCGGGGGCGCCGTCCTTGCGGACGAGGCGCCCCGCCGCCAGCTCGGGGTGCAGGTGGGCGCGCCACAGCGCCTCGCTGGCGTAGATGTTGCCGATGCCGGCGACGACCCGCTGGTCAAGCAGCACCGCCTTGAGCGGCGCCGTCCTGCCCCGCAGCCGCTGTGCCAGCCCGGCGGCGTTGAAATCGTTGCCGAGCGGCTCCGGCCCCAGCCCGGCGAGATAGGGGCAGTCCTCCTCGCGCGCGAACAGGTCGATGAAGCCGAAGCGACGGGCATCGTTGTAGATGAGGCGCAGCCGGCCGTGCACCGGGTGGTTCAGCTCGAACACCAGGTGGTCGTGCTTTTCGTTTTGGCTCGGCTCGTAGTAGCGCGAGGGGTCCTTGTAGGCGAAATCGGCGAAGCGGTAGCTGCCGGTCATGCCCAAATGGCTGAGCAGCGTCTTGCCGCCCGAGAGGCGGAACAACAGGTACTTGGCGCGCCGGCCGACGCTGTCGACCACCTGTCCGGCGAGTTCGGCGGGGAGCGAAGCCGGCAGCGCGAAGCGCAGGTCGGCACGGTTGAGCCGCACCGCCTCGATGCGCGCGCCCTCGAGATAGGGGGCGAGGCCGCGGCGTACGGTTTCCACTTCGGGGAGTTCGGGCATGGGATCGGGCGCGCAAGGGTACGGAAACAGGCGGTGCGGCACGAGCGATAGCGCGTGCCGCGGCAGCGGTCCAGCGCCGGGGCCGGGCCCGTCGCGGTCGCTGCATTGGCCGTTCTCCGCCATGGCATCCGCCATTGCCGTTGTATATGGTGCGCCGCAACCAGCAGACGCGTCGGAGAACGCCGATGAGTGACAGCCGCGAAACCACGCATTTCGGCGAACGCCGGGTGGCGATGGAGGACAAGCAGGGGCTGGTCAATGCCGTGTTCCATGGCGTCGCCGACCGCTACGATCTGATGAACGACCTGATGAGCGGCGGCATCCACCGGCTGTGGAAGGACGCCATGGTGGCCCGGCTGGCCCCGCCGCGGCGCGGCAGCCGCCCCTGGCGCGTGCTCGACATGGCGGGCGGCACCGGCGACATCGCCGAGCGCATCGTCAACGCCTCGGTGGGCTATGCCGAGGTCGTCGTCGCCGACATCAATTCCGACATGCTGCGGGTCGGCGCCGAGCGGGCCAAGAAATGGCGTTTCCCGGCGCAGGTCAGCTTCGTCGAGGCCAATGCCGAGGAACTGCCCTTCGACAGCGACAGCTTCGACGCCTACACCATCGCCTTCGGCATCCGCAACGTGCCCCGCATCGAAAAGGCGCTGGCCGATGCCCATCGCGTGCTCAGGCGCGGCGGACGCTTCCTCTGCCTCGAGTTCAGCCGCGCCGACGTGCCGGTGCTGAGCGAGGTCTACGCCGCCTTCTCGGACTGGGTCATCCCACCGCTGGGACGGGTGGTCACCGGCGATGCCCAGCCCTATCAGTATCTGGTCGAGTCGATCCGCAAGTTCCCCGCGCCCGCCCAGTTCTCGGCGATGATCGCCGCCGCCGGCTTCAAGCGCGTCACCCACACCGCCTATGCGGGCAATATCGCCGCCCTGCACGCGGCCTGGAAACTCTAGCCCATGGGTCTGGGAGCATATTTCCGCCTCGCGAGGGCAGGCTGGGTGCTGGCCCGCGAGGGGGCGCTCGCCATCGTCGACCGGCGCGAGCTGCCGGGCGGGCTGCGGATGCTGGTCGGCATCGGGCGGCTGGTCGAGCGGCCCGCGGTCAAGCGCACCGGCACCGTCGAGCGGCTGACCACGGCGCTCAACCGGCTGGGGCCGACCTACGTGAAGTTCGGCCAGTCGCTGGCCACCCGCCCCGACATCGTCGGTGCCGCCGCCGCCGCCGAGTTCGCGGTGCTGCAGGACAAGATGGCCCCGTTCGATACGGCGCTGGTGCCCGGCCTGCTGGCCGAGGCGCTGGGCGGGCGGGCGGAGGAGCTGACCGAGCTGTCGGCGCCGATCGCCGCCGCCTCCATCGCCCAGGTGCACCGGGCGATGCTGGCCGACCCCGCCGGGCGGCGCCGGCAGGTGGCCGTCAAGATCCTCAGGCCCGGCATCCGCCAGCGCTTCCGCGACGACCTCGAGAGCTATTATGCCGGGGCGCGGCTGGCCGAACGGGCCATCCCCGCGCTCAGGCGGCTGCGGCCCATCGACGTGGTGCGCACGCTGGAGCGCTCGGCCCGGATCGAGCTCGACCTCAGGCTCGAGGCCGCGGCCATCTCGGAGATGGCCGAGAACATCAGCGCCGACACCGGCTTCATCATCCCCTCGGTGAGCTGGGACCACACCACCGACACGGTGCTGACCACCACCTGGATGGAGGGCATCCCCATCCGCGACCTGGCGGCGCTCGATGCCGCCGGGCTCGACCGCAAGCAGCTGGCGCGCAAGCTGATGCAGGCCTTCCTGCGCCACGCCATCCGCGACGGCTATTTCCACGCCGACCTGCACCAGGGCAATCTGTTCGCCGACCCCGCGAGCGGCGACATCATTGCCGTCGATTTCGGCATCATGGGCCGCATCTCGCGGCGCGAGCGGCGTTTCCTCGCCGACATCCTCTATGGCTTCATCACCCGCGACTACAAGCTGATCGCGCGCCGCCATTTCGAGATCGGCTACGTGCCGCCCAGCCAGTCGGTCGACGATTTCGCCGCCGCCATCCGCGCCATCGGCGAGCCGCTGCAGGGGCGCAAGGCCACCGACATCTCGATGGCGCGGGTCCTCGGCCAGCTGTTCCAGACCACCGAGATGTTCGAGATGCAGACGCGGCCGGAACTGGTGCTGCTGCAGAAATCCATGGTGCTGGTCGAGGGCGTGTGCCGCGCGCTCGATCCCGATCTCGATATCTGGACGGTGTCGGAGCCGGTGGTGGGCGACTGGGTGCGGCGCGAGGCCGGCCCGCTCGGCCGCCTCGAGGACATGCGCGACCACCTCGCCGCGGCCGCCGAAGCGGTGGCGCGCCTGCCCGCCGTCGTCGCCAAGGCGGAGGCGGCGCTCGACGCCTACGAGGCCGACCGCCGCGCGCCGCGGCGCCGGGCCGACCGCGTGGCGCTGTGGGCCGGCGTCGTGCTGCTGGCGGCCGCCGTGCTCATCCTTCTCTGGCGGCAATGGGGGTAGCAATGCTCGCGGGCAAGCGCATCCTGCTGGTCGTCACCGGCGGCGTCGCCGCCTACAAGGCGCTTGAGCTGATCCGGCTCATCCAGAAGGCGGGCGGGTCGGTGCAGGCCGTCCTCACCCGCGCCGCCACCCAGTTCGTGACGCCGCTGGCGGTCTCGACCCTCAGCGGCCGCGAAGCGCTGACCGAGCTGTTCGACCTGACGCAGGAGGCGCGCATCGGCCATATCGAGCTGTCCCGCTCCGCCGATCTGATCGTGGTGGCGCCGGCCACCGCCGATTTCCTCGCCAGGCTGGCGCACGGCATCGCCGACGACCTCGCCTCGACCTGCCTGCTCGCCACCGACACCGGAATCCTCGTCGCCCCGGCCATGAACGTCAGGATGTGGCAGGCGGCGGCGACGCAGCGCAACCTTGCGACGCTGCGCGCCGACGGCGTCAGCTTTGTCGGGCCCGACGAGGGCGAGATGGCGTGCGGCGAATACGGGCCCGGCCGCATGGCCGAGCCGGAGGCCATCCTCGCCGCCATCGCGGCGCATTTTGCCGCCGCCGCCCCGGGGCCGCTCGCCGGCCGGCGCATCGTCATCACCTCCGGGCCGACGCGCGAGCCGCTCGATCCGGTGCGCTACATCTCCAACGCCTCCTCGGGCAAGCAGGGCGTGGCCATCGCCGAGGCGCTGGCGCGGCGCGGCGCGGAGGTCGTGTTCGTTACCGGGCCGGCCGAGGCCGCCCGGCCGGCCGGCTGCGCCGTCGTGAACGTGACCACGGCGCTCGAGATGCGCGACGCGGTGCTGGCGGCGCTGCCGGCGGACGCCGCCATCTGCGTCGCCGCGGTCGCCGACTGGCGGGCGGCCCATCCCGCCGCCGGCAAGATGAAGAAACAGGCGGGGGCGCCGCCGCCGGCGCTGGAACTGGTGGCCAATCCCGACATCCTCGCCGAGGTCGCGCAACTGCCGGCGGGCCGGCGGCCGGCACTGGTGGTCGGCTTCGCCGCCGAGACCGACGCGGTCCTCGACAATGCCCGGGCCAAGCTCGCGCGCAAGGGCTGCGACTGGCTCTTGGCCAACGACGTCGGCGGCGGGGCGGTGTTCGGGGCCGACGACACGCAGGTCGTGCTACTCGCGCGCGACGGTGGCAGCGAGGACTGGGGGCGGCAGTCCAAGGCCGGCGTCGGCGACAGGCTGGCCGACCGCATTGCCGGGCAGTTTGCCCGCAAATAGGCCGTTCAGGAACGGTTCATCATTGCGGCCTTACTGGGGCGGCGGGCGCTTGCGGTCATGGGGACCGGCTCGCTAGATTGGCGCCGCCGCGGCCCCGGCCGCAAAGGGAGAACTCAATGAATCTGCAGGTATTGGGCCGGCTTGCCGGCGCGTTGGCGTTGACGGTGGGCCTGGCCGGCTGCATCGACATGACCATGGATGTCGAGGTGCTGTCCGAGACCGAGGCGCGAGCCACGACGACGTCGACCATGGGGGCCGATTTCTACGCCATGGCCAAGGCCGGCGCGGCCGGCGAGGACACCGAGGGCTTCTGCGAGGAAGAGGGGTCCGACCTCACCGAGAATGCCGACGGCAGCGCCACTTGCGTGCTCACGGTCGAGGGCCCGTTCGCCGATCTCGGCCTCGGGGAAGACAACAGCGCCAGCTTCACGGTCGTCGGTCCCGGCCTCGTGCGCGTCGCCTTCAAGACCGAGGACATGAAGACCGAACTGGGCACCGAGGAGCAGGACGCACAGACCAAGGCGATGATGCAGTCCTTCTTCGAGGGCCACGCCATCACGCTGCGCATCGGCGGCCGCGAGGTGACGGAGACCAACATGACCCTGGCCGGCGACCGCAAGTCGGCCGAGACGGTCATCCCCTTCCTCGAACTGATCAACGGCACGCTGGCGCTGCCCGACGAGCTCTACGCCGTCGTCAGGACCCGGTGACGCCATGACGGGTCGTGTCGGCATCGCCTATCGCTGGCTCGACCACGGACGGGGGCTCGAACCCCCCAGGCAGCAGACTGCTGGTGCGGCGGGAATGGATCTTCCCGCCGCGCTCGCTCCGGGCGAGACGCTGACGCTGCCGCCGGGCGGGCGGGCAATGGTGCCCACCGGGCTGTGCCTCGCCCTGCCAGCGGGCTACGAGGGCCAGGTGCGCCCGCGCTCGGGGCTGGCGGCGCGACACGGGGTCACCGTGCTCAACGCGCCCGGCACGATCGACGCCGACTATCGCGGCGAGGTCAGGGTCGTCCTCATCAACCACGGCACCGAGCCGTACACGCTGCGGCGCGGCGACCGCATCGCCCAGCTGGTCGTGGCCGCGGTCTGCGCGGTAGACTTGCACGAGACGGAGAACCTCGATGCGACCGAGCGCGGGGAGGGCGGATATGGCTCGACTGGCCGCTAGCCTGGCGCTGGCCGCCGGCGCGCTGCTGGCCGCGCCGGCGGCCGCGGGCGACCGGGCGCTGATCGACTATGTCGGCTATTCCGCCGACGGGCGCTACTTCGCCTTCGAGGAATATGGGGTGCAGGACGGCTCCGGCTTTCCCTATTCGACCATCTATGTCCTCGACCTGCCGGCCGACCGCTGGGTCGCGGGCTCGCCCTACCGCGCCCGCCTCGAGGGCGACAGCGACAGCGTTGGCGAGGTCCGCGCCGCGGCCCGTGCCCTGGCGCAGCCGACGCTGGCGCGGCTCGCCATCGGCGTCGGTGCCCAGCTTCTCGCCGTCAACGCCGACGGCGAACCTGACGCGGCGGCCTACAGCCTGCGCTTCGGCACCCCCGGTTTCGGCCTCGACGGCGTGCAGGACGAATCGCTGCTCGAACTCGAGCGCTTTCCGCTGCCCGCCGCAGTCGACTGCAGCGTCGTCGAGGGCGAGGTCTACGGCTTCGCGCTCAGCCTCGACGGCGTCGAGATCGCGCGCGACCGCGGCCGGCTGCCGGCGTCGCGGGGGTGCCCGCTCGACTACCGGGTGCATGCCGTGGTCGGCCCGCCCGACTGGCTGTTCGGCGAGCCGGCGCCGCGCGTTGCCATCATCGCCATCCATCCCTTCGGCTTCGAGGGGCCGGACCGGCGTTTCCTCGCCGTGCCCCTGGAGCGCTAGGGTGCCGTTCTCCCCCGACGAGACGCGCCGCTATGCCCGCCATCTGGTGCTGCGCGGCGTGGGCGGGGAGGGCCAGCAGAAGCTCAAGGCGGCCAGCGTGCTGGTGGTGGGGGCCGGCGGCCTGGGCAGCCCGGTCATCGCCTATCTGGCGGCGGCCGGCGTCGGCCGGCTGGGGGTCATCGACCATGACGCGGTCGGCCTGTCCAACCTGCAGCGGCAGGTGCTGCACCGCACCGATACGGTCGGCGCGCCAAAGGTGGAGAGCGCCGGTGCCTTCGTCGCGGCGCTCAACCCCTTCGTCGCCTTCACCCCGCACCAGGCCCGGATCACGCAGGACAACGCCGCCGGCTTCGTCGCCGGCTACGACCTCGTCGCCGACGGCACCGACAATTTCGCCACGCGGCGCATCGTCGCCGCCGCCTGCGCCGCCGCCGGCAAGCCGCTGGTCTCCGGGGCGGTCTCGATGTTCGACGGCCAGGTCACCGTGTTCGTGCCCGGCGGGCCCGGTTTCCGCGACCTCTACCCGGCCGACCCCGACGAAGCGGACCTGCCGGCCTGCGAGATCGTCGGGGTGCTGGGGGCCGTGACCGGCGTCGTCGGCACGCTCATGGCCATGGAGGCGATCAAGCTGATCACCGGGCTCGGCGAGCCGCTGGTGGGGCGCCTGCTGCTCTATGACGGCCGCGCCGCGCGCTTCACCGAACTCGCCTACGGGGCGGGCTGAGGCGACGCCTCAGGCGTCGGGGTGCTTGAACACCAACGTGGCGTTGGTGCCGCCGAAGCCGAAGGAGTTGGACAGCGCGATGCCGATATCGACGTCGTCGCGGCGCTGGCGCAGGATCGGCATGTCCTCGAAGGCCGGGTCGAGCGTCTCGATATTGGCGCTCTCACACAGGAAACGGTGCTGCATCATCAGGATGCAGTAGATCGATTCCTGCACGCCGGTGGCGCCCAGCGAGTGGCCGGTGAGCGACTTGGTGGCCGAGATCGGCGGGCAGGACTCGCCGGTGCCGAACACGGCGCGGATGGCCTCGATCTCCCTCAGGTCCCCGACCGGGGTCGAGGTGGCATGCGGGTTGATGTAGTCGACCGGCGCCTTGACCGTCTCGAGCGCCATGCGCATGCAGCGCTCGGCTCCTTCGCCCGAGGGCGCCACCATGTCGTAGCCGTCGGAGGTGGCGCCGTAGCCAATGAGCTCGGCGTAGATCTTCGCGCCGCGCGCCCGGGCGTGCTCAAGTTCCTCGAGCACCAGCACGCCGGCGCCGCCGGCGATGACGAAGCCGTCGCGGTCGCGGTCATAAGCGCGCGACGCCCGGTGCGGGGTGGCGTTGAAGTCGCTGGACATGGCGCCCATGGCGTCGAACAGGTTGGACAGGGTCCAGTCGAGATCCTCGTGCCCGCCGGCGAAGACGATGTCCTGCTTGCCCCACTGGATGAGCTCGTAGGCATTGCCGATGCAGTGCTTGGAGGTCGCGCAGGCCGAGGAGATGGTGTAGTTCACGCCCTTGATGCCGAACGGGGTGGCCAGCGTCGCCGAGGCGGTGGAACTCATCGCCTTGGGCACGGCCAGCGGGCCGATGCGCTTGGGGCCCTTCTCGCGGGTGATGTCGGCGGCCTCCACCACGGTGCGCGTGGACGGGCCGCCCGAGCCCATGATGATGCCGGTGCGCGGGTTGCGGATGTCGTTGTCCTCGAGGCCGGAATCGGCGATGGCCTCCTGCATGGCGACGTAGTTCCAGGCCGCTCCCTTGCCCATGAAGCGGGTGGTGCGGCGGTCCAGCACCGCGAACGGATCGAGCCGGGGGGCGCCGTGCACCTGGCAGCGGAAGCCGAGCTCGGCATATTCCTCGGCAAAGACGATCCCCGGCCGGGCGTGCCGCAAGCTGTCCAGCACCTCGGCGACGTTGTTGCCGATCGAGGACACGATCCCCATGCCGGTTACGACGACGCGCCTCATGGTACCTCCTGGTATCGGCGACCGACTATCAGACTCACGTGAACAGACCGACACGCAGCCCGCTGGCCTCGTATATGGTATTGCCGTCGGCCTTTACCCAGCCGTCGGCGATACCGAACGCAAGCTTGGACTTCATCACGCGTTTCAGATCGATGCCATACTCGACGAGTTTGACGTCATTGGTGATCTGGCCGGAGAACTTGACCTCGCCGCAGCCCACGGCCCGCCCCTTGCCGGGTGAACCGTCCCAGCACAGGTAGAACCCCAGCATCTGCCACAGCGCATCGAGCCCGAGGCAGCCCGGCATCACGGGATCGCCAATGAAGTGGCACTGGAAGAACCACAGGTCGGGGTTCACGTCGAGCTCGGCCCGCACCATGCCCTTGCCGTGCACCCCGCCGGTCCCGTTGATCTCGGTGATGCGATTGAACATCAGCATCGGCGGGGCCGGCAGCTGGGCGAAGCCCGGGCCGAACAGTTCGCCCTTGCCGCTCAGGATCAGGTCGTCATAGCCGTACGCGTTCTGGCGATCCGCCATTGCTTGCCTTTGCCCGGTTCGTGGTCGCCACGTTAGTAGAGGGGCACCGGTCGAGGGTCAATACGGCTTTGGTTTCCGGCCCCGGGGCGAAATGGCGCGCCGCGGCCGTGATGCCCCGGAACGCTTGTACTCCCGGGACCGCAAAGCTATAAGTTCGGCCACGATATCGTTGCCTTCAAAAGGGGACCGATGCCCGACCGCAGCCAGATGCCCAGGCCCGTTCCATCGCGCAAGCCGTGCCTCACGGCGGTGCTGCGCATGGCCGGTTTGCGGCCGACGCGGCAGCGCGTGGCCCTGGCTGAACTGCTGTTTTCCGGCAACCACCGCCACGTCAGCGCCGAGCAGCTGCACCACGAGGCCGCCAAGGCCGACGTCAACGTGTCGCTGGCCACCATCTACAATACGCTGCACCAGTTCCGCGAGGCCGGGCTGCTGCGCGAGGTAGCGATCGACGCCTCGCGCTCCTATTTCGACACGGACACCTCGGACCACCATCACTTCTACCTCGAGGACGAGCAGCGCGTGATCGACATCCCCTCGTCGGCGATCGCCATCCACAACCTGCCGGAGCCGCCCAAGGGCATGATGGTCACCCATGTCGACGTGGTCGTGCGCGTACGCCGGCAGAACTAGCGCCGGCGCGACCCGGCCTCAGTCGAACTTCTCATCGGCATAGACGCCCCATAGCTCGCGCTGCTGCAGGTAGCCGGCATAGGTGGCGACGCCGCCGCCCTCGGGGTGGGTGGTGGCGCTGACCGCGCACCAGGCGCCGTCGCATCCGGCGATGTCGACGCGAAAGCCGGGGCCCAGCCAGGCCCGTACGCCGGCCTCGATGCTGCGCGAGGCATAGAGCGGAATCTGCTCGCCATGGCGCCACGGCGCGGCGAGGCCGGCGCGCTTGCCGGAGAGCAGGTTCTGGTGCACCCAGCCCTCGGAGCCGTCGACGTCACGGATCTTCCGCCAGGTGTCGAACTCCTGCACGATCTCGACCGGCGTGCCCGCCTTCACATAGACCCAGGCGACGGCATACCGGGTGCCGGGGCCGACGCGCACGTTGATCGGGGTGGACCGGGTGGTAGCGAAGCGCGGCAGCGGCAGCCCGCTCGGTCCCACGCCGGCGGCAGCGGCGAGTGCGGCCGCGGCCGGCGTCAGCGCCAGCAGCGCCGCCAGGGCGAGGCCGCGCAGCAGCCGGGCGACGGCGTGCCGGCGGGCGCGGCGAACAGGCCGGCCAGGAGGGGGGCTTCCAAACATCACTTCCAAGGCGTCGGGTTTTTTTCTATCACTAGGCAAAAGACCTTAATGGTCGCTGAAAGGGCGCCGTTGCCGCATATCCGGCCCAAAGTCTTCGTCACGCGCCGCCTGCCCGCCCCGGTCGAGGCGCGCATGGCGACGTTGTTCGAGACGACCTTCAACCCGGGCGATTCGCCGCTGCCGGCGGAGGCGCTTGTGGCCGGACTTGATGGCAAAGATGTGCTCGTTTCGTCGATCACCGACCGGATCGACGCCACCTTCGTGGCGCGCCTGCCGCCCAGTGTCAGGCTCATCGCCCAGTTCGGGAACGGCTTCGACAATATCGACATCGACGCCGCCTACCGGGCGGGGCTCACGGTCACCAACACGCCGAGCGTGCTGACCGAGGACACCGCCGACATGGCCACCATGCTGATGCTGGCGGTGCCCCGGCGGCTGGTGGAAGGCGCGCAGGTGCTGCCGCGCGACGGTACCTGGCCGGGCTGGTCGCCCACCTGGATGCTGGGACGGCGGCTGCGCGGCAAGGCGCTCGGCATCGTCGGCATGGGCCGCATCGGCACGGCCGTCGCCACGCGGGCGCGCGCCTTCGGCCTCAACATCCACTATTTCTCGCGCCACCGGCGGCCGCCAGCGCTCGAGGAGACGCTGGAGGCTACCTACTGGCCGGTGCTCGACGAGATGCTGCCGCAGGTGGACATCATC
>NZ_DASWVV010000006.1:0-52056 GCF_036406155.1 Devosia sp. | reverse complement strand
GGCGAGCAGGGCGCGGGCGCCTTCGATGGCGTCCGTGACCGTGTGGCGCAGGCGGATGAGCTTGGTGGTCAGCAGCCTGGCCTCGAGCGAGCCCGGATCGGCGGCACGATAGGCCTGCAGCGGGGCGAGCAGCGGCACCGGCTCGGCCAGTGTCGAGACGCCGTAGCTGTCCTGCCCGTATTTGCCGCAGGCCGAGCCGGTGATGAAGGTCAGGTGCCGGGCGAGGCGCAGCACCGCCCGGTTGGCCCGCACGCGGGCGCCGTCATCGGCTGCCCCCGCGGCGAGGCCGTCGAGATGGGCGTCGAGCCAGGCCAGGTCGGTGCCGAGGGCCTCGAGGGCCGCGGGAATGCGGGCGAGCTCGGCCGGATCGGGCCCGTCGCCGAGCATCCGGGCGAAGCGCGCCTTGAGGTCGGCGGCGCGCGGCGAGAAGCGCTGCGGCAGCACGGGGACTGTCGCGAGGTCGTAGACGAAGCGCGTCCAGTAGTCGGTGTCCTTTTCCAGCACGCCGACGTCGACGACCTCGATGGTGTCGTGCTCGGTGTGGTTGTACCAGCCGATGGTGGCCCCGTGCAGGCTCTGCACGATGCGCCGCGAGAAGCCGTGCCGGGCGGTGGAGGAGTTGACGCCGACCCCGAAGAAGGACTGGTCGCCGAAGCGGTCGAGATTGCCGGTGACGATGGGCAGGCCGTCACCCAGCGCGGCTTCGGCGACGGCCTGCGAGAAGGCCATCAGTTCGGGGCAGGAATTGATGTGGAACTCGTCGGTGCCCTTCATGCCCACCGAGTCGATGTTGAGATAGGCCACGGCATCGCGGTTGATCTGCTCCCAGTGGCTGTCCACGAAATAGGTCGAGCCGGCCGCCTCCGCCACCTCGTGGCCGTTCCAGAAGCAGAACACGACCGAACGCCGCAACTGGTCGCGGCTGGCGGCCAGCACCCGCGCGATCTCCATCATGACGGCGTCGCCGGTGATGTTGTCGGTGACGCCGGGGAACCAGGAGTCGATATGGCCGGAAACGATGATGAACTGGTCGCGCTCGGGCGACGTTTCCGGCGCGCGCAGCCAGCCGATGGGCTGCGGCAGCGTGCGCCACTCGCGCTTGGAGGTCACCCGGGCGCGAAGCTCCACCTTGCCCTGCCCGAGTAGCTCGCGCAGGGCCATGCCGTCGCGCCGCGAGATCGAGATGCCGAACAGGCGCGGGATGTCGTGCCAGGTCTCGGGCGTGGGGTTGCCCCACACCGACTTGAGCCCGCGCCAGGGAATGTCCGGCTCGTTCTCGCGCCCCCAGTTCATCAGCACGATGCCGGCGGCACCCATGACCGAGGCGATGCGCGCCTTCTCCGGCGTGGCGGGGGCGTAGGAGACCTCGGCGAGCACGATCTTGCCCTTGACGTCCTTGCCGGCGTAGTCGGCGAGCCCGCCCGGGCCGACGTCGACCAGTTCGCCCACGAAGCCGTCCTCGGGGGTCGGGTCGATGTGGCAGCACGGCAGCGATGCGAGGACGCGGGAGGCGGGGCCGACGATCTCGAGATGCGACTCGCCCGGGTCGCTGTCATAGGTCTCGAATTCCTGCAGATAGGCCTCGAGCCCGTAGCCGTTGAGGGTGTCGACCACGTACTGGCCGGCGCGACGGTCCTGACCGGACCCGCTCTTGCGGTAGGGCGTGTCGGTGCGCATGTGCTCGACATGCTGCATGACATTGGCAATGGCGTGCGAAAGCTTGATCTGACCGAAGGTCATCTGGCAGTCCTTGTATCCGCAGTTGAGAGGAAGCGCCGGGCGAGGTCGAGATACACCGTCCGGGCGATCAGCATCTGGTCGAGGTCCGCCCACTCGTCGGCGGCGTGCATGTTGGCGCCGCCCGGGCCGTAGAGCAGGGTGGGGATGCCGTTGGCGTTGAAGATGTTGGCGTCCGAGACGCCGAAGCAGAACTCGTAGGACGGCGGCCCGCCATGCACGGCCGCGTAGCTCTGGGCGAAGGCGGCCACGAAGGGGTGGTGCTGCGGCAACTCGAAGCTGTCGTAGCGCGGCGGCTCGATGGTGATGGCGAAGCTGGCCGGCGACTGCAGGTCGCCGACGAGGCCGGTGAGCAGGGCGACGGCCTGCTCCGCCGTTTCCCCCGGCATGAAATGCCAGTTGACCAGGAATTCGCAGTGGTCGGGCACCCGGATCTCGTAGCGCCGTTCGCCGGAGGAGATATTGAGCACGCAATGGCTGGCGACCCCGTATTCCGGGTGCGGGCGGCGTTCGATGCCGGCGATGGCGGCGAGCAGGCGACCGGCCTCGACCACGGCATTGACGCCCAGATGCGGGGTCGAGCCATGTGCCGACCGCCCGGTCACCACGACCTTGAGGTTGACCTTGCCGATGGCGCCGATGGACGGGCCGGTGAAATGCGGCTCGCACATGATGGCCGCGTCGATCGCCCGCCCCCGGGCGAGGAAGCCCTTGGCCCCCCGGGAATAGGCTTCCTCGTCGGCCAGCGCCGCGAACACCACCTTGCCGCGCCAGTCACTGCGGCACCGGTGCAACTCGCGCACCGCATGCATGGCGCAGGCCAGCCCCGCCTTCATGTCCATCGCCCCGACGCCGTAGAGGCGGCCGTCGCGCACGAAGGGCGCGTGCGGATCGAAGCTGTAGTCGGGCGCCGGCGAAACCGTGTCGCAGTGGCCTCCGATCCACAGGGTCGGCCCCGGCCCGGTCCCGGCGATTTCGACGACGACGTTGTGCAGCCCGCCGTCGGCGGGCTCGAGCGTCGCCGTCATGCCGTTGTCGGTGAACCAGGCGGCAATGGCCTGCTGCACCGCCTGCTCCTCGCCCGACAGGCTGGGAATGGCCACCAGCGCCGACAGCAGGCCGGCGAGTTCGGCCGCGGTATCGGGGGCGGCGTCGTTCATGCGGCCCACCAGCGGCGTTCCAGCCGGGTGATCACCTCGACGCCGGTCGGGGTGACCAGCACCTCGTCCTCGATGCGCGCCCCGCCGACGGGGGTACGGTAGAGCCCGGGCTCGATGGTGAGCACCATGCCCGGCCGCAGGAAGGTCTTCTCGCCGCGGCACAGCGCCGGCGGCTCGTCGACGCCGAGCCCGATGCCGTGGCCGAGATAGGTGCCGGCGCCGCCGTAGCCGAAGGCGAACTTGCCGTCATAGCCGGCCTGCACGGCGACATCGTTGGCGATCTCTTCGAGGTCCTCGGCGAGAACGCCGGGGGCGATGGCCGCGATCGACGCCTCGAGCATGCGGTTGACGGTCTCCAGCAGGTGCACGCCGGCCTCGGTCGGCTCGCCCACCACCGTCGCCCGGCAGATGTCGATCATGTAGCCGTCGTAGCGGCCGTTGATTTCCATGTGCAGCAGGTCGCCGTCCTCGAGCACGCGGTTCGACACCGGCGGCACGAGATAGGGCTCGCCGGAGCGGGCGACGCCGGTCTGGCAGGTGGCGAAGGCGTTGGCGACGCCGCGCCGGGTCAACTCGGCGCGCACGATGGCCGCGAGGTCCTCCTCGGTGACGCCCGGCCGGATCTGGCGGCGCACGATGTCGCCGACCTCGTCGGCGATCGCCGATCCCTTGCGCAGGGCGGCGAGCTCGACCTCGGACTTGACCGCCCGCAGGTTCATCACCAGGTCGTCGGCCTCGACGAAGCGGACCGTCGGGTTGTAGCGGACCAGTTCCTCGTAGGTCATGGCGGAGATGACGTCGAGGCCGACAAGGCCCAGCGTCGCTCCGGAATAGCCGCCGGCCTCGAGGACCTGGGTGATGCCCCTGACGATGTTGGGGTTGACCGTGATGCCGCCGACCCCGTGCGCCGGCGTGTGGAACGGCGTCGTCACCACGACCTCGGTGGGCAGCCTGGGATCGGTGGGCACGAACAGCAGGCCCAGCCCGCGCCCGCGGATGGCGAAGCGGCTGGGATGGCCGGCGAGCATGGGCACGTGGCCGGTCAGATACAGCATGTCGCCATTGCGGTCAGGCGCGCGGCCGACCACCACCACGCCCTCGAATCCACGCATTCCGGCCAGTTCGCGAACGCGCTGGATGCGTCCGGCATACTCTTCGATCACGTTCGTTGCTCCTATCGTGTGCGGACGTCGAAGGTGTCGCGCAGCCCGTCGCCGAGCAGGTTGAGACCAAGGACGAGGAAGATGATTGCGAGGCCCGGGAAGACCGAGATGAACGGCGCGGCGCGCAGATAGCCCCGTCCCTCCGCCAGCATCTGGCCCCATTCGGCCAGCGGCGGCGCCACCCCGAGGCCGAGGAAACCGAGGCCGGCGCCGACCAGGACCGCCTCTGCCATCAGCAGCGAGGCCTGCACGATGACCGGGGCGAGCGCATTGGGCACGACGTGCTGCACGATGATGGTGCGATCGCGGGCGCCGAGCGAGCGGGCGCTCTGCACGAAATCCAGCTCGCGCACCTGCAGCACGGCACTGCGCGCGACGCGCACCACCCGCGGCACGGCGGCAATGGCGATGGCGATGATGGTCGAGGACAGTCCCGAGCCCATGATGGTGATGATGGCGAGCGCCGTGATGATGGTGGGCATGGTCATCATCACGTCGGTGACGAACACCACCACCCGCTCGACCCAGCCGCGGAAATAGCCGGCGACGGTGCCGATCGCGGTGCCCACGACCGTGGCGATGCCGACGACGCAGAAGCCGAGCAGCAGCGAGGTCTGGGCGCCGAACAGGATGCGGCTCAGAATGTCGCGCCCGAACTGGTCGGTGCCCATCCAGTGGCTGGCGGAGGGCGGCGCGGCGACGTTCATCAGATCGACGGCATTGGGATCGTAGGGGGCGATGAACGGCGCCAGCGCGGCGGCGACGACGTAGAGAAGGACGACGACCAGCCCGACCATGCCGACGCGGCTGGCGAGGAACTTCCACAACAGCCGGCGGCGCGGCGTGGACGCCGGGGTGGGCGCGGACCCGGCTGCAGCGGCAGGACTTCCCATGACCATTCCCATCGCTCAACCCAGCCTGATGCGCGGGTCGATCAGGCTGTAGGCCAGATCCACCAGCATGTTCACGAGCACGAAGAAGAAGCCGATGATCAGGATGGCGCCCTGGATCATCGGAAAATCGCGGCGGAAGACGCTGTCGGCCAGCAGCTTGCCGATGCCCGGCCAGACGAACACGGTCTCGATCAGCACCGCGCCGCCCATGAGGTAGGCGAACTGCACGCCGATGACGGTGATGACCGGGATGAAGGCATTGCGCAGCGCGTGCTTGTAGATGACGACGCCGGGACGCAGCCCCTTGGCGCGGGCGGTGCGCACGAAGTCCTGGCGCAGCACCTCGAGCAGGCTCGAGCGCGTCATGCGCATGATGATGCCGATGGAATTGCCGCCGATGGCGAGCGCCGGCAGGACGAGGTGCCAGAACGTGCCGGACCCGGTCGCCGGCAGCACGCCGAGCTGGATCGAGAACAGCAACTGCAGGATGAGGCCGATCCAGAAGATCGGCGCCGACACCCCGATCAGGGCGACGACGGACAGGCCGACATCGGCCGCGGTGTTGGCGCGCAGTGCGGCGTTGACGCCGAGCAGCACGCCGACGATGGCGGCCACGAAGATGCCGGCCACCGCCAGCAGCAGGGTCATGCCGAGGCGCGACAGCAGGATGGGCAGGACCGGCTCCTTGGAGACGACGGAGACGCCCCAGTCGCCCTGGAAGATGCCGGCGATCCAGGTGAAGAACTGTACCCAGACGGGCTGGTCGAGGCCGAGTTGCTGGCGGATGACGGCGATGTCGCTTTCCGACGCGCCCATGCCGGCAACGGTGAGCGCGGGGTCGCCCGGCACCAGCTGCAGGATGGAGAACACGAGGACGGACAGTGCGGCCAGCACCAGGACCCCGTTGATCAGGCGACGGCCGACGAAGGTCAGTATGCCCATGAAAGCTCAGCCTTTCGCGGCGAGGGGGCGGCGCATGCGGCCGGCCCATCGCCGACCGCGGCGCTGCGTGTCACTGGGATCGGCCGGCGGCGCCCGGGAGGGAGTTTCGCCGCCGGCCGGCCCCGGGGGGACTACTCGAACGCGGCGTTCTTGAAGCGATAGATGTCGGTGGCGAGATACTCGACGCCGTGCAGGGCGGCGTCATGCGCCGTCACCTGGACATAGCTGTAGAGCGGCACCCACGGGGCATCCTTCATGATCAGCTCCTGCACCTGGGCCGCCAGCTGCATGCGCCTGGACTGGTCGATCTCCTGGGCGATCTGGGCGCGCAGCGCATCGACCTCGGCATTCTTGTAGAACATGGTGTTCCAGCCGTTCGGCGGCACGTTGGCGCTGTCGAACACGGTGTTGAGGATCTGCGAGATGTCGGCGGTGCCGGTCTCCCAGCCGAGCAGGTACAGCGCGGTGTCGTTCTCGCCGGCCGGCTTGCGCAGCACGGACAGGTAGGTCGACCAGTCGATGACCTCGACATTGGCGGTAATGCCGACCGCGGCCAGTTGCGCCTGGACGCCGATCACCGTCTCGCGGTCCATGTAGTAGCGGCCCTGCGGCGTGCGGATGGTGGTGGTGAAGCCGTTGGGATGGCCCGCCTCGGCCAGCAGCTGGCGGGCGCGATCGGGGTCGTAGCTGTAGAGGTTCTGCGGGGCATAGCCGATCACCGTCGAGGCGATGATGGAATCGGCGGGCACGCCGACGCCGCGCAGGATGCCGGAGACGATCGCCTGCCGGTCGACGGCGAAGTTCAGCGCCTGGCGCACCAGCACGTTGTCGAACGGAGGCTGTGCCGTGTTGATGCCGATGTGGCCGAGGCGCGTGTTGGAACGCTCGATGAGCTCGATGCCGTCGGTGTTGCGCAGCCGGTCGACCTCGAAGCCGGGCACGTCGACGATGATGTCGGCCTCGCCGGTCTCGAGCATCGTGAGCCGCGTCGTCGCTTCCGGCACGGTGATGAAATTGACCGCCTCGACCTTGGGCGCCTCGCCCCAGTAGGCGTCATTGCGGACCACGCGCACGCTCTGCTCGGCGACGTGGGAGTCGTACTTGAACGGGCCGGTGCCGACCGGATTCCAGCCGAGCTGATCGCCGAACTTCTCGATCGAGGCGGCCGACAGCACGGAAGCGGAATCGAGCGCCAGCGCACGCAGCAGCGTGCCCGACGGCGCCGCCGTCACGATCTGCACGGTGTGGTCGTCGACTGCCGTGATCTGCTTGATCTCGCGCAGGTCGTTGGCGCGGCCCATGCCGGCGCTGGGGTTGATGATGCGGCTGATGGAGGCGACCACGTCCTGGGCGGTGAGCGGCGAGCCGTCATGGAAGCTAACGCCCTGGCGCAGATGGAAGGTCCAGGTGAGGTTGTCACCGGACACCTCCCAGCGTTCGGCCAGCAGCGGCTCGATCTCGGCGGTCTCGGCGTTCATCTGCACGAGCGTTTCCATGATCTGGACGCGCACGCTCTGGGCCTGGGTGCCGGCGGCGACGCCGGGATCAAGGGTCAGGATGGGGGCGCCGAGCGCGAAGTCGATCACCGCGTCCTGCTGCGCGGCAGCAGGCAGGGCGAAGACGCTGGCCAGCAGGGCTGCTCCCAACAGCCGCCTGGAAATGCTATGGAAATTCATCTGGTGGTTCCCTCTCTTCAGATTGATCAGACGGTGAACGGGACCGCGCCGTCAGGCGTGACGTAGTACCCGTCCTCGCAGGCGATTATCTTGTCGTCGATCGGCCATACGAACTCGGTGCAGCCGAGCATGCCGGCGTGCAGCGTCCCGGCGAAACCGGGCAGGAAGTGGACGGTGGCCAGCGTCTGGCGCTGCAGGGTGTGGCCGCAGTCGCGGGTATAGCCGTCGATGCTCATGTCGGCGTGCAGCAGGCCGCAAGCCTTGAGCTCGTCGGCCATGGGCCGCAGCACCTCGATGCCGACGGCATGGATTTCGCTGCCGCTCATGCCCGGCTTGATGGCCGGGATGAGGGCGTCGACCAGCAGCGCCCGCAGCTTGTCGTGAGCCGCCTGCAAGGCCGGGTCGGGCGACATCGAGCGCGCGATGTCCGAGCAGCCGCGCACCACGCCGGTGCTGTCGGTGACGAGCAGCCCCATGTCGAACTTGATCGTCTCGTCGCCGGCGCTGATGGGATAGCGCCCGGCCATGGCCGGCAGCAGCGTGCGCGCGCCGGGGTGGATGATGTCGAAATAGGGCAGGACGCGCCCCTGCATGCCGACGTCCTGCGCGAAGGCGGCGACGCCCTGGTGGAACACGGCGGCGACGTCGGTTTCCAGCAGCGCCGAGCACGACGCCGTGCGCAGCAGGAACGCCTTGGCGTACTCGAAGCCGGCCAGCACGGCATTGGCGGCGACGATGAAATAGACGAGGTCGGTGCCGGCCCGCTCGTCGAAGAAGCGGCGCAGGGCGTGGGTGCCGTCGGCGAGGTCGAGCCCGGCCGCCTGCAGGCGCTGGAAGCTCCCCGCCGGCAGGTGGCCCTTCTCGAAGCCGACCCGCCCCGAGGCCGCGGCAGCGAGCGCAGCGCCCAGGTTCGCCGCCGCGCCGGCCGGCACAAAGCCAGACTGCACGATCGGCCGCTCCGAGATCACCAGGATGTCGTCGACACCCGGGCGGTACAAGCAGGTCAGGCCGAGGTCGGCGATGAGCCCGCCCGGCAGCCCGGTGAACATTTCGGCGTTGAACGGCGCGCTGACCAGCAGGGCGTCAAGGCCGGCGGCGGCGAGCTGGCGGTCGAGCACGGCGAAGCCGAGCGGCTCGGCGCGCATCGCCTCGGCCAGCACGGCGCCGAAGCGCAGGGTCGAGACGAACGCATCGAGCCGCGGCACGTCGGCATCGCGGGTCTGCCGCCACACCGCCTCGAGGGCGGCGGCGGAACGCGTGTACAGATGCACGGGCACTTCGGGCGCCTGCCCGAACAGCGTCACCGGCCGCGCCGCGGCCAGCGCCTCGAAACGAGCGACGGGCATCGTCGCCTCGATCTCGAGCGGCCCCTCGCCGGCGGCGGCCAGCACCGCATCGACGAAGCCCGGCGCCTTGAAGTCCGGCCCCTGGTTCCAGTCGAAATAGCGCCCGGCGGTGCTGAACGGCACCTCCCGCCTGGCGGCGGCGTGCGCGCCGGCATCGGCCGCCCCGACGACGACGTGCGGCCGGCCGTCCCGTGCGACGACGACGGGAAAGACGCTGAGTTCGCTGTCCTTGAAGATCTGCGGAAAGGTGAGTTCGCGCACATAGTCGACCCCGAGCAGCGCGGTCACGTGTTCTTTGGACGCGAAGATCTTCGTCGCCATCGGGCAATACTCTCCATCTGTGGAGATGCACTGATCTCCACACCAGTTCTTCTGAATTTGAGACCGGCGCCCGGCCGGCCCGGAATGTGGCTGCGCCCCACCGTTTCACCCTTGGAGGCGCGCCGATGATCCTTGCATCGGGTCAAATATCGTGTCAATAGTCGGTATCTCATTCCCAACTATTGGGATCGTTGCAGATGCCGGTTTTGCCACAGGGTTGCCGTCGCCGCTGAAAGCGTGTTTTATTTCAGCATGTTACATAGGCACCGCAGAGATTTGGGGAGGATGAGGTGAGCCTGGTGGTTTCAAAGGCGATACGGCTGATCGACCTGGTCGCGGAGGGCGTCGACAACCTCGCCGACATTTCGGAAGCCTCGGAAATGTCGCGCAGCACCACGCATCGCCTGCTCGCCACGCTGGTCGAGCACAACTATCTGAAGCTGGAAGCCAAGCGCTATACGCTCGGCTACCGGCTGCTCGAACTGGGCGAACAGAAGAAGCGAAGTCTCAGTTTCGTCAACGCCATGCACGAAGTGCTGGCGCGCTATGCCCAGCTGACGTCGGACACCATCCACCTCGCCATCCTCGACGGCAAGGACATGCTGCTGGTCGACCGCGTCCCCGGCAGTCGGCAGCTGCAGATCAACTCCTTCGTCGGCCAGCGGGCCGCCGCCTGCATGACCGCGGTCGGCAAGGTGCTCATCGGCCAGACCGACGCACGCGGTTGGCCGGGTTACCTCGTGCCGCTGCGCCGCGATTATCCGAAGACGCCGGCACAGCTGCTCGAGGAATTCCGCACGGCGCAGCTCGAGAACTATGCGGTCGACTACAACGAATGCGACATCGGCACCTGCGGCGTGGCCTCGAGCTTCCGCGTCAACGAGCGCCTGCTGGCGGCCGTCTCCATCAACGGGGCGACGGCCTATTTCCCCGGGACCCGTCTCGAGGAGATGGCCGACATGACCCTGCGCATGGCCGGGGAACTGGCCGAAATCGCCAGCCAACTGCCGGCCGGCCAGGGCCTCAGCGACATTGGCACGGCGGCCGACGCGCTGCCGCGAGCGCTGCGCACAACCTCGATGTGACGGGCGCATGAACGCACGCATCGCCAGACTCGATGCCGTGAACCGGCGCATCCTGGAAACGCTGCAGCTCAATGCCGCGATGACCAACCAGCAACTGGCCGAGGCCGTCAACCTGTCCGCCAGCGCCTGCCACAGCCGGGTGCAGGCGCTGGAGCGGGCAGGGATCATCCGCCGCTATATCGCCGACCTCGACGTCAACAAGCTCCCCTCGAGCCTCAGCGCCTTCATCGAGGTGTCGCTGGACAGCCACCACGCCGCCGATTTCGCCGCCTTCGACGCCATCGTCGCCGGCATTCCCGCCATCGTGTGGAGCTACAAGATCAGCGGCCCCGCCGACTACATGCTGCTGGCCATCGTCAGGGACATGGGCGCGCTGCGCCGGCTCACCGACGACCTCATCGAGTGCTCGGGCGCCATCGCCAAGCTCACCACCATCCCGGTGCTCGAGCGCCTCAAGAGCTTTGCCGGCATCCCCGTCGAAGCGCTGTTCAGCTCTGCCGGGGCAGACGAATGATCTGCAGTTCTGCGGCATCGCCGGGGGATTTTCGGCGGCGCCGGCCCCCCATTTCGAAAGCACATTCCGCTGCCCTTGCCGCATCATGGCGCGGCAACGAACGAGCGGAAGGAGGTGCGACATGGTGGTATTCGTCGGCGTAGGCGATCTCAAGGCGCTGGTGCAGGCCAAGGGGCTGGACGTGGTGCTGCCCGAGCTCGTGGGCTATCTGGAGCACGATTTCCGGCGCTGGGACGCCTTCGACAAGGTGGCGCGCCTGGCCAGCCATTCCGACATCGGCGTGATCGAACTCATGCCGACCTCGGACGGCCAGCTCTATGCGTTCAAATTCGTCAACGGCCACCCGATCAACCCGAGCACCGGGCACCTGACGGTCACGGCTTTCGGCGCCCTTGCCGACGTGCGCACCGGCTATCCCCTGCTGATCAGCGAAATGACCCTGCTCACGGCGCTACGCACGGCCGCTACCTCGGCGCTGGCGGCGCGGGCGCTGGCCCGCCCCGATTCGCGCCGCATGGCGCTGATCGGCACCGGCGCGCAGTCGGAGTTCCAGGCCCACGCCTTCAGGGCCCTGCTCGGCATCGAGACGCTCAGCATCTACGACGTGGACGGGGCGGCGATGGACAAGTTCGTCGCCAACATGGCCGGCAGCGGCCTCGTCATCGAACGAGCCGGGTCGGCGGCGCAGGCGGCGCGCGGCGCCGACATCGTGACCACGGTCACCGCCGACAAGGCCAACGCCACCATCCTCGAGCTGGCCGACATCGCACCCGGCACCCATCTCAATGCCGTGGGCGGCGACTGCCCCGGCAAGACCGAGCTGGCCGCCGACATCCTGACGGCCGGCCGGGTATTCGTCGAG
Source organism: Devosia sp. (assembly GCF_036406155.1). Lineage (GTDB taxonomy): Bacteria > Pseudomonadota > Alphaproteobacteria > Rhizobiales > Devosiaceae > Devosia_A. The sequence goes on along the minus strand of NZ_DASWVV010000006.1, from coordinate 40,357 downwards.
TTCACCGCGCAGAGCCGCATCGAGGGCGAGATCCAGCAGATGCCGGCGGACTTCCCCGTCACCGAGCTGTGGCAGGTGCTGACCGCCGCCGCGCCCGGCCGCGCGGCGCGCGACGACATCACCGTGTTCGATTCGGTCGGCTTCGCCATCGAGGACTTCTCGGCCCTGCGCTACCTGCTCGACAGCCTGCCGGGGCGGCGGCGCAGCCTCGACCTCGTGCCGGAGCTCGACGATCCCAAGGACCTGTTCGGCGCGCTGGCGGCGAGGCAGGCACCGGCCCTGGTCGCCTGAGACCGGCCGCCCCGGCAGGGTCGCTCGCCCCCCCTGCCGGGGGGCGCCCCTTGCGGTGCAGGAGCCTTCTGCCCTTTGCTGTGGTGGAATAGGCTGTCACACGCGCACCGTTCACGGGGGTAAGGCTGGCAACATGGCGACGACGACGAAGGCCGCGGGCGGCTCTCACCTGACACTCCACCAGTTGCGGGTCGTATGGGCGATCGCGCATGCCGAAACGGTCAGCCGGGCGGCCAAGCAGCTCGGGCTGTCGCAGCCGTCGCTGTCCCAGCAGGTGGCCAAGCTCGAGGCGAGCATCGGGCAGAAGGTGTTCGACCGCGGCGCCGGCCGCATGACGCCCACCGAGATCGGCAGCTTCATCGTCGAGCGCGCCGAACAGGTGATGCGGGAGGTGCAGGAACTCGAGGACGGGCTGGGCAGCTTCGCCGGCGGCACCCGCACCATCGGCATCGCGGGGATCAGCTCGCCGGTGCGGACCCTGCTCCCGCTCGCCCTGCGCCGCTTCCGCGAGAGCCACCCGCAGGTCATGTTCGACGTGCAGGAAAGCAGCCCCGGCGACGTGCTCGCCATGCTCTACGCCCGGCGGGCCAATATCGGCATCGTGGCGGCGAGTTCCATCGCCCAGGCCGGCATGAGCTTCGTGCAGATGCCGCTGCTCGACGATCCCTACGTCCTCGTCGTGCCCGAGGGGCTTGATCTCGACGGCGTCGGCTCAGAGGACGAGCTCGACGCGGCCCAGCGGGCGACCCTCAACAGCGTCATCCACTTCATCTACGGCACGCAGCACCAGAAGCGCATCGAGGAGTGGTACGAAACCGCGCTCGGCCGGCATCGCGTCGTCGCCCGGTGCCGCAGCTTCGAAGGCGCCGTGGCGATGGTGCGCGCCGGGCTCGGCGTCTGCCTCGCCCCGGCCCTGTCCTGCCACGCCGGCGATGCCGTGCTGGCCGGCATCCGGCTCTACGACGTCGCGCTTGGCGACCGCCGGCCGCTGGTGGCGCTGGTGCCTTCGCAATATCGCCATCTCGCGCCCTATCCGGAACTGATCGAGACGCTGCAGGAGGTCGCCCGCCTGCACGTGCGGCCGCATGTCGGCCCGCTGCCGCCGCTCTTTGCTGCGCGCGACCCGGGAGCCTGACTTCTCCGCGCCCCCTGACCACGCTCCAGAAGAGGAGCCTATAGGCACTATTCGACACGGCATTGCCGATCCGCGCTAGGCTGGCCCCATTGGGCAACGAGGATGGCCCGCGGGCCGTGCGTGCGACGTGATCATACTCTATCGCCTCGGCTTTCTGGCCTTGCTGCTGGCCGGCTGGACTGCAGCTTCCGAGCTCATCTCCCGCAATCTGGTGCCGACGCCCCTCGCCACCCTTGCGGCCGCGCAGCGGCTGTTCGCGGAGGGCCGGCTGTGGGTGGCCATCGGCGACAGCCTGACCGTCTACGGCCTCGGCTTCGGCCTCGCGGCCGCGGTGGCCATCCCCATCGGCGTCGCCATGGGCACCATAAGGCCGCTGGGCAAGATGCTCGACATCTACGTCAACGCCCTGGCGGCGACGCCGCGCGTCGCCTTCATCCCGCTGATCATCGTGCTGCTCGGCCTCGGCGTGCAGGCCAAGGTGTTCATCGTCTTCCTCGGCGCCGCCATGCCGATCCTGCTCAACACCTATGCCGGCGTGCTCGCCGCCGACGACGAACTGGCCGAGATGGCGCGCTCGCTGGGCACCAGCCGCCGGCGCATCTTCACCCGCATCACCATCCCGAGCGCGGTTCCCTTCATCGTCGTCGGGCTGCGCATCGGGGCGACGATCGGGCTCATCAACACCGTCGTCGCCGAGCTGTACACCGCCGTGCGCGGCCTCGGCGGGCTCCTCGCCATCTATGGCAACACGTTCCGCATGGCCGAGTACTTCGTCATCGTGCTGATCCTGGCCACGGTCGGCATCGTCGTCACCGAACTGCTTCACCACGTGCAGCGCCGCCTCGAGCGCTGGCGCGGCGAAGCGGCGAACTGAGCTTCCAACAAACTCCGGGAGGAACCGACCATGAAACTGTTACGCCTCGTGCTGCCCGCGCTCGCGGCCTGCCTGCTCGCCTCGCCGCTGGCCGCGGCGCCGTTCCGGCTGATCCTGACGCATCTGGAGCCGCCGCTGGTCCCCAACTCGGTCATGGATCTGGCCCTCGAGAAGGGCTATTTCGGCGCCGAAGGCGTCGACGTCGAGTTCGTCCGCGTCGAGCAGACGCCGTCGGCGCTGCAGGCACTGGCCGCCGGCGAAGGCGAGATGGCCAATGTCAGCGTCGACGGCCTGCTGCTGCTCGTCGCGCAGGGCGCCACCGACCTCAAGGCGGTGGTCTCGCCCAACAAGTCGCTGCCCTACGTCATCGTCGCCAAGGACGACATCCGCTCCGTGGCCGAGCTCGCCGGGCGCAAGTTCGGCGTCGGCCGCGTCGGCAGCCTCGACCATTCGCTGTCGATGAAGGTGCTCGCCAGCGAGGGCCTCGACACCGACTCGCTGGAGGTGCTGGCCATCGGCCAGCCCGGCGTGCGGGCCCAGGCGCTGGTCGCGGGACAGATCGATGCGACGACCATGTCGATCGGCGTGTGGATGTCGATCCCCGACAAGACCGGCTATCACATCCTCATCGACCAGGCGCCGTATTACGCGGCCGCCCCGGTCATCAACAAGGTGAACGTCGTCACCCAGAAGGTGCTCGACGAGCGCCGGCCCGAGGTCGAGGGCGTGATCCGCGCCCTGATCAAGATCTCGCGCGACTTCGCGGCCGACCCCGATGCCTGGGCGGCGGCGATGGTGCCCTATGCGCCGAACACCGACGAAGCCGGGCTGCAGTCCCTGGCCGCCACCTTCGCTGGCAGCTGGAGCGTCAATGGCGGCATGAACCGCAACGACCTGCAATATACCCAGGACTGGCTCTACTCGACCGAGGACTTCGCCGGCGTGGCGCCGGTGACCCTCGATCAGTGGGTGGACTTCGGTCCGGTTGACGCCGTGCTCGCCGATGTGGGTACAGTGGAGGGAGACGCCGCCGCCCGCTGAGGCATGCCGATTCCGACGGGAGGGAAGATTTACGCAGCAGTCATCTTCCCCGGCCGGCGCCATCGCTCTCGAGGGCGTCTCGATGTCGTTCCGCTCGGCGCGGCTGCGCCAGGAGATCGTCGCCCTGCGTGACATCGACCTCGCCGTGCCCGAGGGGCTTTTCGTGAGCCTGCTCGGGCCGTCGGGATGCGGCAAGACCACGCTGCTGCGGCTCGTCGACGGATTGCTCGAGCCGCAGCAGGGCACGGTGCGGGTGCACGGGCAGCCCCCCCGCCCCGGCCCGGCGATGGGCTTCGTCTTCCAGTCCTTCCGCCTCATCCCCTGGCTCACGGTCCAGGCCAATGTCGAGTTTCCGCTGGGCGAGCAGGGGCTGACCCGTTCGGCACGCGCGGCCCTGGCGCTGGAGCAGTTGGAGACGGTCGGGCTGGCGCGCTTCAAGGACGCCTACCCCAACGAGCTGTCGGGCGGGATGAAGCAGCGCGTCGCGCTGGCGCGCGCCCTGGTCACCAAGCCCCGCGTGCTGCTCATGGACGAACCGTTTGCCAGCATCGACGCGCAGACCCGCGAGCTGATGCAGATGGAGCTGATGCGCATCTGGAGCCAGCGACGGGCGACCGTGCTGTTCGTCACGCACAGCGTCGACGAGGCCATCGTCCTGTCGGACCGGATCGTCCTGATGGGGCCGCGGCCGGGCCGGATCGTCGAGACGGTGGACGTCGACCTCGAGCGGCCGCGCTGGGCCTACGACGCCCGCGCCGACGCTCGCTACATCAGGCTGCGCGCCCATCTTTCCGCGCGGATGCGCGAACTGGTGCTGTCCGACCCGCTATCGGATTTCTACCGCCCCGACGACGGGCAGCAGCAGTAGGAGCACCCCCGGACGGGGCCACCACGCGGCCGCGGGCCGCGGACAAAGCGGGCCGGTTGGCCGGCCGCCAGACCCTCGCCAAAAGTTGCATGTCAGGGCTCCTGCGTCCTGTTGACGCACCGCAATTCGGGGCCCTATAGTGACTATAACGATTGCCTGCACTGCTCGGAACGACTTGGTCCAGTGGCGGAAATGCCATTGGGCGAGAGCGCCGGACGCAAGACAATTCAACGAGTTGGTCACAATAGTTGAGGAGGAGGCAACTCATGAAGAGTAGTCAGAGACTGACAGCGATCGTGGCGATCGCCGCAACGTCCATTTCGCTGCTGGCGGTACAGGCCGCGACGGCGCAGGACAACCCGACCGACGCTCTGACGCCGGTCACGGACGAGATGCTGCTCAACCCGCCGGACGGCGACTGGCTGATGTGGCGGCGCACCTATAATGGCTGGGGCTACAGCCCGCTCGACCAGATCAACAAGGAGAATGTCGGCAAGCTACAGCTTGCCTGGGCCTGGGGCCTGACGCCGGGCGGACGGTCGCAGGAGACGCCGCTCGTCCATGACGGGATCATGTACGTCCAGAACTCCACCCACCTGATCCAGGCCCTCAATGCGGCCACCGGCGAGCTGATCTGGGAATACCAGTACGAACTCCCGGACGGCGTGAACCCCAGCGGCGAGCGCTCCAAGGCGATCTACGAGGACAAGCTGTTCATTGCGACCCGCGATGCCCACCTGATCGCGCTCGACGCCAAGACCGGCCAGCTGATCTGGGACAAGCAGGTCGCCGACCACAAGAAGGGCTTCGCCTTCTCCAGCGGACCGCTGGTCGCCAATGGCGTCCTCATCCAGGGCATGACCTCGTGCAGCAACGCCCAGCCGGGTGGCTGCTTCTTCACCGGGCATGACCCGGATACGGGCGCCGAACTGTGGCGCGTCCATACCATCGCCCGCGGCGATACCCCCGAGGGCAACAGCTGGAACGGCCTACCCGTGGACAACCGCTACGGTGCATCGGCCTGGATCACCGGCTCCTACGATCCCGACCAGAACCTGTTCTTCGCCGGCGTCGGCCAGCCCTATCCGTGGAACGTCGAGATCGCCGGCCTGACGCCGCCGAGTTCGGATCCGGGCGTCACCAACGAGGCCCTGTATACCAACTCGACCCTGGCCATCGACCCGAACTCGGGCGAGCTCAAGTGGTACCACCAGTACCTGCCCACCGACTCCCTCGACCTCGACTACGTCTACGAGCGCCTGCTCGTCGACCTGCCGGTCAAGGGCGAGATGCGCAAGCAGGTGGTGACCACCGGCAAGATCGGCATCATCGAATCGCTCGACCGCACAACCGGCGAATGGCTGTGGGCCAAGGAAACGGCGCCGCAGAACGTCGTGCTCTCGATCGATCCGCAAACCGGCAAGAAGGAGATCAACCCGGAGGTCATCCCGGTGATCGGCGAGACCACCTTCAACTGCCCGGCCGACCCGGGTGCCAAGGCCTGGCAGGCCACGGCCTACAGCCCGCGCACCGAGACGCTGTACCTGCCGACGGTCGAGTTCTGCTCCAACACGACGGTCAACCCGCTCGACCCGGGCCAGATCTACACCGGCGGCGGCCTGCAGACCTACTCGCGCGTGCCGCATCCGGACAGCGACGGCAATATCGGCCAGGTCCGCGCCATCAAGCTGACCGACCAGTCGGAGGTGTGGCAGTACCGGCAGCGTGCGCCGGTCACCAGCTCGACCCTGCCGACCGCGGGCGGCGTGGTGTTCGTCGGCACTCTCGACCGGCACCTGCTGGCGATGGACGACGAGACCGGGGAGGTGCTGTGGAAGAGCCCGACCCTCTCCAACTCGCTGGAGTCGTTCCCGATCACCTATGAGGCCGGCGGCAAGCAGTATGTTGCGATCACCGCCAGCTGGGCCTCCGGGCTCGGCCGCCTGGCATCGTTGACCCCGGAAATCAAGCTGCCGCCGGACAACCCTGCCACCGTGTACGTCTTCGCGCTTCCCGACTGATCGCTGGCGCATCGCGAACCCGGCCCGGGCGGACCTGGACTCCTCCAGTCCGCCCGGAGTCTTTGTGAGGTCTGACCATGTCCCCTGCGTTCACCTTGCCGCGTCTGGCCAACCTGCTCACGGCGCTGGCGCTGGCCCTGCTGATGGCGGCGCTATGGCAGGGCCCGGTTGCGGCGCAGGCGGAGCCGGAATTCTTCGACCAGCCCTTCGCCCCCGGCCAGTGGAACATCGGGCGGCGCCTCGACCAGTCCGAACTGCGCTATTGCGTGGACCAGCGCGACCCCGACTGGGAAGTCGCGGGCGCCGTCGCCGACGCCATCGCTGCGGCGCTGCTGCTCGAGCCGCGGCGCTACGTGGTCGAAAGCGACCTCGCCCTCGAGGACATCACCAAGGTCTACGAGGTCATGCTCAAGCACTGCGACGCGCATATGGGCTTCAAGCTGATCCCCGAGGGATACGCCAACTGGGTGACCCTGAGCCGCGCCTATTACGACGCCCAGTATGTATTCGTGACCACCGAGGCCGGGCCGGGCCGGCTCGCCGACCTGGCGGCAGGGCGCCCGATCGGGGCGACCATCGGCACCTCGGCGCATATCCGGCTGGCCTCCTACCTGTCCGGCCTGCCTGCCGAGAAGCGCTGGCCGGTGTACCCCATGGGCAATGACGAACTCGCACTCGAGGCGCTCGTGGCCGGCAAGGTCGACGTCGCGCTCGTCTGGGCCCCGGCGCTGTGGGCGAGGCAGCGCGCGGAGCCCGCCTATGCCGGCATCCACGCCATCGATCCGGCGCCGCTGCCGCCCACCACCCTGGGTGTCGGCGCGCTGCTGCTGGCCGACCAGGTGTTCCTGCGCACCGCCATCGACCAGGCGATCGCGGCGCTGAGCGCCGACGGCACCTTCGCGCAGATCTACAAGCGCTTCGATTTCCCGGCGACCCCGGCCCCGTGATGGCAGACCCCGCCCCCGCTCCGGCCGCGCCCGCCATCCGCGTCGACGGCGTCAGCAAGCGCTATGGTCGCACGCTCGCGCTCGACAATGTCAGCTTCGACGTGGGCGAACGGGAGATGTTCGCCCTGCTCGGCCCCAACGGCGCCGGCAAGACGACGCTGCTGCACATCCTGTGCTCCATCCTGCGCCCCGACAGCGGCGTGGCGCTGATCGGCGGCGTCGACGTGGCGAAGCACCCCCTCGCCGCCCGCCAGCTTCTCGGCATCGTCTTCCAGGAGCCGAGCCTCGACGACCGGCTGACGGTGAAGGAGAACCTCGATCTGCACGGCCTCGTCTTCGGCGTGCCGCGGCGGCTGCGGCGCCAGCGCATCGGCGAGATGCTGGCGCTGGTCGAGCTCGCCGACTGGGCGGACAAGCCGGTGCGCTCGCTGTCTTCTGGCATGAAGCGGCGGCTTGAGATCGCCCGCGCGCTGATCCACGATTCGAGGATCCTGCTGCTCGACGAGCCGACGGTCGGGCTCGACGCGCAGACGCGCGAGCGCATCTGGAGCCATGTGCGCCAGTTGCGGGCGGAGCGCGACATCACCGTGCTGGTGACCACCCACTACATCGAAGAGGTGGAGCATTGCGACCGCGTCTGCATCATCGACGGCGGCAAGGTGCTGGCGCTCGATACCCCGGAGGCGCTCAAGCAGGCCCACGGACAGACGCTGCTCCGCCTGTCGCCGGCCAGCGCTGCCGATGGCGAGGCGATCGCCCGGCGCTTCGCCGACCGGCTGACGGGGACGCCGGGCACGGAGCTGACGCTGGTCAGCGATGACGCGCTGGTGGCCGCGGTGCTCGCCGAATTCGGCACCCGAATCAAGACGCTCAGCATCGAGGTGCCGAGCCTCGAGACGGTGTTCCTGTCGTTGACCGGACATGAATTGCGCAATCGGGCGGCGGATCCGCGCGAGCAGACCCGTGCCTTCGGCCGGCGGGGAGGCGAGCACACGCGATGAACGGGGCTGGGGCAAGGCAACGGCGTTCGGCGCTGATGGTGCAGCTCGGCGGGCTCTACGGCCTGTGGCTCAGGGAGGTGAAGCGCGCCTTCCGCGATCGCGGCCAGCTGATCGGCGGCGTCAGCCGGCCGATCCTGTGGGTGCTCATCCTGGGGATCGGCCTCAATCCCTATTTCCGCGGCGAGGTCTACGGGGCGGCGACCTTCGTCGTGCCCTTCACCTACCTGCAGTTCATCTTCCCCGCCGTCATCGCCCTCAACATCATGTTCACCTCCGTGCAGTCCGCCGTCTCGGTGATCTGGGATCGCGAATTCGGCTTCCTGCGCGAGGTGCTGGTGTCGCCGCTGTCGCGCACGACGGTGCTGCTGGGCAAGGTCCTGGGCGGCACCACCGTGGCCGTGCTGCACGGATGCCTGGTGCTGATCCTCGCGCGCTTTGCCGACGTGCCGCTCACCCTGCCCGACGTCCTCAAGGCCGTGGGACTGATGGCGCTGCTCGCCTTCGCGCTCACCTCGCTGGGGGTGGTGATCGCCAACCGCATCCGCAGCTTCGAGGGGTTCGGCATCTTCTCCAACGCGGTGATCCTGCCGCTCTATTTCACCTCGAGCTCGATCTTCCCGCTCGACCCGGCGCTGACCCGGGCGCAGACGCGCATCGTCTACCCCGAATGGCTGGTCACCCTCGTCGAGTACAACCCGCTGACCTACGCGGTCGATGCCCTGCGCGGCACGCTGATCGACTACTACCAGTTCGCGCCGTGGATGGGGATCGCGGTCATGGCGGGGGCGGCGGTGGTGCTGTTCGGCATCGCGCTCTACGACTTCCACCGCACGTGAGGCGACCATCGTGACCCGGGCTGCCATGCGCGATGTCCTGAGCTTCGTGGCGGTGGTGGCGCTGCTCGTCGCGGTCAGCGTGCTGCCGCCGGACACCTCCCTCAGCGAGGTCGAGAAATCGGCGTCGCTCAAGGCGTGCGTGCCACCGGTCTATCCGCCGCTGGTGACCGGCGACGCGGCCCTGCCGGGGCTCGACATCGAGCTGCTCGGCGCCGTGGCGCAGCGCCTCGGGCTGGCCCTCGTCGTCAATGAGAACCCGGCCATCGGTCGCGATTTCAACCCGCGCAACTGGCGGCTCAGCCGCGGGCAATGCCACGTCATCGCCGGCGGTGTGGTCGATTCCGTACAGACCCGCTCCTTCCTCGACGTCAGCCCGCCCTATGCCGAAACCGGCTGGGCCGTCGTCTCGCCGGCCCCGATCGCGGACCTCGCGGGCAAGACGGTCGGCGTGCTGACGCTGGTCTCCGGCCTCGACCGCATCGGCCTCGCCAGCGTACTGCGCGCCCGGGGGGCTGTGGCGCGCGTGGTGCCGACGCCCGACATGCTGGCGGCCGGCATTGCCGACGGCACGTTCGCCGCGGGGGTGACCGAGGCCATGCTGGCGCGCAAACTCGCCGACGAGCACGGCTGGACGGTCGCCTGGGCGCCGGACCTCGCCCACTACCGGCTGGTCTTCGGGCTGTGGAAGGGCGACGTCACGCTCAAGCATGCCATCGCCCGCGCCTTTGCCGGGCTGTCGGCGGACGGCACCCTCGCCGCCATTCTCGATCGCTATGGCGGTGTCCCGGTCGCGCCCCGGTGAACCGGCCAGCTAGCGCGCCAGCTCGGGCCCGATGACCAGTGGCGCGACGACGTCGTAGACGGGCAGCAGCACCATCCGGGTGATGCCGAAGGCGGAGGCCAGCAGCAGGCCCCAGCCGACCATCACGCCGGTCAGCGCCGGCAGGCGCACGCCGATGGCGGCCAGCAGGTGGGCGCCGGCCAAAGGCGGCAGCGGCAGGAGCGCGAACAGCGCCATCCACACGCATAGCCGCGCCGTCAGGCGCACGAAAGCCGCCCCCGCGATCCCGGCGGTATAGGGCAGCGTCGTCAGCAGCGGGATCGCCAGCTGCAGGATGAGGTAGCCGAGGGCAAGCAGCGCCGCGCTGCCGGCCAGCACGGCGACCACCAGGCCCCAGGGCCCGATGCGCAGCCCGGCCGCGTCGATCGCCACCGGCCGGCTCCAGCCGAAGCCCGACAGGATGAGCGAGCCCAGGCCGAGGACGTCGACATGCGGGAGCGGCAGCAGCGTCAGCCTGCCGTCATGGGCGGGCCCCTTGTCGCCCAGCAGCACCGCCACCGCCGCGATCGTCGCGCCCTGTACCGTCATCATGAGCAGCCCGGCGAACAGCCGGAGCACCAGCAGCTGGACGGTCAGGTCAGGGCCGCTCACGCGGGTCTCGGCAGGCTGGAACGACCGGGCGCGGCGGCGATCACTTGGTCATGGTGAGGTTGTAGAGCGCGTCGACGTCCGAGGGCAGCGGCGCGCCGGCCGGGTAGCCGTTGCGCTTGAGGATATAGGCCATCATGTCGAGATAGACATTGGCCGAGTAGCGCCCCGGCGAATCGGGCGGCATGGCGGTGCTGATGAAATCGAACAGCACGCCGGCCGGCACGCCGTTGGCGTATTTTTCCTCGAAGCTGGTGCCGCGCAGGGGCGGTCCGCCCAGCAACCCGCCCCGCAGGTCCTCGCCATGGCACTCCACGCAGTACTTGACGAAGCTCTTCTGGCCGCGGTCGGCCTGGTCGGAGGCATAGGTGACCGGCTTTTCGACCACGGTCTCTTCGGCGGCCTGGGCAAGCAGGACGCGGTCGGGGCGGGCCGCCGGGGGCGTCGTGCCGTCAACCACGGGCGGCGCGAAGGCAGACAGGCTGAGCCAGATGCCGGCGACCAGTCCCAGGGCCAGCGCGCCGCGCCCCGCGGGGTGTTGAAAGAAGGGATGCATGAGTTCCTCCAGTTACCGGCCAGTCGCCGCCGAGGAACGGCGTGGCCCTATTTTGTCGCGCAAGCAAGATTCGCGAGCAAGATTACAGTGAAGCCCACGCGGGCGCCGATGGCAAGACCGCTTTCTTCTTTGGGAATGGCAAATGCGCGCCCGGACTCAGTGGACGTGGGGCCTCGTGCCCGGCATGTGCGCTCATCGCCCGGGGATGTCCGGCCGCCGACTTGCGGCCGACGCTACCATCCCCCGGCACGCGCCGAAGCCGATGCTCGAGAAGCCTTCGCGGGTGCAGCGGGCCGAGAGGATCACCAGATCGCCATCCTCCAGAAATCTCCTGGATTCGCCGGACGGCAGGGCTATGGGCTCGCGGCCGCCATGCGTCATCTCCATCAGCGAACCGACACTGTCCGGCGCCGGTCCCGAGATCGTCCCGGTGCCCAGGAGATCGCCGCTGCGGAGGTTGCACCCGCTCACGGTATGATGGGCAACCATCTGCGCCACGGTCCAATACAGATAGGCAGTGTTGGTTGTACTGATGGTGACGGGCGGGGTTCCTGACCCCCGCATGGCCGCGGTCTGCAGGCCGATCGTGACCTCGCAGTCGAGTCCGCCGGAACTCCGGTCTTCCTCGTCGTCAAGATAGGCAAGGGGAGCCGGGTCGCCCGCACCGCGCCGGAAGGCCTGCCGGCGGAACGGCGCCAGGGCCTCGGGGCTGACGATCCAGGGCGAGATCGTGGTCGCGAAGTTCTTGGCGGTGAACGGGCCGAGCGGGCGATACTCCCAGGCCTGAATGTCCCTTGCCGACCAGTCGTTGAGGAGACAATAGCCGCCGACGTGTTCCCTGGCGGCGCCGATCGGGATCGGTTCGCCCATGGGATTGCCGGTGCCGATCACGACGCCGAGTTCCGCTTCGAAGTCGAGTTGGTCCGTTGCAGCATGGACCGGCGCCCGCGCGCCCGACACCGGCAACTGACCGGCAGGGCGGCGCACCGCCGCGCCGTCGACTTGAATCGAGGAGGAGCGGCCGTGATAGGCAATCGGCACGTATTTGTAGTTGCCAAGCAGCGGCTCGTTGGGCCGAAACTGCGCTCCCGCATTCGTCGCGTGGTGGATTCCCGCGTAGAAGTCCGTGTAGTCGCCGATACTGACGGGCAGGTGCATCGTGCATGCGCGGGCCGGTTTGAGCAGGCGCGTCGACATTTGCCTCGCCGCCTGCGATCCGGCGCCATCGACGGCCAGCAGGTCGAAGACCGCGCGCCGCAGGGCCCGGCGCGCTGCGGGGCCGAGCGCGAGGAAGGCGTTCAGGGCCGGCGCGGCGGCTGTGCGGGCGAGGGCGGCAGCGCCGGCGTCCAGGATACCGGCACCGGCCAGTTCGGCCAGATCAAGGATGTCGTCGCCGATGGCCATGCCGCCACGCGGGCCATCCGCGCCACAGCTGAAGACGCCAAGCGGCAGGTTCTGCAGCGGGAAATCGGCGTGGCCATCCGCGCCCGCCACCCAGCTTCGCCGCGTGGCATCATGGGTTTCATCGATCATGCGACAGCCGACGGTGCAAGGGCCTCGATGTCGGTGACGACGTCGATCACGGTGAGCCGAGGCGTGGCCAGCGCCGAGGCCAGCGCCGACTGGAAGTCGACCGCCTTTTCCACGCGGATTCCCCGGGCGCCGATCGCTTCGGCGAGGCCGGCGAAGTCGGTCGGGCGAAACGTCCAGAGGGCCCGTCCCTGTTCGGTCTGCTGACCGCCATAGACGCGGTCAAAGCCACGCTTGGACTGATTGCCGCCGCCATTGTTGTTCACGACAATGACGGCGTTGATGCCCCAGCGCAGCGCCGTCTCGATCTCCGCGACGTGGTACCAGAAGCCGGCGTCGCCCGTAAAACAGATCACGGGGCGATCGGGAGCTGCACATTTCGCCCCGAGGGCGGCGGGGAAGGCCCATCCCAGATGCCCGGCACTGCGCAGATAGCTCTGGCGGTTGCTGCGCAGGTCATACATGCCGCCCATCCACATGCCGGCATGGCCCGTGTCCACCACCATGATCGCGTCCTCGGGCGCATGCCGCGAAAGCTCGCTGCAGATCCGCTCGGGGCGAATGGGCATCGCGTCGCTGCTCAGCAGCGGCCGCATCTCGTCACGCCATTGTGCCGCCAGTTCGCGCACCCGGGCGAGCCAGGTGCCGCGCCGGGGCGCGGTCGAACGATCGGCGCAGGCCAGCATCAGCTCCAGCGCCACCCGCGCATCGGACAACAGGGCCGCGTCGAGCCTGTAGTTGCGCCCAAGGTTTTCCGCTTCGATGTCGATCTGCAGGACGGCCGCGTCCTTCGCCGGCAAGCGCCAGAAGTGGGTGGTCATGCTGCCGGTCTCGCTGCCGATGAAGCAGACGAGGTCGGCTTCCAGCAGCGCCCGGTTTGCCGAGCCTCGCGAATAGGTGCCGCAGACGCCGATCGAGAGAGGGTGCGTTCCTGCGATGGCATCCTTGCCGTTGAGCGAGGTGGCAACGGGAATGGACAGGGCTTCCGCCAGGGCGACAAGCGCCGCTCCCGCCCCCGACGCGCGGACGCCGCCGCCGGCCACGATCACCGGTCGTGCCGCCGCCTGCAGCCGCTCCACCAGTTGGCGCACATCCGCCTCGGACGGTCTGGGCCGATAGGGCGGGATCGCCGACGGCAGCCCGGACACATCGGGGTCGAGGTCGGCTTCCTCCTGGTCCAGCTGGCCCTCGTTGCCGCGAAACTGCAGGTGCACCGGTCCCGGCACCCCGCTCACCGAAACGCGGAAGGCCTGGCGCAGCATGTCGGGAATCCGGGCCACGTCGTCGACCGTGGCATTGAACTTCGTCACCGCCTCGAAGGACGGGACGTCGTCGATCTCCTGGTAGACCTTGCGGAACTTGGTTGCCGGGTCCCGCCCGCCGGTCAGGGCGATGACAGGGGAATGGGCGAGATATGCGTCCCGCAGTCCGGCGGCGAGGTTCATCGCGCCCACGACCTGCGCCATGCAGACACCCGGACGGCCGGCGACGCGTGCATAGCCGTCTGCCATATAGGCAGCCGCCTTTTCGCCATGCGCGTGAATGCGCCTGATGCTGGTGTGCAGCTCCAGTTCGGCCATGGTGCGGCGCAGCACGGCCGGGACCATGAAGATGTCGGTGACGCCGTAGGCGGAAAGCATCTCCGCGAGGGCGCGGGCGCCTGTCATGCGAGTCATGTCTGAATCCGGAGTTGCGGCATGGGGATCGAGTCGGTTTCGCTGGTCGGAAACCGGGCGGCAGCGGCGTCCAGCCGGTTGAGTTCATGCTGCCTGGCACGTTCGCGGCGCCGCAGGCGATAGGCGTAGGCAGGCGGCAGGCTGGCAAAGGGATCGGCGACGCCCAGCGCACCAGCAGCCGCCACCGGCCAGTCCCCGTTCACGAGAAGTTCGCGGGCCAGGGCGATGATGTCGGCATGGCCACCGGCGAGGATGGCTTCGGCATGCGCAGGCGCCGTGATCATCCCGACGGCCACGGTCATCAGGCCGGTCGCCTGCCGGACGGCGCTCGCATAGGGGACGTGGTGCCCCGCGACCCACGGCACGACAGGCATCGTCGAATCGCCGGCGATGCCACCGGAGGAACAGTCCACCACGTCGACTCCGCGCTGCTTGAGCGCGGTGCAGAGTGCCAGCGTGTCCTCCAGCCCCCACCGGCCGCCGCGCCCGTCGACGCTCGAGACGCGAAAGGCCAGGGGGCGGTCGGACGGCCAGACGGCGCGAACCTTTTCCGTGAGTTCGAGGGCGAAGCGCATGCGGCCCGCACGGTCGCCGCCATAGCCGTCGGAGCGCCGGTTGGTTACGGGCGAGAGGAACTGGTGGATCAGGTAGCCGTGGGCACCGTGGATTTCGACCATGTCGAAGCCTGCCTCGAGGCTGCGTCGAGCGGCCTCGACCCATGCGTCCTGAACGGCACGGATGTCGTCGCGATCCATTGTCCGGACGGGCAGGCCGGCATCCTCGGGCGCCGCGCCGCCCGGTGAGAGCGGCACCCACGGTGGACGACCCTCGTCGGCATCGGCCGATGTGAGCCGCCGCCACCGGCCGTCCGGTCCGCGGGTGGTGGAGGCCTTCGCCCCGGAATGGCCAAGCTGGATCGCCGGCACGCCATTCTGGCTGCGGATGAAATCGGTGATGCGGCGATAGGCCGGGATCTGCGCGTCGTCCCACAGGCCGGCGCAGGAATGGGTTTTTCGCCCCCGCGCTTCCACGGCGGTTTCCTCGCCAAAGACGATTCCAGCGCCGCCAATGGCGAGACGTCCCAGATGGACCAGATGCCAATCCGTGGGCGCGCCGCCGGGCGACCTGTATTGGCACATCGGCGATACCATGATGCGATTGCGGGCCGTGACCCCACGCATCTGCAACGGCCGAAACAACAGCGGGAGGGAGGTGTCCATGGGCTCGGCGGGGATGGACTGCATGTGCAACTCCTGTGGCATGGAAGGGCAGCGCACCGGGAGCAGGCGAACCGCGGCCGGCATGGGGGCCGCACCCAGGTATCCTGGGCGCGCCGAAGCGCGCCCAGGACGGCGAATGCCTATTGCACGCCCAGCCTGTTCAGCAGGTCGTCCACCCGCTCCTGCGACAGGTCGGTCTCGGCGGCCATGTAGTTCTCCCCGACGACGGGACATGCGGGCAGGTCGGTGACGACCGCCGACGAGCCGCCGCTGAGCGCACAGTTGATCCGCTGCGACTCCTGCGACAGGAACCAGGCCATGAACACGCGTGCCGCGTTGGGGTTGGGCGCCTTGGCGGCAATGGCCCAGGAATGCTGGGGACCAATGGCCGTCACGTCGGAATGGTCATTCGGGATCGACACGCCGATGGGCGCCTGCTTCTCGATGAAGGGCTGCGCATGCGCGAAGGCGGGCGGAATGACCAGTTCTGCGCCGCCGGCGGCGACTTGCTGCACACCCTGGGTGCCGCCTTCGACCAGCGTGAAGTTTTGCGCCTTCAGCTTTTCGATGTACTCCGGGCCGTAGGTGACATCCATGAGGTCCAGCCACGCCATGTATGAACTCGACGAGCGCGGGTCCACCAGCATGCCCTTGCCGCGATACTCCTCCTTGAGGATGTCCTCCCAAGTCAGCGGAATGTGGTCGCCCTGCACCAGGTCGGTGTTGTAGGCGATCAGCATGATGCCCTGAAGCGTGTTGATGTAGTGCCCCTTCTTCACCCCGTCCGGCCACTCGGCGAGGATGGGAATCTCCTGCTCGGTGAGCGGGGCGAACCAGTCGGGGTTGGCCTCGAGCAGCCTCGTCGCCGACAGGTCGAGCACGTCGGGAACGTGGACGCCGGCCTCGACTTCCTGCACGTAGCGCGTGGTCAGGGGATTGGTGGCGAGGCGCAGCACGTTGACCTCGATGCCGGGGACGGCCGCCCGGAAGCCCTCGACTGCGGCATCCATCACCGGAGCCGCGGAGCTGGCATAGATGACCAGCTGGCCTTCCTGGAGCGCGGCGGCCATGATTTCGGGGCTGACACCGTCGAAGCCCTGCGCGCTCGGACTGATGAATAGAGCTGCAAGAGCGCTAAGCCCGAGCAGTGCATTCTTCGTTCTTGAGAACATGCATTCCTCCTTTTCGATTGTGGCCTCGGCCTACTCGGCCGCGTCCTCCTGCTGAGTGAGGCGTTCGCCTTCTTTGTGGGTCCATGTAGAGGTGGCAGCCGCAAGGATGCGGCCACCGCCGTCGGTCATCTGCGCCTCGACGAAACTTATCGTGCGGCCGCGCTTGAGCAGCCGCGCCGTGCACCTGGCCGGTCCCGGCAGGACCGCGCGGAGGTACTGGATGTTCATTTCCACCGTCTTGCCCTGGCTGATCCGGTGGCGCACCAGGCGGCCCATGCAGGTGTCGAAGATCACCCCGATGAGCCCACCGTGAAGCGAGCCCTGCAGGTTCAGCATGAATCCCCGTACCGTGAAGTCGATGGTGCAGGTGTCGCGGTCGAACTGCGGGTGCAGACCGAGCAGCCGGGTGATGAACGAGGACGGGCCAGCACCGGGCGCAGGGATCAGCGCCGACTCGAATGCCGCGCGCACCTCGCTATCGTCCATCGTATTGTCGTGCGGCTGCATCAGCGGGCCACGCCGCGTTCGCGCATGGCCGCAAGTGCGGAGTCGGAAAGACCGAGTTCCTCCTTGAGCACGGCGTCGGTATCGGACCCGAGCGACCGGCCGGCCCAGCGGATAGTCCCCGGCGTTTCCGACATCCGGAACAGCACATTGGGCATGCGGATGGTGCCGAGGTCGGGGTCCTCGACCGCGGCAATCATCTCGCGGTGCACCACCTGCGGGTCACTCATCATGTCGGGGATGGAATAGACGGGAGCGAAGGTGACGGCCGCTTCGGCAGCGGCTTCCATCACCTCGTCCCGCGTGCGCTCCATCATCCAGCTGGCGACTGCCCCATCGAGCAGGTCGACGTGCTCGGCACGTCCCTTGCCGGTCTTGAACCACGGCTGCTGCACGAGGTCGGGCCGGCCCACGAGGAGGATGATGCGCTCCGCCAACTCGTTGGTCGCGGCCGAGACACCGATCCATTTGCCGTCCTTGGTCGGATAGGTGTTGCGCGGGGCCGTGTTCGGCGAGCGATTCCCGGTGCGTTCGGTCGGTATGCCGAGTTGGTCGTAGCGCACGATCGGCAGCGCCATCGTCGACATCAGCGGCTCGAACACCGTCAGGTCGATGACCTGGCCGCCGCCGCCGTGAACGTCGCGATGATAAAGCGCCATCATGATGGCGGCCACGCCGCTGATGCCCGCCATGTAGTCGGCCATCGCAAACGGGGGCAGCGTCGGTGGCCCCTCGGGCTGGCCGGTGAGATGGGCGAACCCGGACATGGATTCGATGAGTGTGCCGAACGCAGGACGATTCTTGTAGGGGCCGTCCTGGCCGAACCCGCTCACCCGCAACAGGATGAGGTTCGGATTGACGCTCTTCAGCCGGTCATAGCCAAGCCCCCATTTCTCGAGGGTGCCCGGACGGAAGCTCTCGACCACGACGTCGGCGGACTTGACCAGTTCGACGAAGATGTCGCCTGCCTCCGGATCGCCAAGATACAGCCCGACACTGCGCTTGTTGCGGCCTGCCACCTTCCACCACAGGGGCATCCCATCCTTGATGTTGCCCATTCGGCGCATGCCGTCCCCGCCTGCGGGGTGCTCGATCTTGATGATATCCGCGCCGAAATCGCCGAGGACCTGACAACAGGTGGGGCCAGCGACCACATTGGCGATTTCCACTACCCGCAGGCCACTCAGCGGCGCGGAGCGATTGGCTTGTGACACGCTCAGTTCCTCCCTTTGCAGACTGTCACCCGCAGAAAGATTATTGTCAACAATCTTCATTCATGAAGTTGCCACTTTCGATCTTTGGTCGTAGACCTTATTGCGCTAGGTGTGCCCCGCGCGCCCGCCCGCGCACACCTGCCCATGAAGAGGGGTTATCCGCTGATGAGCGGCACCAGTTCGAACTTTTCATCCCACCTCACGATCGACCCGCTGGATGCGCCGCCGCTGCGCTTCAAGGTGGCCGAAAGGCTCGAGAAGATGATTGCCGACGGCATCCTCAAACCCGGCGAGCGCCTGCGAGAAAGCGAGCTGGCGGCCATGCTGCAGGTCAGCCGCGGGCCGATCCGCGAGGCCTTGCAGTTGCTGGAGAACGACGGCTGGGTCGAAGTGCGGCCGCGGCTCGGGGCACGGGTGCGCGAACGCACGGAGCGGGAGGTGTGGGAATATTTCGACATGCGCAGCGCGCTCGAAACCCACGCCGCCGGGCTCGCAGCGGCGAGCACCGACGAGGCCGGGCGACGCCGGCTGGCGCAGCTCATGGCGGAGGCCCGCGCCGCGCTCGACACGGGAAGCATCGACGAACTCCGCGAGGCCAACCGGGCCGTGCACCGTCATATCACGGTACTTGGCGGCAACGAGTCCCTGACCTTGCTCGTGCAGCATCTCGGGCGGCGCGTCTACGCGTTCACGCAGCGCACACCGCACCGCTCCCGCGAGGTCTGCCACGAGCATGAGGAAATCGTACAGGCGATTCTCGACCACGATGCCGACAGGGTCGTGGAACTGATGACCGAGCACACGCGCCGCAACTGGCTTGCCTATCAGGAGTATGCCAGGAAGGCTCCGACCGGCGAGGCGGCCCGGGTCGGCACCATCTCCGAAACCTACTGAACCTTCGGTTCCGGGAAGTCGGCGACGATCGCATTGGTTGCCCGCTTGAGGGCGATCAGGCGCCGGTCACGGTCGGCGACCAGTTCGGCAGCCGGCCTGCCGCCGTAATCGTAGAACCCCTTCCCCGCAAGAACACCGGTTCGACCAGCTTCCACGAGCCGGTCGAGGATGTCGTAGTGGTCCACCGGCGCCGGAAACTCGTAGCTGCCGTTCGCAAGCAGCCGCTGGGTCAGCGTGAGGCCGCCAAAATCCGATTTCATGACATGGCCAAGCAGGGCCATGCGGCCCGCCAGCCCGTGCCGGACGGCGGCGTCGATCTCGGCCGGCCCGGCGATGCCCTGTTCCATCAGCCACAGCACCTCGCGTGTCCAGGCGGCCTGCAGCCGATTGGCGACGTAGCCGGGCACGAAGCGGGAGAGGACGACCGGGCGCTTCCCCAGTCCCGCGACGAAAGCCCGGACCGATTCGATCAGATCAGCGGGCGTCTCGGGGCTACCCACGATATCCACCAGTTCGACGATGTAGGGGGGCGCGTACCAGTGGACGATGAGCGTGCGCCCAAGCCGGCCGGCGGGAACCAGCGGAAAGATGTCGAGCCCCGACGTGTTGCTGGCGATCACGGCTGTCCGGGGCGCCAGGCGGTCCAGTTCGGAGAAGATCGACCGCTTGGCCACGGGATCTTCCACCGCCGCCTCGACCACCAGATTGGCATCCGCCACCGCCTCCGCGAGCGTTGGCACAAAGCGGATGCGGGTCAGCGGGTCGGGAGTGTTCGCATCGATCTCGCCGCACTCGGCGAGGACCTGCACGGCCGAGCGGATGCGGCCGGCGGCCCCGGCGAGCGTAGCGGGGTCGACATCGGTGACGGTGACCCTGGCGCCGCCCAGGGCGTGGACCAGGGCGAGGCCATGACCCATTGTCCCGGCCCCGATGATGGCGACGTTCTCGTACATGGCATCCGCTTTCATTCGGTGGCGGCGAAGGGGCTGATGAACTTGCCTTCAAAGAAGGTGAGGGGCGGACGGGCCTCGGCATCGGTGATGACGTCGAGCAGCGTCGGGATTTCACTCGCCAGCGCCGCATCGAGCGCCGTCCCGAACTCTTCCGGGCGCTCGATGCGCACACCATTGGCACCGCAGGCCCTGGCGATCGCTGCGTGATCGACGGGACTGAAGTAGCAGGCGTCGCTGTGCCGGCCGAACTTCACATCCTCGGCATCCTTCTGGTAGCCGAGAACGCCGTTGTTGAGGACGATCACGGTGACGGGCAGGCGCAGCCGCACAGCGGTTTCAAGCTCGGCCCACGAATGGGCAAAGCCGCCGTCGCCGGCGATGCAGATCACGGGCGCCGCCGGCCTCGCCGCCTTGGCACCGAGTGCCATCGGCAGACCCCAGCCGAGGCCCGCCAGGCCCCGCGGGGCGATGAAGCGGGCGCCCGGGGTCCGGGCCGTCAGGTAGTTTGCCATCCAGATCGACGAATAGCTGGCATCGGCGACCACGATGCTCGCAGGCGTCAACCTCCGGTCGATATCGGCCATCAGGCGTTCCGGGCGCACCGGGGAGCGATCGTCGCCGCGCACGGCGCCGGTCAGCCGGTGGAAGCTGGCGAGCCCACGCGAGACGGCCGCTTCTACCGCCGGACGCGCCGCCGCGCGCTTCTCGAGCCCGGCCGCCAGCAGCGCCTCGCGAAGGGCCGCGAGCCCGGGCCTGGCGTCACAGACCATGCGCGCGGAGCGATAGTTCCGCCCGACTTCCGTCCCATCGATATCCATGTGGATGTAACTGGCGCCGGGAGGGTACAGGCTCCAGCTGTCGGTGCCGTTCTGGTTCGTCCGCGTGCCGATGAGAAGGATCACGTCCGCTTCGGTGACGAGCGCGCGCAGGTCCTTCGTGCGCGCCCCGCTGCCCATGAAATAGCCGACGACGCCCAGCGAAAGGGGATGGCTCTCGGCCACGCTGCCCTTGCCCATCACGGTGGTGGCAACCGGAAGATGGCAATCCTCCTGCAGCCGGGCCAGTTCGGCGGTGGCCCCGGAAACATGCACGCCGCCACCGGCAATCACCAGCGGGCGCTCGGCTCCGGCAAGCCGTGCCGCGGCATCGGCCACCGCGACCGGATCGGGAGACGTGCGGTCGAGTGGAAAGACACCTGGCGCCGCGCGCCGGGGTGTGTCCACCGCCTCGTCCAGCAGCAGGTCGGCCGGCACGAGCAGCACGACGGGCCCGGGCCGGCCGGTCGCCGCGATGGTGAAGGCCATGTCGACGTAGTCGTCGATGCGGTCGGCGCGGTCAACGCGGCGGACCCATTTGCTGCAGGCATCGAACAGCCTCGCATGGTCGAATTCCTGGAAGGCGTTCTTGTCGACGGTGTTGCGTGCAACCTCCTGAACCAGGGCCACGATCGCAATCGATGCCTTCAGCGCCTCGCTCAGGGGCGCCACCAGCAGGGCGGCTGCTGGCCCGTTCTGGGCGGTGACCACCGCCACCTTTCCCGAGACACGCGCATAGCCATCGGCCATGGCGCCGCCCATGTTCTCCTGCCGATAGGCCAGCTGCCGCAGGCCGGCCCCGGTCGCGGCCAGCTGGAAGGCGCTGGGCAGGCTTTGGCCGAAGGTGACCTCGACGCCGTGTCGCTTGAACGCCTGGACCAGTTGCTGTGCCACAGTTCGAGCGGGCATGACCATTTCACCTGCCATTGCAGCTAGAGGGCACTCGCCGTGCCGAACAGGGCGGTCACCTGGCTGGACAGTTGACCGCCATTGCCGTGCACGAGCGCGATTTCTGCCCCGTCCACCTGACGGGCCCCGCCCTCGCCGCGCAGCTGCCGGATCGCCTCGATCATGAGGAAGACGCCATACATGCCGGGGTGGCAGCACGACAGCCCACCGCCATTGGTATTGAACGGCAGCGCCCCTCCTGGCGCCAGCCGGCCATTTTCGACAAATCGCCCGCCCTCGCCCTTGGGACAGAAGCCAAGATCCTCGAGGAAGAGAATCGGGTTGATGGTGAAGGCGTCATAGAGCTGTACGAGGTCCACCTCGTCCGGGCCGAGACCCGCCATGGCGAACGCCCGCCGCCCCGAGTCGACGGCCCCCGTGACCGTCAGGTCCGGCATCTGCGAAATCTGTCGATGCGTCGTCGCCGCCGCCGCGCCAAGCACGTAGACGGGCTTGCGCCGGAGGTCCTTCGCTCGGTCGGCGGCCGTAAGGATCACCGCACCGCCGCCGTCCGTGACGAGGCAGCAATCGAGCAGCGAGAGCGGGTCGCACACCATGCGCGAGGCAAGCACCTGAGACACGGTGAGTTCGTCGCGCATCTGGGCATCGGGGTTGAGCTGGGCCCATTTGCGGGCGGCCACGGCGACCTCCGCGAGCTGCTCGCGCGTGGTGCCGTATTGGTGCATGTGCCGCGCCGTGGCCATGGCGTAGGCACCGATGGGATTGCGCGGCCTGTACGGCGCCTCGAAGGTCATCGGCTCCGAGAGCGTCATGAGCTTGCCGCCCGCAGAACGCTGATTCGAGCCGTAGCAGACACAGGCGACCTCGCAGAGCCCGGCCGCAATCGCCAGCATTGCCGGCACCAGATGGGCGACGAAGGAGGAGCCGCCGATATTGGTCCCCTCCAGCACCTTGACGTCCAGCCCGAGATACTCGGGCACCGACATCGCGGGCATGAACTGCGACAGCGTCGCAGTGAAGATGCCGTCGATGTCCTGCACGCGCAGGCCGGCATCCGCGGCGGCGGCGCTGACCGCCACCGCCATCTGGTCGAGCGAGGTCTGGCCCGGCGTGATCCAGGCGGGGGTGGTGCCCACGCCGACGGCGGCCACAGCGCCGCGCAACGCGCTCATGGTGCCGCCTCCGAGGGACGGAACAGCACCAGCGGCTCACCCTTGTCGTCCGTTGCGATGAAGGCCGTGACCTTCATACCGATGGTCACCTGCGCGGGATCGATGTCCTCCACCCGCGACATCATTCGGGGTCCTTCCGCGAGGTCGACGAGGCAGAGATTGTAATCGCCCCCCTGCTCGGCCTTCTGGCGCACGACAGTCGTCGAATAGACCGTGCCGGCACCCGACGCCTGCTGCCAGGTGTAGCGCGAGCTTCCGGAAAACGGCGACACCGTGCGCGGATAGAAGAAGCAGCGGCCGGAGTCGGCGCAACGCTGCAGCAGAAGCCGGCCCTCCTTCAGGCCGTTGCGAAAAGTGACCTCGGGGGCCTCGTCGGGTATCTGGATCATTCTGCGTCTTTCCGCCGACCTGAGAATGCTGCGGCTAGAGTGCCGAAACCGCGGCCGGCATCGGCGAGTTCGACCAGCAGCGGCGCCGGGGCGAGCGAAGCGAGCCCGAACCGCTCATGATAGTGGGCGAGACGGCGCCGGATGTGATCGAGCCCCACCCTGTCGGCGTGGAACATCGGCCCGCCACGCCAGGCGGGCCAGCCATAGCCATGGACCCAGATGACGTCGATGTCGCCTGGGCGGGCGGCGATGCCCTCGGCGAGGATGCGCGCGCCCTCGTTGATCATGGGAAAGAGCAGGCGCTCGAGTATCTCCTCGTCCGGGATCGGCCGGCGCTCGATGCCCGCCGCCTCGGAGAGACCCAGGATGATCTGCTCGACTTCGGGATCGGGCACCGGCTTGCGGCCCTCGTAAAGATAGAAGCCACGCCCCGCCTTCTGCCCCAGGCGCCCGCGTTCATACATCGCGTCGTAGGCAGCGAGCGGCTGTCCGCGGGCCTGGCGCACCCGCCAGTTCACGTCGACGCCGGCAAGGTCGGTCATCGCCAGCGGTCCCATGGGGAAGCCGAAGCCGGTCAGGACCCTGTCGATGTCCTGGGGCAGCGCCCCCTGCAGCAGCATCCGGTCCACCTCGACCGTGCGCTGGCCAAGCATGCGGTTTCCGACGAAGCCGTCGCAGTTCCCCACGACCACGGGAATCTTGCCGATGCGCTTGGCGAGCGCGACGATGCTGGCGACGACCTGCGGGTCCGACTTCTCGCCGCGCACCACTTCGACCAGTTTCATGACGTTGGCCGGACTGAAGAAGTGCATGCCCACGACACGCTCCGGCGAGCCGGTCGCCGCCGCGATCGCGTCGATGCTCAGGGTCGACGTGTTGCTGGCGAGGATGGCGGGAGCGGGCAGGCCGCGGTCCAGATCGGCGAACACATCCTGCTTGAGCGCGAGATCCTCGAACACGGCTTCGATGACGACATCGGCATCGCGCAGTGCGGCCGCTGTCGACGCCTCGGCCGCGATCAGCGCCAGGCGCGCCTCGACGTCCGCAGCGGTCAGCCGGCCGCGCGCGACGGTTGCGTCGTAGGCGCGACGAATGTTGGCCATGCCGCGCGCGAGGGCCTCCGCTGCGGGTTCCACCAGCCGGACGGGCAGCCCGGCATTGGCAAAACACATGGCGATGCCGCCGCCCATGGTGCCGGCACCGACGACCGTCACGCGATCGGTGCGCAGGCTGCTGCGCTCCGTCCCCGAGGGCGCGCGCGCCGCCTCGCGCGTCGCGAAGAAGGCGTGGCGCAGCGCGGCGCATTGCTCGCTCGCCTCCAACTCCTCGAACAACCGGCGCTCGAAGGCGAGCGCCTGCTCGAAACTCATCTGCAGGCCGGCGCCGATGGCCTCGATGCAGGCAATGGGGGAGCGCTGCTGGCCAGCCCGCCTGCGCACCGGTTCCGCCAACGCCTCGAACGCTTCCGGCGCAATCGGCGGGAAGGGAAGGTCGCGGACCCGCGGAAGCGGGTCTGCCGCCCTCGCGCCGGCGAAGGCCGCGGCGCCGACGGCGAGATCTCCCTCGACCACATGGTCCGCCAGTCCGATCTCCACGGCCCGGCGGCCCCCGACCGGCTCGCCGCTGGTGATCATCGCGATCGCCTGCTCGAGCCCGACCAGCCGCGGCAGCAGCTGGGAGCCGCCGGCCCCCGGCAGCAGACCCAGCGTCACCTCCGGCAGGCCGAGACGGGCGTCGGCGGTGACCACCCGGTAGTGGCAGCCCAGCGCCAGTTCCAACCCGCCGCCCAGAGCCACGCCGTGGATCGCCGCGACGACCGGCTTCGTCATTTCCTCCATGCGGGCAATGAGGTGGAAGACGCGTGGCGGTTGCCGCGGCTTGCCAAACTCCCGGATGTCGGCGCCGCCGACGAAACTGCGCCCCGCGCCCATGAGGACGACGGCGCGCACGGCGGGATCGGCATCCGCCTGCTCCAGCGCCTCAAAGAGCGCTGCACGAACCTCCTGGGCAAGGGCGTTCACCGGCGGATTGTCGATGATGAGGAAGCGGATGCCCCCGTCATCGCGCACGCCCAGTGGCGCGGCTGGTTCTGTCTCCGTCACGCTCCCCTCCATAACCGGCGCTCACACTGGACCCAGCAATTGCTGATTGTCAACAACTTACAATCTTGAAATCTACGTGGGAGTGTGGGAGGCTCCTGGGGGAGGCGAGAGCATGCAAGATCTTCTCTGGACCACAGGGAACGGCGTGGCGACGGTTACCCTCAACCGGCCCGAGCGGCTCAACGCCTTTTCCGACTCGATGGTCTTCGGCCTCATCGAACTGCTTGGCGAGTTCGAACGCCGGGACGACACCGGCGTCATCGTCATCACCGGCGCGGGGCGCGGCTTCTGCGCCGGCGGCGACGTGAAGGGGATGGCCGAAACCGCAGTCGTCGACGTCGACGCCCGTGTCGCGGCCCTCCAGCGCAAGCACGGGCTGATCCGGCGCATCCGTTCCGCCCCGCAGGTGGTGGTCGCCGCCATCAACGGCGTGGCGGCGGGCGCCGGCCTGGCTCTTGCCCTCGCCTGCGACGTCCGCATCGCGAGCCGGACGGCGCGCCTCGGCGCGACCTATGCCCGGGTGGGCCTGCCGGGAGACTACGGCATCTCCTATCTCCTGCCGCAGGCGGTCGGGCGGCCGATGGCCCAGCAACTCCTGCTGTCGGGGCGGATGGTGGAGGCAGAGGAGGCGCTGGGGCTGGGACTTGTCACCACGCTCTTTGCTTCCGAAGACTTCAGCGCGGGCGTGGCCGAATTCGCAGAGGGCATCGCCCGCGGCCCGCGCCTCGCCTATGCCGCCATGAAACGCAATCTATGCGCCGGGGAACAAGGCGCACTCGACGCCGTGCTCGACTGCGAGGCACGCAACCTCGTCGCGGCGCTGTTGACCGCCGACCACCGCGAGGCCGCGCTGGCCTTTACCGAGAAGCGCCAGCCAGTGTTCAGGGGACGGTAGCCATGCGCGATCGCCCCCGCCGCCGCGCCCTCGTCACCGGCTCCACCAGCGGAATCGGCCTCGCCATCGCCAGGCGCCTCGCCCAGGACGGCGTTCATGTTGTCGCCCACGGGCTCGGCAGCGCGCAGGAGAATGCGGCGGCACTTCGCGACATCGGCGAAGCGGCCGGTGGCGGCGCGGCGGAGTTCGTGGAGGCCGACCTGCGGGACCGGCACGCCATCGCGCGCCTGATGCAGGACTTGAACGACGGCGGCGGGCTCGACATCCTCGTCAACAACGCCGGCATGCAGCGGGTCGCCGCCATCGATCGGTTCGTGCCCGAGGACTGGGACGACATGCTGGCGGTGAATTTGTCCGCCGCCTTCCATACGATCCGCCTGGCGCTTCCCGGCATGCGCGCCCGCGGCTGGGGCCGCATCGTCAATATTGCCTCGGTCAGCGGGCTGGTTGCGGCGGCCGGCAAGGCACCCTACGCGGCCACCAAGCACGGCCTCGTCGGACTGACCAAGGCCGTGGCGCTGGAAACGGCACGCGAGCCGGTCACCTGCAATGCCGTGTGCCCGGGCTGGGTGCTGACGCCACTGGTGGAGCGTCAGATCCAGTCCCTCGCCAGCGGCGAGGGACTTTCGAGAGACGCCGCCGCCGCTCGCCTGCTCGGGGCGAAGCAGCCGTCGCAGGCTTTCGTGCGCGCGGAAGACGTTGCCGCAGTGGTTTCCTTCCTGTGCTCGGACGCGGCAGGCGAAGTGCGGGGCGCCGCGTGGAATATCGATGGCGGCTACGTCGCCGCGTGAAGGGAGACAGAACGTGTCGGACTACGCGCTCGTCACCGGCGGTGCCGGCAGCATCGGAGGCGCCATCGCAGAGCGCCTCGCGCAAGACGGTTTCCGGGTGGTCATCGTGGATCGGGAGGCGCCGCGGGACGGCAGCCATGCGGCCGTCATCCGCGTCGATCTCTCGGACGCCGAGGAAACGGCGCGGCTGGTGGGCGAATTCTGTGCCGGGCATCGCGTGACCCGGCTGGTCAACAATGCAGGCATCATCAGGCCCGCCTCGCTGCTCGACACCACGGCGGCCGATTTCGATGAGGTGCTTGCCGTCAATGCCCGCGCCGCGATGGTGATGGTGCAGCAGGTCGTGCCCGCCATGCAGCGGGCGGGAATCGGTCGCATCGTCAACATCGCCAGCCGCGCCGCCCTGGGCAAGCAGCTGCGGACGGCCTACTCGGCCAGCAAGGCGGCCCTGATCGGAATGACCCGCACCTGGGCGCTGGAGCTGGCGCGGAGCGGCATCACCGTCAATGCCATCGCCCCGGGGCCGATAAGGACCCCGCTGTTCGACGCCGCCAATCCGGCCGAAGCCCCGGAAACCCAACGAATCATCGCGAGCGTGCCCGTGGGCTTTCTCGGCGAGCCGCGGGACATCGCCGCCGCGACCGCCTTCCTGCTCGCCGACGAAGCGCGCTTCGTGACGGGGCAGACGCTCTATGTCTGCGGCGGCATAACGGTCGGCCTCACCTCTTAATGTAGATCGCAAACTGTTTACAAAGTCCCGCTCGGCGCATATCGTCCTTCGACGCCGAACGGGAGGGCGGCGGCGGGGAGCGGGGCCCGGGGCAGGGTTTCCTCCGTCGACGGCAAGGGAGGGACCATTTGAACACCATAGTACTGGACAACACGACCCGGGCTTCGGGCCAGGCTGAGACACCGGCGCGGGTCCGCGTCACCCAGCTGCGCAAGTCGTTCCAGCGCCACGGCGGCGGTGGCGAAGTCATTCCCGTCAACAATATCAGCCTCGATGTGGCAGCGCACGAGATGGTGGTGCTGCTCGGCCCCAGCGGCTGCGGCAAGACGACCTTGCTGCGCTGCATCGCCGGTCTGGAGACGCCCGAGCGCGGCGAGATCCTGATCAACGGCCAGACCGTCTATTCCTCGCCGTCGGGCATCCTCCTGCCGCCGAACAAGCGTCCGGTCAGCATGGTCTTCCAGTCCTACGCGCTGTGGCCGCACATGACGCTGTTCGACAACGTCGCCTATCCGCTGCAGGCAAGGAACGTTCCAGGGCGCGACATCCGCCAGCGTGTCCTCGACACCCTCGAGGTGGTCGGCCTCACCGCCCTCGCCGCCCAGTATCCCGGCCAGATCTCGGGCGGCCAGCAGCAGCGCGTCGCCCTGGCGCGCGCCGTCGTCTCCCAGACGGGCGTGGTGCTGTTCGACGAGCCCCTGTCGAACGTCGATGCGCGGGTCCGCGAGCAGCTGCGGCTGGAGATCCGCCGCATGCAGAAAGCCCTCGGCTTTTCCGGCATCTACGTCACGCACGACCAGAATGAGGCGATGGCGGTCGCCGACCGCATCGCGGTGCTCAACGACGGTCACATGGAGCAGATCGGAACACCCGAGGAAATCTACAACCTGCCCGATACCACCTATGTCGGCTCGTTCATCGGCAGCGCCAACATCTGGAAGGGGACCGTCCGTTCGATGGCTGCCGACCGCATCGTCGTCGGGACCACCCTGGGCGACCTCGTGATCGATCCGCGCTCCGAACTGATGACCAATGCCGCACCGGCCACGCCCGGAGCGGAAACCCGGGTACTGGTGCGCCCGGAATCCATCGCGGTGCACACCGCCGCCCCGGCCACGGCAGTCAATTGCATCGAATGCGTCGTCGATACCCGCGTCTTCTTCGGTTCCAGCACCGAGTACCTGCTGATCGCCGGTGAGGAACGGATTCGTGTCTGGATACCCGGCATTTCCAGCGTCCCGGAACGGTCGACCGTCTGGCTCACGATCGACCCCGGCCGGCTGCGCCTGATCGCGCCGAGCATCGTTGCCAACGCGGATGAGGGACGCTGACATGAGCATCGCGCAAACTCAGGGCGCGCAGCCGACCCGCCGGTTCCGTTTCAGGGTCTCGGCCTTCGAACTGCTCTCGATCGCGGTCGCGGCGCTCATCGTGTTCCTGGTGGTCTATCCCGCCGTGGTGATGCTGGTCCGCGTCTTCTATGTCGATGGGCAGTTCAACGCCTCGGCCTTCCAGCGCGTGGCCAGCACGAGCTGGCTGCTGCCCACGCTCGGCAATACGGCCATCGCCGTCCTCGGAGGCGGCTTCGTCGCCATCGTCACCGCCTCGCTGTTCGCCTGGCTGAACGAGCGTACCGATGCGCGGCTCAAGGTCATCGGCGACATCATGCCGGTCATTCCCCTGCTGGTGCCCGCCGTTGCCATGGCGATCGGATGGGTCTTCCTCGCCTCGCCCGGGGCCGGTTTCATCAACGGCGCGCTGCGCGCCATATTCGGTCCGCTCGGGCTCAACGTGCAGGTCAACATCCTCTCCTGGCCGGGCGTGATCTTCGTCTATGCGCTGTATTTCGTGCCCTATGTGTACCTGATCGTCGCGGCGGCCTTTCGCAACATCGATCCGGCCCTGGAGGAGGCGTCGCGGCTGTCGGGCGCCAGCATGTGGATGACGCTGCGCCGGGTCAGCCTGCCCGCCATCAAGCCGGCGCTCATCGGCGCGTCGTTGCTGATCGTGATCGTCGGGCTGTCGCTCTATTCGATCCCGGTGGTCATCGCCAACCGCGCCGGCATCGACATCCTTTCGGTGCGCATCCTCCGTTCCCTCACCTTCGAATTCCCGCCCCGGACCGACCAGGCCATCGTGCTGTCGCTGTTCATGCTTGCCGCCATCGCCACGGTCTGGACGATCCAGCGCAGGGTGACGGGTTCGGGCAATTTCGCCACGATCGGCGGCAAGAGCGCCCGGCATGTGCTGGTGGAACTGGGCCCCTGGAAATGGGTGGCCCGCACCTTCATGTTCACCTACATCCTCTTCACCTCGATTCTCCCCCTTGCCGCCCTGCTGCTCGTTGCCCTGCAGCCCTTTTGGCGGCCGGTCATCGACCCGGCGACCTTCACCCTCGACAACTTCTACGAAGCGCTGATCGGGCGGCCGGTGACGCGCACGGGGCTGATGCACAGCCTCGGCCTCGGCATGGTCGTGGGGATCGTCGGCATGCTTCTTGCGGCGCTCATGGCGCTGTATGTCAAGAACGCGCCGCGCTCGGTCGGCCGCGTGGTCGACGGCACGATGAAGTTCCCCGCCGCCCTCTCCCACATCGTCATCGCCGTGGGCTTCCTGCTCGCCTTCAGCGGGCCGCCCTTCAACCTCTCGGGAACGCTGCTGCTGCTGTTCATCGTCTACGTGATCCTGCACCTGCCGGAGGCATCGATCGCGGCCACGGCGGCGGTGTCACAGGTGGGCAAGGATCTGCTCGAGGCCTCGGAGACCTCGGGCGCGTCGCAGGGGCGCACCTTCCGGAAAATCCTGCTGCCGCTGATCGTGCCCGGGTTCGTCTCGGGCTGGGCCCTGCTCTTCGTCTTGACGGCGGGGGAACTGACGGCCTCCTCGCTGCTTGCCGGGATCCGCAATCCCGTGGTGGGCTTCGTGCTGCTCGACATCTGGGAGCAGGGCACTTTCGGCACCCTGGCCGCGCTGGCCTTCACCTTCACCATGATCACCACCGCCATCGTGCTCATCGCCACGCTGGTCAGCCGCAGGGGCTTCCATTCACGCTAGGACGGAGAGCGGGGCGGGCCGGCGCCGCGGGCCATGAGCGCATCGACAGCAGCACGACCGCGAGTGGGCGCGGCGATCTTCTTGGCCCATGTGCTGCTGCACCAGGTGGTGATCATGGCCGCCCGGGTCACCACCTCCTATCGCGTCATCGAGCTAGACCTCGCGGTCGAATGGCTGGGCGTCATCGCGGCGAGCTTCGCGGTCCTGCCGGTGCTTGTCGCGCTGAGCACCGGGGCCCTGCTCGATCGGCACGGGGAACGCCCGGTCATGCTGGCGGGTGCCGCCAGTGGCCTGCTCGGAGCCGCCGGGCTGCTGCTGCTCCCCAGCAGCATCCTCCTGCTCGTCGTGTGCAACCTGTTGCTGGGACTGTCACACCTGTTCTGCGTCATCGCCCAGCACGCCTACACGGCCGGCAACGGCCCGGCCGCCCGGCGGGACCTGAGATTTGGCCACTACACCGCCGTGGTTTCGCTTGGGCAGGTGGTGGCGCCGCTGCTCATCGCGGTGGTCGGCGGCGCCGACGCCGTTCCCGATACGACGGGGCTCTTCGCGCTGGCCGTGGCGGCCGCGCTGTTCAGCGCCATGGCGGTGCTGGCAATGGCCCCCTTGCCGCGTCCGCAGTTCCTGGAGCCCGGTGAGCGCAACGGTGTCCGCACCGTCCTGCGCTATCCCGGCGTCCCCGCCGCCATAGCCGTGGGCGTGGCGGTCATGTGCTCGATCGACCTGCTGATGATCTATCTGCCCGTGCTCGGGGCCGAAGCGCTCATCCCGGCGGCGACTGTCGCCGTCCTGCTGACGGTGCGTGCCGCCGTTTCCCTGTTGTCCCGCCTCGCTTTCGGCATCCTGCTCCGGACGATGGGGCGGCGGGCGCTGATGACCGCGGCGATGGCCGCCCTCGCGTTCGGCTTCGGCGTCCTGGTGTTTCCGCTTCCAGTCTGGGCCATGCATGGCGCCATGATGGTGACCGGTTTCGGTATCGGCGTGGCGACGCCGCTCACGTTGAGCTGGATCACCGGGATCGTACCGGAGCAGGCGCGCGGCCTCGCGCTGTCGCTGCGGCTCTCGGGCAACCGCGCCGGGCAGTTCGTGCTGCCGCTGGTTGCCGGTCTCGTCATCGGGGGATGGGGCATTGGCTCGGTCTTCGGACTGCTGGCGGTTGTGCTGGTCGGCCTCACCGGCGTCAGCCATGCCGCAATTCGCGATGACAAGAGGAATGAAAATTGTTGACAATCATACATCGCGCATCCGATGCTCGCCGGAGCTAGGAGGATGATGCCATGAACCAGATGACCCAGCCCGAGCTGGTGCTCTATGCCGTCGAGAACCGGGTAGCGACGATAACCCTGAACCGCCCCGAGAAGCTCAACGCATTCAGCGATGACTCGGTGATGCAACTCGGTGCGGCCCTGCGCCGGTTCGACATCGACGCCGATGCCGACGTGGCGGTCATTCGCGGCAACGGCCGGGCATTTTCGAGCGGCGCCGACGTTATCCAGCGCCAGTTGCGGCCGCGCGAAGAGCTGGTCAAGTATGGCGGCCCGCAGGCCTGGGGGGCGCATGCCAACGACTTGCTCACCCGCGCCACCAACTGGAAGCCGGTGATCAGCGCGGTGCACGGCTACGCCATCGGCATGGCACTGGGGCTCGCACTGGAGAGCGAGCTCATCGTGGCCGAGGAAGGAACGAAATTCCAGGTGACCGAGACCTCACGCGGCCTCGCCCCGGTACGCTACTGGGCCCTGATGAATCTGCGCGGCGGCGGCAGCTT
This sequence comes from Devosia sp., assembly GCF_036406155.1. Classification (GTDB taxonomy): domain Bacteria; phylum Pseudomonadota; class Alphaproteobacteria; order Rhizobiales; family Devosiaceae; genus Devosia_A. Next base: position 7,570 of record NZ_DASWVV010000006.1, on the reverse strand, counting down.
CGCGGTCGAGGCGACCATCACCGGCCGCTTCTTCACTGCCGAAGAGGGATTCAAGGCCGGCATCATCGACCGCGTCACGCCCAAGGGCGAGCACATGCAGGTGGCCTACGAGCTCGCCCGGCAGATCGCGGAAAATCCGCCGCTCAGCGTGCGCGCCGCGGTGCGCGCCCGCCGCTGGTACATGGACCAGGCCGAACGCGAGGCCTATCTGCAGACGGCCCCGCTGAAGCTGCACCTGACCGAAGACTTCCACGAGAGCGCGAAGGCGTTTGCCGAGAAGCGCAAGGGCGGCCCCTACAAGGGCCGCTGAGCGCGCACGACACCGGCGCCAGCGGCATTCGGCCGCCGGCGCCGGACATCACCTTCCCGGGGGCCATGGCACCTCTTCGGAGGGACGGCAGCCAGCGACACGTCAGGGTGAGCAAGACCTTCTAGCGGCCAACGAAAACCCGCCGGCGGGCGCTCTCGATATGCGCCTGCATGCGCTCGCGAGCGAGGTCGGCCTGGCCTGTGCGGATGGCTTCGAAGATCGCCCAATGCTCGCGGTTTGCCGTAGTCAGCCGTTCCACCGTTGATCGGGTGGACAAGGTGGCGGCGATGGAAATGCCGATGCGGATGGCGTTCGTCACCGAGTGGATCGTGCGCACGAAATAGTCATTCTCGCTGGCCTGGGCGACGGCGATGTGGAAGGCGATGTCCTCGTCGGCCCCCAGGCCGCCCTCGGCGATGCAGCGATCCATCGCCTCCAGTGCCATTTCGATATCGGCGATGCGCGTCCTGGAATTGTGTTGCGCGGCCAGACGCGCGCCCTCGCCCTCAACGCCGACGCGAAATTCGTAGCAGCGCTGGATATCGGCGATGCTGCCGAGCATCGGCTCGTCGGCTTCGAGCCTCGTCGCCTGGGCCGTCGCCAAGCCGTCCTCCAGGACGCCCGAGGAGTTCGGCAAGGGCAGCATCGAGGGCCTCTGGGCCTCCGAATCCTCCAACAACGCCAATGTCGGCGGCTCGCTGGCGCTTGCGTATATCGCCTATGCCCGGTTCAAGGGGAAGCGCATCCACTTCGAGGACGACTGAGCCGGGCGGGAAACCGCCCGGACGGCACCCGTGGCGAGGGCGATGACGCGACCAGGCGCGTGTCGGGCAGGCTCTTGAGCGCTTGAGCAGGGACCCCCGACCGCTCCTCCCTTCCCGACCATCCGGTCGGCCGCCGCAAGGCTCGATCGGCAAGCCAGCTGCAAACCACGGCGGCCGGCAGGAGCAACTGGCGCGTCAGGCGATCGAGAAGAGTGGCGCGCCCGAAGAGATTCGAACTCCTGACCCCCAGATTCGTAGTCTGGTGCTCTATCCAGCTGAGCTACGGGCGCGCAGGTGCGGGGCGGGCCCCGCGGACCGCGGACACTTATACTGGCTCATGCGCCATTGCAAGCGCCGGCGCACCAGCGGCGGCACGACGGGCGCCCCGCCCCTCAGCCGAGCCGGACGGCGGCGGGCAGGATGACGTCGAAACGCGTGCCCGCCGCCTGCGGCACGTGCTCGAGCCGGCCGCCATGCGCCTCGACGAGCTCGCGCGCGATGGCGAGGCCGAGCCCGGTGCCGCCGGCGCGGGCCGACCCCTCGAAGGCGACGAACAAATTCTCGAGGGCGCGCGGCGGCAGGCCCGGGCCGTTGTCGGACACCGAGACGACGAGCGTTTCGGCAGTCTGCTCGAGGCCGATCTCGACGGCGGGGTGGCCGATCTGCGCGGTTGCCGCCTCCAGCGCCTCGCGCGCGTTCTTGAGCAGGTTGAGGAACACCCGCCCGAGCTGGTCGCGGTCGACATTGACGGTCAGCTCGCCGGGAACGGCGTTGGCCACGGCGATGTCGGGGTGGGCGGCGAGGCGGGCGCCGAACACCGCCTCCTCGATAATGGCGCGCAGCGCGGTCGGCGCCGGCCGCGGCGGGGTGGCGCTCTGCCGGCCGTAGTCGAGCACCGACTGGGCGAAGCCGATGGCCCTGTCGATGGACTGCACCAGCCGCGGCGCCAGGCGCTGCACCTTGGGATCGTCGAGATTGGCGACCTGGTCGGAGAGCAGCTGCGCCGAGGTCAGCGTGTTGCGCAGGTCGTGGTTGATCTTGGCCACGGCCAGGCCGAGATCGGCAAGGTGGCGGCGCTGGCGCAGCATGGAATAGATGCTGGTCTGCATCTCCGCCAGCTGGCGCTCGAGGATGCCGATCTCGTCGCGGCGCGCCGACGGCGCGAGGATGAGGGCGGCGGTCTCCGGCTCCTGGCGGAAGCCCACGACATTGGCGATCAGCCGGCGGATCGGGGCGATGATGACGAAGCTGACGAAGACGTAGAGCACCACCGCCGTCATCACCGCGACGATCAGGGACAACAGGAAGATGTTGCGCGAATAGAGCAGCAGGGCGTGGCGCAGCGGCAGTTCCGACACCAGCACCTCGACGAGGCTGTCCTCGCTGCCGTCGCCGCTGCCCACGATGCGCAGCACGCGCGTGCCGCCGAAGGCCAGCGTGTCGACGGCGCCGGCGATGAGGGCGGCCGGCGAGGCGGCGCGCATGTCGACGGTGAGCGCCTCGCGCGGCATCGGCGCCGCTTCCAGCTCGATCAGCTGGCTCTGCCCCTCGCGCCGGTAGACGATGGCGATGGCCCCGGCCGAATTGAGCAGCCGGTCGGTGAGGCTGCGCGGCAGGGCCATGATGTCGGGCACGGCATCGAGCACGCGCGCGGCGACGATGCCGATGCGCAGCCGGTCCTGCAGCCAGCTGGCGCGGAAGTTGGCGGCGGAGGGCAGGTAGATGACCACTTCGACCGCGAGGATCACGAGGATGATCGTGGCGATGAGCTTGACGGAGAGGCCCGAGAAGGGGCCAGGCATCGCGCGGGTGTGGGTGGCCATGGCTGATGATTAGCCAGAAAGCACAGCGACTTCCAGCCGCAACGGCGCCCCGCCCTGCAGAAAGCGGCGCGGCTTCAGGGGAGCAGGCGGACGAGGGCGGCGAGGCGGAGGGCGAACGGGCCGGGCTGCCGGCCCTGCGCCTCCAGCCCCAGCCGGCGGGCGATGTCGGCGAGGCCTGGATAGGGGGCGACGAAAGCGGCGAGGTGGCGCGCCTCAAGCCCGTTGGCGATGGCCAGCGCGAACAGGGCAATCAGTTCGCCGGCGCCGGGCCCGACGATGCCGGCGCCGAGGACGCGGCCCTTGCGGTCGGTGACCAGCTTGGCCACGCCGTAGCTCTGGCGCATGGCGCGGGCCCGCTCGTTCTGCGCGAAGGACCAGCGGGTGACGACGAAATCGTCGCCGCCCCGGGCCCGGGCCGCCGCCTCGCTCAGGCCCACCTCGGCGATCTCGGGATCGGTGTAGGTGACCGCCGGAATCAGTTCCGGCCGGTGGCGCCGCGGCAGCGCCAGCAGCGCATGGCGGACGACGAGGCCGGCCTGGTATTCGGCCAGCTGCGCCGACTGGCCCGGAAAGGCCGCGTCGCCGACGGCGTAGATGCGCCGGTTGGAGGTGCGCAGGGACGGCCCCACGCGCAGCTGCCGGGCATCGCCGGCGGCGCGGCGGACACCGGCCTGCTCGAGCCCGAGGCCGTCGAGTTCGGGCACTCTTTCGCCGGCGACGAGGATGTGGGAGGCGTCCAGCATCTGCTCGCGCCCGGCGGCGGTGACGATGACGCCGATGCCCTGGCTGCGCGCCTGGATCTGGCTGACCCGGGTGTCGGCGCGAATGTCGACCCCCTCCTCGCGCAGCCGCCGCAGCGCCACTTCGGCCAGGTCCGGATCGCTGTGCGGCAGTGGCCGGCCGGCTTCGACGACGGTCACCTGCGCCCCCAGCCGGCGGTAGGACTGCGCCAGCTCCAGCCCCACCGGCCCGGCGCCGATGATCACCAGATGCGTGAGCTTGCGGGTGTTGTCGAAGATGGTCTCGGTCGTGAAATAGGGCACGCTGTCGAGGCCGGGGATGGCGGGGATGGCGGAACGCGAGCCGGTGGCGATGACGAAGCGGCGGGCGCGGATATCGAACGGCCCGGCGCGCAGCGTGCGCGGATCGGTGAAGCGGCCCTCGGCCGCGACGAATTCGGCGCCGAGCGCCTCGAGCCGCGGCGCGGCATGCTCGGGGGCGAGCCCCGCGATCACCTGCTGGATGTGGTCGTGCAGCCGGCGCGAGTTGACGCGCGGCTCGTCGGCGGCGATGCCGAAGGCGGCGCCGCTGCGGATGGCGTGGGCATGCGCCGCCGCGGCGGCGAGCGCCCTGGAGGGCACGGCGGCGTTGTTGAGGCTGCTCCCACCGGGCCTGCCGCGCTCGACGAGGACGACGGAGGCGCCGTAGGCCCGGGCCGCCGCAACGATCGCCAGCCCGCCGGCGCCGGCCCCGATGACGCACAGATCGGGTGTCAGGATTTCAGCCATTGGATCGTACCGGTTTCCCCAAGCCAGCGCCGCGGCAACGGCAGCCGCCGCTGCCGCGACGGCAGCGCTTCCATAGCATCGACGGCAGCCCGGCAATAGCCGGAACCGCGCCGGCGGCGCAAACCGCGCCGGGGCGCTCATCCCGCCGGGCGCGCGTTGACTTGGACACCCGAATTCCCTATAAGCCCGCCCAACCTGCCGAGGTCGGGCACGCCCCGGTTTTGCCGCGGCGAGCATCTTGCGCAAGCTTTGAACGAGAGGAACCGCGCCGGGCGTGGTCTGATGTCATGAAACGTACCTACCAGCCGAGCCAGCTCGTCCGCACGCGCCGCCACGGTTTCCGTGCCCGCATGGCGACCAAGAACGGCCGCAAGATCATCAATTCCCGCCGCGCCCTCGGCCGCAAGAAGCTCTCGGCCTAAGGCAGTGGCCGCATGACGGCCGTGCCGGAAACGCCCGGAGCGCCCAAGCGACTCCTCAAGAGGTCCGAATTTCTCAGGGCCGCCCGGGGCAGCCGCACCGGGCGTTCTGCGTTTTCGCTGCAGGCGGTCGCCAGCAGCCTGCCCGAGCCGCGCCTCGGCTTCACCGTCACCAAGCGGATCGGCAACGCGCCCGAGCGCAACCGCATCCGGCGCCGCCTGCGCGCCGCCGCGCAGGCTTGCGCCGGCCGCTTCCAGCCCCGACATGACTACGTACTCGTTGGCCGCCGCGAAGCGCTGGTGCAGCCGTTCGACCGGCTCGTCGACGAACTGTCCGCCGCCATCGACAAGATCAACGCCACCACGGCCAAGCGCCCCCGGGATCCCAGATAATGCAGACCGACAACCGCAACATGATCCTCGCCATCGTGCTGAGCCTGGTCGTGCTCTTCGGCTGGCAGTATTTCGTGGCCGGCCCGCAGATGGAAAAGGTGCAGCGCGAGGCGCAGATCGCGGCGCAGCAGCAGGCTGACCAGGCCGTCGCCCCGCCGACGGCAAGCGGGGAAGTTCCCGCCGCCCAGGAGGCCGCCGGCACGCCGGTCTTCGCCGACCGCGCCGCCGCCGTGGCCGCGAGCGAGCGCGTCGGCATCGCGACCGCGTCCCTCGACGGCTCCATCAATTTGACGGGCGGCCGGCTCGACGACCTGCGGCTCAGAAACTACCACGAGACGGTCGACCCGACGAGCGCCGAGATCACGCTGCTGTCGCCCGCCGGCGTCGCCAACGCTTATTTCGTCGAGCAGGGCTGGGTCGATGCCGCGGGCAGCACCCGCCCCGGCGCCGACGCCGTGTGGACCGTGGAGGGCGCCAACGCCACGCTGACCGAAGCCACGCCGGTGACCCTGCGCCACGACGACGGCAAGGGGCTGGTGTTCCGCCGCACCTTCGCGGTCGACGAGAACTATCTGTTCACCGTGACGCAGTCCGTCGAGAACACCACCGGCGGCGACGTCGCCCTGTTCCCCTACTCGCGGGTCGCCCGCCACGGCACGCCGCACACGGCCAATTTCTTCATCCTGCAGGAAGGCCCGCTCGGCGTGCTCGGGGCGCAGAACCTCATCGAGATGAGCTATGCCGACCTCGCCAAGGAAGGCCAGAGGAATGTCGACAGCACCGGCGGCTGGCTGGGCTTCACCGACAAATACTGGGCGGCCGCCATCCTGCCGGAACCGGGGGCGGCGATCAGCGCCCGCTTCTTCCACAGCAAGCCCGGCGCGCTCGACGTCTACCAGGCGAGTTTCGTCGGCCAGGCGCCGGTGACCGTCGCCGCCGGCGCCACCGCCGCGCATACGAGCTACGTCTTCGCCGGCGCCAAGGTGGAGTCGATCATCGATTCCTACGAGAAGGCCTACGGCTTCGACCGCATCGAACTCTTGATCGATTGGGGCTGGTTCCACTTCATCACCAAGCCGATGTTCTACATCATCCGCGCGCTGCACGGCTTGCTGGGCAATTTCGGCCTCGCCATCCTGGCGGTGACGGTCATCGTCAAGGGCCTGTTCTTCCCGCTCGCCAACCGCTCCTACGCCTCGATGGCGGCCATGCGCCGCGTGCAGCCGGAGATGAAGGCCATCCAGGAGCGCTTCAAGGACGACCGCGCCGCCCAGCAGCAGGCCATGATGGAGCTCTACAAGAAGGAGCGCATCAACCCGCTGGCGGGCTGCTGGCCGATCCTCATCCAGATCCCGGTGTTCTTCTCGCTGTACAAGGTGCTGTTCGTCACCATCGAGATGCGGCACGCCCCGTTCTTCGGCTGGATCCAGGACCTGGCGGCGCCGGACCCCACCAACATCTTCACCCTGTTCGGCCTGATCCCCTGGGACCCCACGGTGCTGCCGATGGTCGGCGGGCTGCTGCATTTGGGCGTGTGGCCGCTGATCATGGGCATCACCATGTGGGTGCAGATGCGCCTCAACCCGCCGCCGCCCGACCCGACCCAGGCCATGATCTTCAACTGGATGCCGGTCATCTTCACCTTCATGCTGGGCAGTTTCCCGGCCGGGCTGGTCATCTACTGGGCGTGGAACAACCTGCTTTCCGTCACCCAGCAGTGGATCATCATGAAGCGGCACGGCGCCGAGGTGAACCTGCTCGGCAACATCGCGGCGAGCTTCCGGCGCAAGCCCAAGGCCACCACCGAAAAGCCTGCAGGCGGCAAGGCCGGCTGACGAGGCCGGATTGGATGCGCTCTGCGTCATCGCGGCGCCCGGGAGCGGCACCGACCAGCTGTGGCAGGCGCTCGCCGAGGCGCCCGAACTCGCCTGCTATCCGGGCGGCTGCGCCGGTGGCCGGGCCGGCGGCGTGGATGCGGCCCGCTTTCCGCTGCTGCGCCGGCTGACCGGCATCGATTTCACCGACGCGCACGACCCCCGGCTCACCGAGTTCATCCGGACACGCCCCGCGGCCTGGCTCGACGTGCTGGAGATCGCGGCCAGGGACGCGGGCAAGCGGGTGATGGCGTTCCCGCTGCACCACGACGACCTCGAGCCGAAGCTCGTCGAGCGCGAGCTCATGGCGCGCGCCGGACTGCGCGTGGTGCTGGTGATGCGCCGGCAGGTCGACAGCTTCGTCGCCTGGCGCCGGGCGGCGGCGCTGGCACAGCTGTGCGACAGCGGCACGGTCGGCCTCAGGCTGAAGCTGCAGCCCGACGATTTCTGCCTGTGGATGGAGGCGCAGGAGCGCTGGT
>NZ_DASWVV010000005.1:0-6324 GCF_036406155.1 Devosia sp. | reverse complement strand
CGCCGATATCGGGGGGTAGCGCGGCTTCGATGCGGGCGCGCAGCAGCCGCGCCAGCACCGGGGCCATGCCTTCCGACGAGACGGCGATCGCGACCGGCGCCCGCGCGATGATCGAAGGCGTATAGAAATCGCACTCGGAGGGGGCGTCGACGACGTTGAGCGGGATGCCGCGCTGCCGCGCCGCCAGCCTGGCCGCCGCGCCGTCGGCGTCACGATCGGCAACGAAGACCAGGGCCGCCCCGTCGAGATCAGCCGTGGCAAAGGCCCGCGCCGCGACCGTCACCGGCAGACCAGAGAAGTCGCTCACGATCCGGGCGCAAACAACGAGGACGGATGCGGAAGTCTTCGCGGCCAATCTGGCCTTGTTGAGCGCCTCCTCGCCACCGCCGACGATGACGATGCGACACCCCTTTACCTTGTAACTGAGCGGAAATGTGTGCAGCTCGCCCATTGTCGACCCTTCCTGCTGCGCAAGACATACAGGACTTCGGGGCGGAAGCTCAAGTTATTGATATTGAATAGCTTTTATATTTCCTTCCGGAAGCCGCCAGTAGAACGCGGCCGCGGCCGCCTGCCCGCGCCCCGGCAAATGAATCCACTGCCGCCGCTCCGCGTGGAATCCGAGGGGCGCACGCGGCAGCAGTTCCGGCGCTAGCCCTGGCGGGTGGGGACGTGCACGACCAGGCCGTCGAGCTGGTCCTTGACACGGATCTGGCAGGACAGCCGGCTGTTGGGCCTGGGCTCGAAGGCGAAATCGAGCATGTCTTCCTCCATCACCGAGGGGCCGCCCACCGTGTCGACCCAGTCCGGGTCGACATAGACATGGCAGGTGGCACAGGTGCAGGCCCCGCCACATTCGGCGACGATTCCCGGAACCGCGTTCATGATGGCGGTCTCCATTACGGTCGCGCCGTTCTCGGCCTCGGTCTCGTGACGCGTGCCGTCGGATTCGATGAAGGTGATCTTGGTCATGCTGGCGGGCCGGAGGAAGGAACAGCTGCCATATAGAGATGCGAGCCGGCCCGGGCAAGACGGCGGTCTCGGCCGACTTGCGGCCGGGCGCCTCCTCAGGCGACTTCGTGCTCGAGCAGCCCCGCGATGAACGCCGCGCATTCCTGGACGGCCATGCCGAGATCGTCGATGCGCTCGGGATTGACCGGCCGCCCGGCCCGCAACTCGTCCTCGGCGAGGCCGGCCAGTTCGGCGATCCGGCGCGCGCCGACGCCGTCGGCCGCGGCCCTGAGCCTGTGCAGGTGCTGCAGCAGGTCGTCGAGCGTCGTGCTGGTTTCGAGGCGGCGGAAATAGACGTGCGACATCTGCTCGAACAGGCGCAGCACTTCGCCCTCCAGCCCCTTGTCGCCCAGCGCCTGCCTCTCCAGGTGCGCCATGTCGATCGGCTGGTGCGGGTGCTGCGCGCGAGAGCTCCTCGCCGTCGCCTTGGCCGAAGTCGTGCGTCCCATCTTGCGCCCCATCCCCTTGCCCGCCGTCCTGGCGGTTTCGTCAAGCTAGGGCAGTCGATTCAACCCCGGGTGAAACCGGTGGCTACAATTGTACGCACCACGTTAACGGGTCTCGCTCCCGCCACAAAATTAACCTTTGCTTAAGAAACCGTTCGGTTTGGATAAAATTGCAGGTATATGTGTCGTTCACCCAGCGAGCGGCCGCGAGGGTCAGGGTTGGATTGCGGAGCTTTTGAATCGCATTTTACCCTAATGGTCACAGACCCGGAAACGGGTGCGGGTCCATGACAACTCCACGAGGCCCGCTCATTTGCCGATGCGAGAGTTGTAAAGAGTATGGCGAAGAAATCCTCCCCCTCCCAGAACGATCCCGCAACCCTGGCATTCTCGGCGGTCGAGGACGCGCTCAAGGACTCCGTATTCGCCGGGCTCGATGAACCCGCTGGGCAGAACGACAAGCCGGGCGTCAAGCCTGCGCCCCGCGAGGCGGCGCCCGTGTCGGAGCGCGCCCGGGCGGCAGACAAGATCGCAGCCCAGGCCGGCTCGGTCGCCAATGACGATCGCTTCCAGGGCTCGCGGATCCTTTATGGGCTGCAATCCAAGAGCTCGCAGGGCCCCACCCTGATCGCGGCCGGCATCGCCGCGGCCTGGGTGTTCGGCATCGTGCTCGTCGCCATCGTCCGTCACGGCAGCGAGCTGGGTACGCCCGCCTTCTTCGGTTCCAACGATTTCATCGGCCTCGTCACCCTGGCGGTGATCCCCGTCCTCGGCTTCTTCGCCATCTCGACGCTGGTGCGGCGCGCGCAGGACCTGCGCAACGCGGCGACCGCCGTCACCCAGGCCGCCATCCGCCTCGCCGAGCCCGAGACCACGGCGTCGGAGAAGGTCGCCTCTGTCGGCCAGGCCGTGCGCCGCGAGGTCAATGCCCTCGGCGACGGCCTCGAGCGCGCCTTGTCGCGCGCCGGCGAACTCGAGGTCATGATCCACAACGAGGTCACCGCGCTCGAGCGCACCTATTCGGACAACGAGTCGCGCATGCGCGCCCTCATCCAGGAGCTCGCGAGCCAGCGCGAGGCCGTCATCACCAACACCGAGCGCGTGCGCGAGGCCATCACCGAGAGCCATACCGGGCTGGTGTTCGATCTCGACATGATTTCGCAGCGCATTGCCGGCACCATCGTCGAATCCGGCGGCAACCTCACCAAGGCGCTGGAAACCGCCGGCAACTCGTTGAACTCCGCCTTCGGCGAACGTACCGAATCCTTCGTCTCGCTGATCGACCAGCGCACGAGCCACCTGCTCGTTGCCCTCGACGACAGCGCCAGCCGCCTCAACATCACGCTCGAGGACCGCGCCAACACCATCTCGCAGGCCTTCGAGAACCGCACGATGGAGCTGAGCTCGGTCATCGACGGGCGCATGTCGGCCCTGACCGAGGCGCTCGACAGCCGCGCAGTGACGCTTTCGGACGCCATCGACAACCGCACCTCCAGCCTCGCCAAGCTGCTGAGCCAGGGCGGCATCACCCTGCTCGACCAGCTGCGGGACCGCGGCCACGAGGTGTCGAGCGCACTCGACATGATCGGCTCCCGCATCGCCACCGACATCACCGGCCGCGCGCGCGAGGCCGAGCAGCTGCTGTCCGGCCTGTCGCGCCAGCTCGACGAGAGCGTCTCCATCCAGGTCAACTCCATGGAAAGCCGGCTGCAGTCGGCCATGATCGAGCTGAGCGGAGCGCTGGACGACACCACCGAACGCGCCCGCGTCACGCTGATGGGCGCCGGCTCCCAGAACCTCAGCGAGTTCGATGCCCGCCTCGAAGAGATCGCCAACGCCATCGACTCGCGGCTGCAGGGCCTCGACGGCGTCATCGGCGACAAGGGCGAGAAGCTCATCGCCGCGCTCGACAAGCACAATGCGAGCTTCGCGGCCCGCGCCAACGTCCTGGAAATGGCGCTCGACGAGAAGTCGGGCCATTTCAACGACATCGTCAGCCAGCGCACGCGCGAGATGACGGAAACGCTGGGCCAGCGCACCAAGCAGATCACGGAGACCATCTCCAACCGCTCGCGCGAGATCTCCGACTCGCTCGAGGGGCACGCCCAGATCATCGCCGACGCCCTCGACGGCCGCACGCAGCTGCTCGACGAGACGCTGCAGAGCCGCGGCGCCGAGCTCTCCGACCTGCTCGGCGGTCGCGTGCACGAGATCGAATCCGCCCTGCTGGGCGGCGCCCAGCAGCTCGACCAGACGCTGTCCGGCCGGGCCCAGGAAATCGACCAGACGCTCGCCGGCCGCGCCGCCGCGCTGGACCAGTCGCTCGCCGAGCGCACACAGACCCTCGACGCCGCGCTGGAGCAGCACAGCCAGACGCTGGACACGACGCTGGGCCGGCACAGCCAGGTGCTGGACTCGACGCTCGGCCAGCATGGCCGGACCCTCGACGCGACCCTCAGCGCACATACGCAGGCGCTGGACACCGCCCTCAGCGAACGCAGCCAGGCATTGGACGCCGCACTCGGCGAGCGCAGCCAGGCGCTGGACGCCACCCTCGAGCGGCATAGCCAGGAGCTGAGCGCGACGCTCGACCAGCGTACCCAGCAACTCGCAATCACCGTCGGTACCCGCTCGAGCGAGCTGTCCGAGGCGCTCAACACGCGCACGCAGCAGTTGGCCGAAACGCTGGGCACCCACACCGCCGGGATCTCGGCCGCGATCGGGGAGCGCACTGCCGAGCTGGCGCGCACCATCGAGGCCCAGGGGACGGCGGCCCGCGACAAGATCGACGAGAGCCTGCGCGGCGTCGCCGACATCATGGGCGAGCGCAGCGAAGCGGTGTCTTCGCTCATTGCCAGCAAAGTTGCCGATGTCAGCGACAACCTGGCGCGCGGCATCGACAGCGCCATCCTGCGCATTGCCGATGCCGAGGGTGGCGTGACTGCCCGCATCGACGCCGCGGCCGCGACCGTCGGCGACAGCGCGCGCAAGGCGGCCGACATCATCGAGACCGGGGTCAACTCGGCCCGCAAGGCCATCACCGACACGGTCGACCAGCGGCTTGGCACTCTGCCCGAAGCCATCACCGCCCGCGCCGACATCACGGCCGAGCGCCTGGCATCGCTCAATACCGCGATCAACACCGCGCTCGTGCAATCAATGAGCGACCTCGAAGCCGGTGCCGACCGCATCGAGGAAACCATCTCCCAGCGCATCGTCGCCGCCACCAGCAATATCTCGGCCGACGTCGCCGAGACGGCGGATCGCATGGATGTCGCGGTGCGCACGGCGCTCGAGCAAATCCAGACCGCCGCCCGTTCCATCGACGAACTGGTGTCGATCAAGGCCGTTGCCGCGGCAGAGTCGATCGGCCATCGCGTCAGCGAGATCAATCGCGTCGTCACCGAGCAGACCGACGGGTTTGCGCAGTTGGTCAGCGACCGCTCGGCGCAACTCGAGAACGCCCTGCTCGGCCACAACAACGTGCTGCAGCAGGCCCTGGCGCAGAACGCCCGCGAGGCCGAGGAGCTGATGAGCGCCTCGACCGCCCGCATCCTCACGGATGTCACGGCCGCCCTCGGCAAGCTCAATGACAGCAACATCCTGCTGCAGAAGGTCCTCGACTCCTCGACGGCGAACCTCGCCACGCTCGAGGCCAGCGTCGCCGACCAGACCGCGACCTACTCGGCAACCATTCGCGAGGCCATCGGCTCGACCGAGGAAGCGGGCAAGCTGGTCACCGAACATGTCGGCGCCCTGCAGACGACCATCACCGCCATGGTGCAGGAGTTCGGCTCCATCCTGGGCAACCTCAACGCCGAGGCGCAGGGCATGGACCATGCCGCGCAGAGCCTGAGCACCGCCAGCGAGGTGGCGCTGTCCACCCTCGACGAGCGCCGCTCGGCGCTGGACGCGCTGGCGCAGAGCTTCACCGCCCGCGCCGACGACATCGACGAGCGCATGCGCGGCTTCGCTCAGTCGATCGCCGATACGGTCAACGAGACCGAGCAGCGGCTGCTCACCGCCCGCCGGACCATGGAAGACCTGCTGGCCTCGACCACGTCGTCCGTGGCCGAGACGATCGAGAGCACCACGGGCTCGATCAATACCGCGCTGGCAGCATCGACCGAGCAACTGCAGCACGTGCTGACCAGCACGGCCGACCAGGTGCAATCCGCCGTCGGCTCGACGGCCGACCAGCTGCAGCACGTCCTGACCAGCACCGCCGACCAGGTGCAGTCCGCCGTCAGCTCCACGACCGATCAGTTGCAGCACGTCCTGACCAGTACGGTCGACCAGGTGCAGTCCGCTGTCGGTTCGACGACCGAGCAGATGGAAGGCGCCCTCAACTCGGTCACCGGCAAGATGGAGGCGGCGCTGAGCCGCACCACCAACCTGCTCGAGGAGGCGCTGCAGGGAACCTCCGAGAAGGTCGAGGGACAGCTCGCCAGGTTCAGCGGCGTCGCCGGGAGCGAGAGCGAGAAGGCCGCCGATGTCCTGCGCCAGACGCAGGCGACGATGATCCTCGAGATGCAGCAGGCGCTGGAGGAGGCCACACGGCGCTTCAACGAGACCGCCGCCGCCATGCGCTCGACGGCCAAGGAAGTGGGTTCGGAACTGGAAGCGACCCGCTCGGAACTGGCGCGCGGGGTCATGGAACTGCCCGAGGAGACCAAGGCGAGCGCCGCCGCCATGCGCCGCGTCGTGGCCGAGCAGATCGAGGCGCTGGCCGAGCTCAACGCCATCGTGCGCTCGCAGCCGGCGACGCACGACCTCAACGACCGTCGGCCCGAGCCCCCGGCCCGTACGGTGCGCGAGGAGCCGCGCCCGGCACCGCAGCCCAGCCGCCCGGTCGAGCCGCAGCCGG
>NZ_DASWVV010000004.1:0-3745 GCF_036406155.1 Devosia sp. | reverse complement strand
CCGCCTCGGCCGGTGCAGCCTCGGGCTGGGGGAACGGAACCGGGCTCGCCGACAGCGTCTGCAGGTAGGCGAGGATATTGGCCCGCTCTTCGGCGCTCTTGACGCCGGCAAACGCCATCTTGGTGCCGGCCGCGAACGCCTTGGGCCCGTGGATGAAGGCGTTCAGGTTCTCGTAGGTCCAGGTTTCGCCCGCGGCGCCCATCGCGGCGAGGTCGCTGCTGTAGGCAAAGCCTTCATGGCTGGCGATGGGACGCCCGACGACGTCGTACAGGCCGGGGCCGGTCTTGTTGGGTTCGCCCTCGCCGAAATTGTGGCAGCTCTGGCACTTGCGCACGGCGCTGGCTCCCTGCTCCGCGTTGGCGCTGGCCAGCAGCACCGCCAGGGGCTCCTCGACAGCCTGGGGCTCCGCCGCCACTTCCACGCCCGTTTCGGGCACCGCCAGGGTATAGCCGGCACCGCGGTTCTGGATGGGCGTGTAGATCGCTTCGGCGACGAAGCCGACACCCATCACGAACAGCAGGGTGCCCAACACGGCGCCGATTATCTTGTTCAGCTCGAACGAATTCATCGCGGTCTCAGCCCTCTCCGCCGGCAATTGGTGCAAATGCGACAGACAGGTGCGCGGCGCGGTGGTCACCCCCGACGCGCCGGGCCCTGTCTGGACGCGGGCGGAAGATAGTCCGTCGCGCCAACCCGCGCAACGGGGTAGCGCTCCGCTCCGTCGATTCCCCCAGGAAGCGTGGATTTCTGCTGCCTGCGCACGATTGACTCGGGCTGGGGCGGGCGTCATTAGTGGCGCCGTCTTGCACCGGATCGACCCCATGCCCCTGAAAATTGCCTTCCAGGGCGAGCCTGGCGCCTTCAGCCACGCCGCCGTGCACGCGCTGTTTCCGGACGATGAGGCACTTCCCTGCGCTTCGTTCGAGGACGCCATCGTCGCCGTGCAGGCCGGCGTCGCCGCCCGCGGCGTGGTGCCGGTGGAGAATTCCCTCTACGGCCGCATCACCGACATCTATCACCTCTTGCCCGACAGCGGCCTGTTCATCACCGGCGAGCATTTCGTGCGCATCGAGATGAACCTCATGGGCGTCCGCGGGGCCAAGCTCTCCGACATCACCCACGTGCAGTCGCTGTCCGTGGCGCTCGGCCAGTGCCGCCGCTTCATCCACGATCACAAGCTGGCGACCATCGCCGCCGCGGATACCGCCGGCTCCGCCCGGGAGGTCGCCGAAAAGGGGCAGAAGCACGTGGCGGCCATCGCCTCGCGCTTCGCCGCCGAGGTCTACGGTCTCGACATCCTGGCCCGCAACATCGAGGATGCCGCGCACAACACCACCCGGTTCCTCGTCATTTCGAGGACGCCCGAGACGCCGGCGCCGAGCGTCGCTAGGGTGAAGACTACCTTCGTGTTCCGCGTCCGCAACGTGCCGGCGGCGCTGTACAAGGCCATGGGCGGCTTTGCCACCAACGGCGTCAACATGACCAAGCTCGAAAGCTACATGCTGGACGGCTCGTTCACCGCCACCCGGTTCTACGCCGATATCGAGGGGCGTCCCGAAGACCGCCCGGTCCAGCTGGCCTTCGAGGAACTCAAGTTCTTCACCGACGAGTTCCGCGTGCTGGGCGTGTACCCGGCCGGCACCGTCGAGAACGGCACGCCTCACAAATAGCCGTCGTCGTCCTCTTCGCCGCTGGTCGAGAGCGTGGCGTCGACAGCGGCCTCGTCGTCGTCGTCCGCCGGGGGCGGCGGCGCGCCGAAGCGCTCGTCGTGGGCCGGCAGGTAGAGCGGGATGGCCGCAGCGTGCGGCCGCCGGGCCCTCGCGGCCACGGCCGCGGCCACGGCCGGATGGAGGAGTTGTCTGCGCATGGCACGTCTCCTTCGCTGTCAACGCTCGAGGCCGTCGGCCGCGTCGAAGCGGGGAGGCCCGATCGATCGACCCAGCATGCGCCCGCGATCGTTAACGGGGTGTGAGGGCGGCGGTCACGGCAGGCAAGGGCAGCCCGCGCCGTTCATCCTGCATTCAGCCGGCAGGGCGCAACTGTCGCCTTCGCCGGTGGTGGGCGCCCCTTCGCGGCCTGCCACCAGCGGTTCGCCGGACTCCGCCCGGTCGATGACCGGGCCGGCCCGGCGCTGGCGGCCGGCATGGCCGCCCCGCTCAAGCCGAGGATCAGACATGACCAGATACGTCCATCCGCTGGCCCGGGTCGTTGCCGCTCTCGGGCGTGGCTACCGCAACTGGCGGGCCGAGCAACTGCTGCCCTCGGTCCTGTTCGATCTCAACCGCAGCCTTGGCGAGGACCGCGGCATCGTTCCGCCCGACCTGCCCGAGACGCGCCGCAAGCGGGACTAGGGACGCGGCGCCCCCCCTTGCGCTCGGCCCCGTCATGTCCGATATAGGCCTCGGGAGGTTGGCGCGGACGTGTTCCTCGCCAACCGGGTCAGGTCCGGAAGGAAGCAGCCCCAACGAGACCTTCACGGGTCGTTGCCAGCCTCCTACCTCTGCCCCATACTGGCCACGGGCCTTCGCGGGTTCCCTGAATAGGCGGCTACAACGGCGGGCATGGCATCCCCAGGCGACACTCCTGCATCTCCCTATCTGGTGCTCGCGCGCAAATACCGCCCGCTGAGCTTCGAGGGGTTGATCGGGCAGGACGCCATGGTCCAGACCCTCACCAACGCCTTCAAGTCGGGGCGCATCCACCACGCCTTCATCCTCACCGGCGTGCGCGGCGTCGGCAAGACGACGACGGCCCGTATCCTGGCCCGCGCCTTCAACTACGAGGACGCGGCGGGGCGGCGCCCGACGCTCGATCTGGCGCAGGAGGGCCTGCACTGCCGGGCCATCATCGAGGGCCGGCACGTCGACGTCGTCGAGATGGACGCCGCCTCCAACACCAGCATCAACGATATCCGCGAGATCATCGACTCGGTGAAGTACGGCCCGGTCTCGGCGCCCTACAAGGTCTACATCATCGACGAAGTGCACATGCTCTCGACCGCCGCCTTCAACGGCCTGTTGAAGACGCTCGAGGAGCCGCCCCCCTATGTGAAGTTCATCTTCGCCACCACCGAGATCCGCAAGGTGCCGGTGACGATCCTGTCGCGCTGCATGCGCTTCGATCTGCGCCGCGTCGCCCCGGAGGTGATGACGGCGCATCTCGAGCATCTGCTCGCCCGGGAAGGCATCGCCTACGAACCCGAAGCGCTGGCCATGATCGTGCGCGCCGGCGAGGGGTCGGTGCGCGACAACCAGTCGCTGCTCGACCAGGCGATCTCGCACGGCGCCGGCGCGGTGACCGCCGCCACGGTCAAGGCCATGCTCGGGCTCGGCGACCGGGCGAGGACCATCGACCTGTTCGAAACGCTGATGGCGGGCGATATCGGCGCTGCGCTCGCCACCATGCGCGAACTCTATGATGCCGGGGCCGACCCGCAGACCATCGTCGCCGACCTGTGCGATTTCACTCATCTCGTCACCCGCATCAAGGTGGTGCCGGCGGCCGCCGACGACGTGTCGCTCACGCCGGACGAGCGCACGCGCGGCGCCGCCCTGGCCCAGCAGCTGGCGATGCGCGCCCTCACCCGCTCCTGGCAGATCCTGTTCAAGGGGTTCGACGAGGTGTCGCGGGCGGGCAACGCGCTGCAGGCCGCCGAAATGGTGCTGATCCGGCTGGCCTACGCCGCCGACCTGCCTACGCCCGACGAGCTCATCGCGAGGCTCTCGGGCCAGCCGGCCCCGCCGGC
>NZ_DASWVV010000003.1:0-3982 GCF_036406155.1 Devosia sp. | reverse complement strand
GCGGCGGAAGTGGCGGCCGCGGACGGGCCCGGCGCGGCTGCGGCGGGATTCTCCCCCTCCTGGTAGATCCAGGCGACGGTCTCGCCAACCGCGATGTCGACGCCTTCGCGCCCGACAACGCCACCCAGCACGCCGCTCGCCGGGGCCTCGATCTCCATCGCCGCCTTGTTGGTCTCGATCTCGAACAGGGTGTCGCCCTGGCGCACCTCGTCGCCCTCGGCGACGTACCAGTGCGAGATGCGGCCGGTCGTCATGTCCATGTCGACCTTGGGCAGAATGACCTCGACCGGCATGGTCAGCGCGCTCCCCGCACGAGATCGCGCGCGGCCGCGATGATGCCGGGCACCTGCGGCACGGCCGCCTTCTCGAGTTCGGGATTGTAGGGAATGGGGGTCTCCGCCCCGCCCAGCCGGACGATGGGCGCATCGAGATAGTCGAAGGCCTCGCTCTCGGCGATCATGGCGCTGACCTCGGCGCCGACGCCGAGCGTCTTCACGCCCTCGTAGACGCAGATGAGGCGCGAGGTCTTGCGCACGCTGGCGATCACGGTCTCGCGGTCCATCGGACGGATGGTGCGCAGGTCGACGACCTCGACGTCGATCCCCTCGTCCGCCAGCGTCGCCGCCGCCTCGAGCGCCTTGTGCACCATGAGCGAGGTGGCGACGATGGTCAGGTCGCGTCCCTCGCGGCGGATTTCCGCGGTGCCGATGGGCACGGTGTAGTGGCCCTCGGGCACGGGGCCCTTCATCTTGTAGAGCAGCTTGTGCTCGAAGATCATCACCGGGTCGGGGTCGGCGACGGCGGCGAGCAGCATGCCCTTGGCGTCGTGCGGGGTCGCGGGCTGGATGACCTTGAGGCCGGGGACGTGGCCGAGCCAGGCCTCGAGGCTCTGGCTGTGCTGCGCCGCCGCCCCGGTGCCCGAGCCGGCCGGAAAGCGCATGACCACCGGCACCGAGACGGCGCCGCCCAGCATGTAGCGCATCTTGGCGGCCTGGTTGACGATCTGCTCCATGGCGAGCGCGGCGAAGTCGGAGAACTGGAACTCGAAGATGGGCCTGAGGCCGGTGACCGCGGCGCCGACGGCCACCCCCGCCCCGCCGAGTTCGGAGATCGGCGTGTCCATCACCCGCTCGGGGCCGAAGCGCTCGATGAGGTCGCCCGTCACCTGGAACGCCCCGCCATAGACGCCGATGTCCTCGCCCATCAGCAGGACGCGCTCGTCGGCCTGCATGGCCAGCGCCATGGCCTCCTGGATGGCCTGGGCGTAGGTCAGCTCGCGCACCGCCGCGTCCATCATGCCGGCTCCGTATAGACGTTGCGTTCGAGGTCGGCCGCTACCGGTGCCGGGCTGTCCTTGGCGAAGGCGATGCCGGCCTCGATCTCGGCGCGCACCGCCTCGCGGATGGCGGCAATGCCGGCATCGTCGATGACCCCGAATTCCTTGAGTTCGGCCTCGAAGCGGTCGATCGGATCGCGGTTGCTCATCCAGTCCTCGATCTCTTCCTTGGTCCGGTAGCGGTTGCGGTCGCTCTTGGAATGACCGCGATAGCGGTAGGTCTTGGCCTCGATCAGCGTCGGCCCGTCGCCGGCCCGCGCCCGGGCCACGGCGGCATGGGAGGCCTCGGTCACCGCGGCGACGCTGTTGCCGTCGACGATGACGCCGGGCATGGCATAGGCGGCGGCGCGGTCGGCGATGTTGGCGACGGCCGTCGAGCGTGCCGTCGAGGTCGACATGCCGTAGCCGTTGTTCTCGCACACGAACACCACCGGCAGCTTCCAGATCGAGGCCATGTTGAGGGCCTCGTGGAAGGCGCCCTCGTTGTTGGCGCCATCGCCGAAGAAGGAGACGACGACCTTGCCGGTGTTGAGGCGCTGGGCGGTCAGCGCCGCCCCGACGGCGATGGGAATGCCGCCGCCGACGATGCCGTTGGCGCCGAGATTGCCGACGGAGACGTCGGCGATGTGCATGGAGCCGCCGCGCCCGCCGCAATAGCCGGTGGTCTTGCCGAAGAATTCGGCGAACATGCGCTTGACGTCGGCGCCCTTGGCGATGGAGTGGCCGTGGCCGCGATGCGTGGAGGTGATCTGGTCCGCCTCGGTCAGGGGCAGGCAGATGCCGACCGCCGTCGCCTCCTGGCCGATGGACAGGTGCATGGTGCCGTGGATGAGGCCACGCATGTAGCTCTGCTCGGCGCCTTCCTCGAACTGGCGGATGAGATGCATGCGGCGCAGCGCCTCGCGCAGCTGCTCGGGGGCGTAGGTCGCGTACAGGAATGGCTGGTTGGCGCCGGGCGCCTTGGCGGCGGGAGAGTGGCCGGCCCGTGCCATGTCAGGCCTCCCCCGCGCCATGGACGAGGCGGTCCTGGCGGGCCCGCAGCTCGACGATCCTGGAGCCCGCGGGCGGCGCGGCATTGGCGGTGGTGATCAGTTCGCCCCGAGCGATGGGCGCCGTGACCGTGCCGCCCTGCAGCAGCCCGCAGGGGATGGCGCCGGCGGCGCGGGCCTCGGCGGCCGCCATGACATAGGCGCGATAGCAGTACTGGCCGATGGCATCGAGCCTGTCGCCCGGCCGCAGCGGCTTCTTGGCGACGGCCGCGACTTCGGCGACCGGGATCGGCAGCGGCACCATGTCGGCCTTGCCGTAGAGCACGACGCGGGCGCAGGTCAGCGGCACCTCGAGGCTGGTCAGGTGATAGGGCCGGTGGAAGGTGAAATACGGACCGGTGCCGAGGCGCAGGTCGTGCATGCGCTCGCTGAGGCGCGGATGGCTCATGTCGGCGACGACGAACACGCCGGGGGCGACGCCCTTGCCGATGGTGTAGTCGACGACGCCGGTGCGCGACAGGATGCCGCCGTGCTCGCGCGGCACCAGCGTCGTCGCCAGCTGGTCGAGCGTCGCCGCCGGGCCGTGCATGCCGGGCTTGTCGGGCACCAGCCCGGTGGCATTGGCGATGGCGGCCATCTCGACCATGGTCTTGGAGCCGTCGACGAACTCGACCAGCATGCGCACGTTCATGTTGCGGCGGGCCGCTTCCTCGGCGTAGTCGTCGGGGACGGCGTCGATGTTGAGCGGGTTGTTCTTGCCCTTGCCGGCGGCAACGATGGTATGGCCCATGGCCGAGACGAACTCGATGAGTTCCATGCAGCTGGAGGGCTCGTCGCCGGCGCCGAGCGAATAGACGACGCCGAGCCGCTCCGCCTCGTGGCGGAGATAGGCGCCGATGGTGACGTCGGCCTCGACGTTCATCATGACGAGGTGCTTGCCGTGCTCCATGGCATGCAGGCCGATCTCGGCGCCCACCGCGGGCACGCCGGTGGCGTCGATGACGACGTCGATGCGGTCGTTGGCGATGACGAGATCGGCGTCGCCGGTCACCGCGATGCGGCCGGCGTCGATCGCCGCGGACACGGCCGTCGCGCTCCCCGCCTCCTGCGCATGACCGGGCTCGCGATAGGCGATCTCCGCCGCCCTGAGCCCCGCCGGAACGTTGAGATCGGCGATCGCGCCGATCTCGAGACCCGGCATGTGGGCGACCTGGGTGACGATGTCCGTCCCCATCTCGCCGGCGCCGATGAGGCCGATGCGGATGGGCCGCCCCGACTCGGCGCGCGCCACGAGGTCACGCGTCAGGCCCGTCGGCGCTACGTTGATGGTCATGGCTTGCTGCTCCCGTCCAGTGGCATCAGGGGTATTGAACAAATGTCTCGGTGTCAATACTAATGTGCAAGCCGCGCGTCGCCCACCGGGTCGTCGCGCCGCCTCCGGGAGCCACTCCAGATGCCTGACCTCAGATGAACTTTTACCTGCTTTTGCTGCAGCTTGCGGGTTCGGTTGCGCTCTTGTTGTGGGCGGTGCGGATGGTGCGCACGGGGATCGAGCGCAGCCAGGAGCCGGCGCTGCGGCGGGTGCTGCGCGAGAGCGGCTCGGGGCGGCTGCGGGCGGCCGCGATCGGGGCGGGCATCGCCGTGCTGCTGCAGAGTT
>NZ_DASWVV010000002.1:0-4186 GCF_036406155.1 Devosia sp. | reverse complement strand
ATGCGCATGGCCCAGCGCCGAACCGTCCCCGATACATGGCGCCACATCGGCGCCCTCGTCCAATCCATCGAGCCAGAAGAATGCGCAAACTACTTCGCAAATGCAGGATATGCTTCAAACTAAGCCAGAACCGCTCTAGTGGCCCAGCCCCAGGTCGAGCGGCAGCAAGAGGCGCCGCTCCTGCTCGCGTTGGCGCGCCGCCTCCTCCTCGGCCTGGCGGCGCGCTTCCGCTTCCGCAGCCTGCCGCGCCGCCAGTTCCTCGGCTGCCCGCTGCGCCGCCTCCTCGGCGAGGCGCGCCCGCTCCGCCGCGGCAGCCTGCCGCCGGGCCTCGTCCTCGGCCCGCAGCCGCTCGAGCCGGGCCACCTCCATCTCGTAGGCATGCACCATGATGGCATCGACCAGCGCGGCCACGTCGTAGTGTCCCTCGGGGGCGACGAGCGTGCCACCGATCCTGGCCGTGACTTCGGCGCCGACCCCGGCAAGAAGCGAATCTCCGGCGGCCGGCGCGGCGGGCGACATGACGAAGCTGCCCTCGAGCGCGAGGTCGGCGAGCCGCACCGAGGAACTGCCGAACAGCCGCGCGGTCCCGCTTTCGGCGGCGAGGTTGCTGCCGCGCACCACGCCGCCGGCGATGCTGAAACCGCCGCTCACGGACCCGGCGCGGAACGGCTCCTCGCCGAGCCGCTCGACGATGAGCGCCGCAAGCGCCGTCGACTCCATGTCGAGGACGCCGTCGGCCGACGCCGGCCCGTCGAACACGCCGGGGTTGAAATGCTCTGCCACGAGGCCGGTGACCGTGAACGTGCCGTCGCCGGTCATCGTTCGCAACGCCGACAACACTCCGTCCCCCGTTCCCTCGAAGCGGGCGCCGGCATCGATGACCCCGTCGAGCACCGCCCCCAGGCCCGCGGGTGCGATGGCGTCGATCTCGACGCCGGCGAGCGCCACCCGCCCCGCAAGCTGCTTGTCGGTCAGCGGGCCGGCGCAGCACAGGGCGAGTTCCATGCTGATCTTGCCCGATCCCACCGCGGCGGTGAGATCGCGCAGGCGAACGCCGTCGGCATCCCAGTCGAGGTCGAAGCGGGCATCGCGGGCCAGCGTGCGGCCGCCGCCGGTGATGGCGGGCGTCTCGATGGCGACCCGCCCGGTGGTGACGCGACGGCTGTCGCCGACAGCGAGCGGACCGTCTGGCCAGATGCTGCCGGGCGTTGCGATCAGGGCCGCCGGCCCCGCCAGCACGGCCAGCAACCCGCCGGCGTCGACTGCGCCGACCGCCAGTCGGCCACTGACGGTACTGACCTGACCGGTGCGACTGAAGCTGAGTTCTCCCGACACCGGGGCGGCTCCGTCGGCGGCGATCTCGGTGAGCTTGACGCTGCCCGCGCCCGCAAACTCCACGCGCGCCGAGCCGCGGAACGGCGGCACGTGGATGCCGTCGGCGCCGGCGAGAGCGGTGATGGCCGAGAGGTCGGTCAGCGCGGCCCGGAGGGTGCCGTTGCCACTGGGCGCACCCGGACCGGTAACCACGACGTTACCGGAGAACGCCACTTCGTCGCCGCCGCCTTCGACCCGCAGCGTGGTCTCGAAGCTGTTCGCCATCGCGCCTTCGACCACCGCCACGAGGTGCATGGGCCCACCGGGCGGCAGCAGCCCGGCGCCTCCCAGCCCAAGCTGCGCCGCCATGGCATCGGCATCGTCGGAGCGCAGGTCGAGCGTCATCGAGATCGGCCCGCCGAGGGCGCGGACGAAGCCATGCCCCAGTTGCGCCTCCAGCCTGACGTCGGCCACACCCGCCCGGCCCGCGACGGCCAGTGCCTGCCCGCCGGCTCCGCTGGGGGCATCGAGCCGGACCGTGAGATTTGCCGGCAGGGCACGGTCGATGGCCGCCCGGACCGGCGGAGCCGCGCCCACGGCGTCGTAGAACAGGGCAAGGGCCGGAGCATTGGGGGCGGCAACCGCTATCGTCGCGGCGCCGGAAATCTCCGGCCTTGCCAGCGTGCCGAAGGCGGTGAAACGCCCGGCGATGCGGGCGCCGCCGAGACTCTGCGCCGCAACCTCGTCGAGTACGAGCACGCCGCCCTCCCATGAGCCGCGGGCCTCGAGCCCCTCGCCCGCGAGGCCGCCGACGGTCGCCTCCCGGGCGGAAAGGCCGAACCTTCCCTTGGGAAAGGACGCGGCAAAGGACGCGTCGCGGCCGATGTCGGGAAGCAAAGTGCCGAGGACGGCGCTGTCTTCCGCATCCAGAGCGCCGAAATCGGCGGTGAAGTTGAGGTGCCGGGCGGTGCCGCCGAACCCGATTTCCGCAGTGATCGGATGGGACACGCCGCCGACAGCGAGCGCCCCGTTGCTGAGGCTGACCGTCTCGCCCACCAGCGCCACGTCCGTCGTGAGCGCGACGGGCACGTCCAGCAAGGGTGCGCCCTCCACGGGTTTGCGCCACAACGCCGACAGGGCGCCGGGGCGGCGGGTGGCGAGCGACAACCGGCCCGACAGGTTCGGCCTGCCGGCCGCGGCCGTGAGCACGCCGCTCAGTGCCAGCTTGCTGGCCCCCGGCAACTCGGCCGAAAATTCCCGGATCGTCCAGCCGCTCGCATCGGCAGCGGCATCGAATCGTACGGCGCGCAGCTTCACGGCGCGCAGGTCGACTTCCGCAATGTCGACGCTGATGGAGCCGGGCACTCCCGGGACCGGCGGCGGCGGCAACTCCGCCAGCAGCCGCACCAGTTCGTACGGCGCCGCCATCGGCTCGGCGGTGGCGTCACGCGGCGGCAGCGCCAGCACGCCACCCGAAATCACGGCGTTGAACGAGGGAGCCTGGCCCAGTTGCAGTTCGGCGGCCCCCTGCAGCCGGGTGCCGGCGCGGTTTTCGTCGGGCACGAGGGTGTATTCGGAGAACAGGACGCGCGCGGTGGTCGCGACGACCTTCGCGGCAACGACCAGGTCGCCCCGGCCTGCATTTGCGCGATCGGCCGCGTGCGGCGCCTGCCTGAGCGTCACCTGTCCGTCGAAGCGCGGGCTGCCGCCGGCCGACACCCGGCCCTCGGCACTGAGCGACACGCCGTCGGCCGCCGGCCGGATGAAGGCGGAAAGCTGCGTGTCGCCGTTTTCATCGATGGCCGACGTCGAAACACGCACGGCGTAGCGGCTGTCGCCATAGCGGCCGTCGCCCTGGAACGAGAACGGTCCGCGCAGCGCCTCCATGCGCAATTCGCCGGTGATGCCGTCGGCAGTGACGACGTCGCCGCTGCGCGCATCGGCGACGATCACCTGCGCGCCGACGATCTGGGCGTTGGCAACGGCCACGTGGGTATCGGAACTGACGCTCTCCGCCAGCCTGAGGCCGGAGACGACGTGCCCCTCGGCATCGACGGCGACGTGCAGCACGGGCTGGTCGAGCAGCAGGCGGGTGATCAGGTAGCGGTCGCGGAAGAAGTCGACGAGCGAGAACTGCGCCTCCACCCGACCGACGGTCAGGGCCGGCGCCCCCTCGGCCCCCACCACGACGTCGCTGAAGGTCAGCTGCGGCTGCGGCAGCAGGGTAAAGCCGATGTCGCCGGTAATGGTGACGGGCGCCCCCAGCACCTCGCTGGTCACCGCCTGCATGCGGTCGCGATAGTCGCCCCAGTGGATGAACCGCGGCACCAGATAGGCGGCCGCAATGGCCAGGATCGCGAGCACGCCGATAACGATATAGAGGCGGTTGAGCACGGGGTGGTGAATCTCCTTGGGCGCGGCGGAGTGTAGGGAAACCGCTGCCCCCCGTCACCCGGCAATGCCGCGGTGCGGTGGCAGGAATTTGGCGCGCCGCGCGGCCATCGATTGGCCATGCCGAAACGCCGCCCGGGCCTCGCCCGCGCGGTTTCGCCTCTGTTCTTCCGCCGCCTCCCTTTAGGAGGGAAGCGGCCCCGGCGAGGCGGTCGCCTCGGAGCGGTAGTCCGCAAAAGGGTGAGGCTGGCGCCTCGCCGGAGCGGCCGGGTGGTGTGGAGCCGGCCCGTTACGGTTGTGCGGTCACGCAAAAAGGTTTCGCCGCATCGCTTCCGGCCAAGGCCCTGCCGCTGCCGGCGGGGGCCCTGCCTTCGGCAGCCGGGCAGCGGCTGCCAGTGTCGCGAGGCGACCGAGCGTATCGGTCGCCCGACCCGTCACGGACCGGCCTGGCCGGGACGACTCCCGGCCTGCCCGGCCGGCG
>NZ_DASWVV010000001.1:0-12713 GCF_036406155.1 Devosia sp. | reverse complement strand
CGCACCCAGGACGGATGGTGGCGCAGGATGTAGCCGACCACCAGCTTGCGGTTGTTGGCCCGGGCGGCCGCCACTACGCGCTCGGCGTCGGCGACCGTCGTCGCCAGCGGCTTTTCGACGAAGACGTGCGCCCCCTGTTCGAGCGCCGCGACCGCGTAGTCGGCATGGCTGTCCGAATAGGTGTTGATCGAGACCAGGTCCGGCTTCAGCTCGCGCAGCGCGGCCTCGAAATCGGGCTGGATCGCGTAACCGGAAAGTGACGGATCGAGCGTCGGCCGCGAGCGGTTGACCAGCCCCACGATCTCGAAGCCGGGATGGTTATGATAGGCGAGCGCGTGGCTGCGCCCCATGTTGCCGAGCCCGGCGACCAATACGCGGATGCTCATTTGACCGCTCCCGAGGTAATGCCGCGGATCAACTGCCGCGAGAAGATCAGGTACAGGATCAGCACCGGCAGTATGGCCAGCGCCAGCGCCGCCAGCACCGCGTCCCACTCGCTGATGAACTGGCCGAGGAACATCTGCGCCCCCAGCGTCACCGTCTTCGTCGCTTCCGACGGCGCGATGATCAGCGGGAACCACAGATCGTTCCAGATCGGGATCATGGTGAATACCGCGACCGTCGCCATCGCCGGCCGGACCAGCGGCAGCACCAGGGTGAAGAAGATCTTGTACTCCGACAGCCCGTCTATGCGCCCGGCATTCTTGAGGTCGTCCGAGACGTTGCGCATGAACTCGGAGAGAATGAAGATCGAGAGCGGCAGCCCCTGGGCGGTGTAGACCAGGATCAGCGCGGTGAGCGTGTTGACCAGTCCGCTCGCCACCATCAGCTGCAGGATGGCGACGGTGCCGAGCCGGATCGGGATCATGATGCCGATGGCCAGGTACAGGCCCATCAGCGTGTTGCCCTTGAAGCGGTACTCGGCCAGCGCGAAGGCCGCCATCGCGCCGAACAGCAGGACGCAGGCCAGCGACACGAGGGTCACGATCAGGCTGTTCTGGAAGTAGAGCGGGAAATCGCCGCGCAGCCATACCTTGGCGTAACCGTCGGGCTGCCAGGCGTCGCCGATGGGCAGCGCCAGGGGGTCGCCGAAGATGCCGCGCCGGCTCTTGAACGAGTTGATGACGATGACGAACACCGGGAACAGCGCCACCAGCGTCCACGCCAGCAGGACGGCGTGGGCGGCGACCGAACGCAGCGGGGATTGGCGCGCGACGCTCATCAGAACTGGTACCGGGTGAGCCGGTTCTGCACCGCGAACAGATAGATGCAGACGCCGGTGAGAATGATGAGGAACATCACCGCGGCCACCGTCGAACCCATGGCCCGGTCGCCCAGTTGCAGCTGAAAGCCGAAGAAGGTGCGGTACAGCAGCGTCCCCAGCAGGTCGGTCGAGAAATTGGGGCCCGCCACCGCCCCCTGGGTCACGTAGACGAGGTCGAAGGCGTTGAAATTGCCGACGAAGGTCAGGATCGAGACGATGCCGATGGCAGGCAGCACCAGCGGCAGCTGGATCTTGAAGAATTGCTTCCAGCCGGTGATGCCGTCGCACTCGGCGGCCTCGATCACCTCGTCGGGTATGGATAGTAGCGCGGCGTAGATCAGCATCATCGGGATGCCGACGAACTGCCAGACCGAGATCAGGCTGAGCGTGGTGAGGGCATATTCCTCCTTGCCCAGAAACGGCTGGAACAGCCCCTGCAGGCCGATCGCCTTGAGCATGCCCGAGGCCACGCCCCAGGTCGGCGACAGGATGAGCTTCCAGGCGAAGCCGACGATGACGAAGCTCAGGATGGCGGGGATGAAGAACACCGTGCGGTAGAAGCCGCGCAGCCTGAGCCGCGGATTGGACAACAGGGCCGCGAGCAGGATGCCGATCGGGTTCTGCACGAGCATGTGGATGACAAAGAACCAGGTGTTGTTCCTGAGCGCGTTCCAGAAGCTGTCGGCGTAGCGGCTGTCGGTGAACAGCGTCTCGAAATTGGCGAGGCCGACGAACTCCCAGGCCTTCGAGAAGAACGCCTGGTACAGCGTCGAGACTAGCGGGATGATCATGACGGCCGAGTAGACCAGCACGGCGGGCGCGAGAAACACCGCGATGTGCCAGCGGATGGGTTTGCCGTCTCGGCCTGCGGCCCGCATCGCTCGAATCCCCCCGCTCCGTCGGTCCGGGCCGCCCGCGGGCGGCCCGGTTTCGCTTGCCGCGGCCTCAGTTGCCGGCCGGCTTGTACCAGCTGTCGAGCCCGGCCTGCAGGCGCGCGCCCGCCTCTTCCGGGGTCTCGGTGCCCTTGATCACCTGCGCCGAGGCGTTCCACGTCTCGTTCTCGAGGTTGGGCGTGCCGCGGCTGAGGATGGCGTAGGTCGAGCGGATCGTCGACTGGCATTCCGAGCGCCAGGACAGGAACTCCTGCGCCAACGGATCCTCCAGCGTCACCGCCTCGTTGGAGAGCGCGAAGAAGCCGGGCAGGGCGTTGGCGAAGAGCTGCGCGAACTCGGCCGAGGCGACCCAGTCGAGGAACTTCTTCGTCTCTTCCGGATGCGCCGTCTTGGCATTCATGCCGATGCCGATATCGGTGTGGTCGGAGATGTAGCAGGTGTCGCCCTCATTCGGGACCGGCGGCGGGAACGCACCCATCTCGAACTCGGCCTGCTGGTTGAACAGCGAGATTTCCCACGAGCCGGCCGGGTAGATGGCGGCGCGGCCGAGCGTGAACAGGTTCTGGCTGTCGGGGTAGGTCTGGGCTTCGAAGCCGTCGCCGAGATAGTCCTTCCACTTGGCGAGCTGGCGATAGGGGGCAACCCAGCCCTCGTCGGTGAGCTTCTGCTTGCCGGCGATCAGGGCCAGGCGGCCTTCCTCGCCCT
The DNA here is from genome assembly GCF_036406155.1 of Devosia sp. Classification (GTDB taxonomy): domain Bacteria; phylum Pseudomonadota; class Alphaproteobacteria; order Rhizobiales; family Devosiaceae; genus Devosia_A. Next base: position 9,851 of record NZ_DASWVV010000001.1, on the reverse strand, counting down.
TCCAGTAGTTCGGGCCGATGTTCTGGTAGCCCATGGTGGCGGCTTCCCACTGGTCGTTGGTGCCCATCGCCAGCGGGATGTAGGTGCCGTCGGCCTTGATCTTGTCGAGCACCTCGAAGAACTGAGCCACGGTCTTGGGCTCCTCGAGCCCGAGCTGGGCGAAGGCGTCCTTGTTGTAGATGAAGCCGTGGATCACCGCCGCCATCGGTACGCAGAACGTGGTGGCGCCGTCGTCGGTCGTCCACGCGGATTTGGCGACGGCCGAGAAATTGGCCATGCCCGGCAGGTCGTTGAGCGGCGCCAGGTGCCCGGCCTTGAACAGGTCGAGCGAGGCGTCGAACGGCCGGCAGGTGATGAGGTCGCCGGCGGTGCCGCCCTCGAGCTTGGAGTTGAGCGCCGCGTTGTACTCGGTGGGGGCGGTCGGCGAGAACACCACCTTGATCCCCGGGTTCTTCGCTTCGAAGGCCGGGATCAGCGTGTCTTGCCAGACCGCCAGGTCGTCGTTGCGCCAGCTCTCGATGGTCAGAGTGACGTCCTGGGCGAAGGCGGAGGCCGCGCCCAGCGCCAGCGTGGCAAGGGCGGTGGCTAGCATCAGTCGATTATGCAGAGTCATGATGTGATCCTCTCTCCTGTTCACCGCGGCCCCAGGGCCCGGTGTCATCCTACCGCCGGCGTTGCGGTGCCCAGCAAGGCGAGCGCCGCACGCAGGTTCCCCTTGGTCCGGCCGAGAAGCGTCCCGGCCTCGGCCGGCGTAGCCCCGGCCGCAATCAGGACGGCGGGCTTGACCGCGCCGTCCGACAGGCTCAGCGCGGCGTGGGCCCGAGATTGCTCCACGCCCGCTATTCTCATCACAATTCTGGTCGCGCGTCCGCGCAACTTCGCGTTGTCGGCGTTGACGTTCACCATCAGCCCGTCATGGACGTGGCCCAGCCGCACCCCGACCAGCGTGGACAGCATGTTCAGCGCCACCTTCTGCGCGGTGCCGGCGCCCATGCGGGTCGAGCCTGAAATGACTTCGGGGCCGGCGTCGAGCAGCACGGCGACTTCGGCGGCCGCGAGCAGCGGCGCCCCGCTGTTGCCGGCGATGCCGACGGTCGCCGCTCCGGCGGCCCGGGCGGCAGTGAGCCCGGCCACGGTATAGGGCGTCGAGCCGCTGGCGGAGACGGCGACGAGGCAGTCGGCCGGCCCGATGGCGGCGGCGACGACATCGTGCTCCGCCAGCCCGGCGTCGTCTTCGTCGGTCCCGGTGAGATTGCGCGTGATCGCCTCGCCGCCCGCCAGGATCAGCACGATGCGATCGCGCGGCACGCCGTAGGTCTGGGGGATTTCGAGGGCGTCGCCGAGGGCGATCAAGGCCGGGCTGCCGGCTCCGAGATAGGCGAGGCGGCCGCCCGCCGCCAGCTTCTCCGCTGCCAGCCGGGCCGCCGCGGCCAGCGCTGGAATGGCAGCCCCGACGCTGCCCAGCGCGCGTTTCTGGCCATCCAGCAGCGCGGCGAGGATGGTCTCGTCCGGCCAGGTATCGAGACCGGCGTAGCGGGCCTCGGCAAGCTCGGTGGCGGGGGTCGTCGAATCCATGGCGGTCAACCCTGCATGACCAGTCGTCGTCATAATGCCAAAAACATACCACTTGTCCAGCGGCGTCGCGCCAATTCGACGGAATTTCGTCGCACGGCGGCGCTCCTGGCCTAAGAGGTATGGCCTTGTCGATCCCGCCGCATGGCGCGCGCCGGCAGTTTGTGCTTGGTAAAAGGTCTTTTATTGGTATTATGCCGGGGCAGGGGTGTGCGGCCGGCCCCGCGCCGGCCTTGCGCCTCCGTGTGGCGACGTCGGGGTTGAACATGTCCGAAGCGCAGCATGTCCTGTTCGGCGAAGGCGCGGTGGCGCTGCCGCCCGGCGGGCCCCTCTATCTGCAGCTCAAGCGCCTGATCGAGCAGGCCGTGGCGCGGGGCGTCCTCAAGTCGGGCGATGCCCTCCCGTCCGAGCGCGACCTGGCCCTCAAGGTCGCGGTGTCGCGCGTCACCGTGCGCAAGGCCGTGCAGCAACTGGTGCGTGAGGGCGTGCTCGTGCAGCGGCACGGCTCGGGCACTTTCGTCGCCCCGCAGGCGCAACGGGTCGAGCAGTCGCTGTCGCAACTCACCTCCTTCGCCGAGGACATGGCGCGGCGCGGCATGGACGTGCGTTCGGTCTGGCTCGACCGGGCCGTCTACGACCCGTCGCCGGAAGAGACCGTCATCCTCGGGCTGTCGTCGGGCGAGCGGGTGGCGCGCGTGGCGCGCCTGCGCATTTCCGGGGACACGCCGCTGGCCATCGAGCGCGCCGCGCTTTCGGCCGTGGTGCTGCCCGATCCGGATGCCATTGGCACCTCGCTCTATGCCCATCTCGGCCGCTCGGGCAACCGCCCGGTGCGCGCCATCCAGCGCATTCGCGCCGCGAACCTGGGCGAGGCGGACGCAGGGTTGCTCGAGGTGCCGGTCGGCGCCGCCGGCCTCAGCATCGAGCGCATTTCTTACCTCGGCACGGGAAAGGTCGTCGAGTTCACGCGTTCCATCTATCGCGGCGATACCTACGACTTCGTGGCCGAGTTGCGGATCGGTGATGCGGCCGGTCCCGGAGGGCGCACATGACCACCCATATGCGGCGCGAGATCGAGGAAATCCCCGAGGCGGTATCCCGGCTGCTCGAGGGGTCCGGTGCCGAACTCGCCTCCGGCGGCGAGGCCTTGCGCGCCGCCGATCCCCGGACGGTCGTCACCGTCGCGCGCGGCTCCTCCGACCACGCCGCCGCCTTTCTCAAATATGCCATCGAGCTGACCGCCGGGGTGCCCGTCGTCTCGGTCGGCCCTTCGATCGTCTCCATCTATCGCCGCGACCTCCGGCTCGAGGGGTGCGCGGCGCTTGCAGTGTCACAGTCCGGCCGCAGCCCGGACATCGTCGCCCTCGCCCGTTCGGCCCGCCGCGGCGGCGCCCTCTGCTTCGCCCTCACCAACACCGCCGACTCGCCGCTGGCGCAGGCCTGCGACCACACCGTCGACCTGCGTGCCGGCCCCGAGCGCAGCGTCGCCGCCACGAAGAGCTTCGTCGCTTCGGTCGTGGCCGGGCTGGCGCTGCTCGGGCACTGGCGGCGCGACGCGGCACTGCTGGCGGCGCTGGCCGCGTTGCCCGACGATCTCGAACGGGCCATAGGCTGCGACTGGTCGGTACTGGCCGACGGCCTTGCCGGCCGCCGCTCGCTCTACGTCCTCGGCCGCGGCCCGGCGCTCGCCATCGCCTCGGAGGCGGCGCTCAAGTTCAAGGAAACCTGCGCCCTCCATGCCGAGGCCTACAGCGCCGCCGAGGTGCTGCACGGGCCGGCGCGCATCGTCGAGCAGGGCTTCCCCGTGCTCGCCCTGGCCGCGCGCGACGCGGCCGAAGCGTCCGTCGCCGAAATCACCGACCGGCTGGCGGGGCAGGGCGCCCGCGCCTACATCACCTCGGATCGCGCGGCCGCCGCGGCGCCGCTGCCCTTCGTCCCGGCGCGGCACCCGCTGACTGACGCGCTGGCGCTGATCGCGACGTTCTACGCATTTGTCGAAGCGCTGTCGCGCCGGCGCGGCTATGATCCCGATGTGCCGCCCCATCTCAGAAAGGTGACGGAGACGCTATGACCGAACGCTTCGCCTTCACCGGCGCTCGCATCTTCACCGGCGAGGAATGGCTCGAGCGCGCCGCGCTCGTCGTCGGCGACGGCGTCGTCGAGGGCACCATGGCCGCCGACTCCCCCTCCGATGCCGTCCGCGTGCCGCTCGGCGGCGGCATGCTGGTGCCCGGCTTCATCGACCTGCAGGTCAATGGCGGCGGCGGCGTGCTCTTCAACGACGCGCCGACGCTCGATGCCATTCGCACCATCTGCGCCACCGGCCACCGCTTCGGCACCACCGCGCTCCTGCCCACCCTCATCACCGACACCCCGGAGGTCACGGCCCGCGCCATCGAGGCCGGCGCCGAGGCCGCCCGCGCTGGGGTGCCCGGCTTCCTCGGCCTGCACCTCGAGGGCCCGCATCTGTCGCTCGCGCGCAAGGGCGCGCATGATCCCGCCCTGATCCGGCCCATGCAGGATGCCGACCTCGCCCGCCTCGTTGCGGCGCGCGCCGTGCTGCCCAACCTGGTGGTGACCGTCGCCCCCGAAACCGTGCCGCCCGAGCGCATCGCCGCCCTGGCCAAAGCCCAAGTCGTCGTCAGCATCGGCCATTCCGAGGCGAGCTACGCGCAGGTGACCGCCGCGGCGGCTGCCGGCGCCAGCATGGTGACGCACCTGTTCAACGCCCAGAGCCAGCTCGGCAGCCGCGAGCCCGGCGTGGTCGGCGCCGCGCTCGATTCCGGCATGCTGTGGGCCGGGCTCATCGCCGACGGCATCCACGTGCACGACGCCGCCATCGGCGTCGCGCTGCGCGCGAAGCGCGGCCCGGGCCGCATCTTCCTCGTCACCGACGCCATGGCGCTGACCGGCTCGGAGGCGCAGAGCTTCACCCTCAACGGCCGCGAGATCCGCCGCGCCGGCGGCGCCCTGCGCCTCGCCGACGGCACCCTGGCCGGCGCCGACCTGACCATGATCGACGCCGTCGCGCGCATGCGCCGCGCCATCGGCCTGCCGCTCGAGGAGGCGCTGCGCATGGCCGCGCTCTATCCCGCCCAGGCGCTGGGGCTGGCGGCGCGCCACGGCCACCTCAGGCGCGGCGCGGTGGCCAGCATGGTGCATCTGGGCGACGACCTCAGGGTGCGCGCCACCTGGGTGGCCGGCCGCGAGGTCTATCGCGCCGCTTGACGAGTTCTTCGCGGGCGCGCCATAGGGCGGGCCCGTGCACTGACAAGGGAGGCGGGCATGCGCATCGGCGTATTGGGAACCGGAGTGGTCGGCCAGACCATCGGCGCGCGGCTGGTCGGGCTCGAGCACGACGTGATGATGGGGGCCCGCGCCGCCGACAACGAGAAGGTATTGGGCTTCGCCTCGCGCACCGGCGGTCAGGCCGGCACCTTCCGCGAAGCGGCGCGCCACGGCGACATCGTCTTCAACTGCCTGCGCGGCGATGCCGCCCTCGACGTGCTCACCGCTGCCAGCGGCGAACTCGTCGGCAAGATCCTCGTCGACGTCTCCAACCCGCTCGATTTCTCGCGCGGCGTGCCGCCGTCGCTGACCGTCTCCAACACCGATTCGCTCGCCGAGATGATCCAGCGCGGCCTGCCCGAGACCAGCGTGGTCAAGACCCTCAACACCATGAACGCGGCGATCATGGTCGACCCGGCGCGCATCCCCGGGCCGCATTCCGTGTTCGTCTCGGGCAACGACCGGCGGGCCAAGGGCAAGGTCATGGACCTCCTGCGCAGCTTCGGCTGGCGCGACAACCAGATCCTCGACCTCGGCGACATCGCCTCGGCCCGCGGCCCCGAGCAGTTCCTGCCGCTGTGGCTGCGCCTGTGGGGGGCGCTCGGCACCGGCGAGTTCAACATCGCCGTGATGCGGCGCCCCTGAGCCCTCAGCCGCGCCCGAGATAGGGCATGGTCGTCGCCACCACGGTCATGAACTGCACGTTGGCCTCGAGCGGCAGCCCGGCCATGTACAGCAGCCCGTCGACCACGTGCCGCACGTCGAAGGTGGGCTCCGCCAGCATGGTGCCGTTGGCCTGCAGCGTCCCCGTCGACATGTTCGCCGTCATCGCCGTGGCCGTATTGCCGATGTCGATCTGGCCGCAGGCGATGTTGAAGGCCCGCCCGTCGAGCGAGATCGCCTTGGTCAGCCCGGTGATGGCGTGCTTGGAGGCGGTATAGGCGGCCGCCCCGGGGCGCGGCACATGCGCCGAGATCGAGCCGTTGTTGATGATTCGCCCACCCTGCGGGTTCTGGTCGCGCATGCGCCGGAACGCCTCGCGCGCCACGTAGAAGGCGCCGTTGAGGTTGACGTTGATCATGTCCTGCCAGGTGGCGACGTCGAGATCGCCGAACGACACCGCCGGGGCGAAGCGCCCGGCATTGTTGAACACCACGTCGACCCGCCCCAGCCGCCCGGTGAGGTCGGCGAAATAGCGGTGCACCGCCGCCGGGTCGGTGACGTCGCAGCTCGCCGCATAGGCGGCGCCGGCCAGCTTCGCCGTCTCCTCGAGCTCGGCCTCGCGGCGCCCCAGTATGGCGACGCGGTAGCCCGCCTTGCCCATGCCGATGGCGGCGGCGCGGCCGATGCCCGAACCCGCACCGGTGATCACCGCAACTCTGCCCTCGCTCATTCCTGCCCTCGCTGCACTGCTTCACGGAGCCGCGACTGGATATCGCAATTGCGTTGAGATCGCGGCAGGCTTGCGCCCGCCGCTCAGGCCTCCGCCGGAACCGTGAAGGTTTCGGGCGGCTTGCCCGCCTGGTGCAGCTGCCACATCCTCGTATAGGCCGCCTCGAGGTGGCGGGTGAAGGCGGGCGTGTCGAACAGCGGCGCCGTCGGCCGCGCCGCCACCAGCCGCTGCCGCAGCGCGGCGAGCCGCGCCGGGTCGCGCGCCAGCTCCAGCGCCAGCGCCTCGTACTCGGCCGGCGAGGCGGCGATCAGCTCCTCCATACCCACCGCCCGCAGCAGGCTCGCGCCCACGCGCGACGCAAAGCTGCGTCCCGGCGTCGTCAGCACCGGCAGCCCGGCCCACAGCGCGTCGCTCGCGGTAGTATGGGCGTTGTAGGGCAGGGTATCGAGGAACAGGTCGGCCGTGCCGATGCGCGCCAGGTGCTCGGCCAGCGGCAGCCGCGGCGCGAAGACCAGTCGCTCCGGCGCCACCCCGCGCGCCGCCGCCTCCGCCCGCAGGTTGCGGGCCGCCCATGCATTGCCCTCGAACAGCCACAACACGCTTCCCTCGACCGCGTGCAGCAGCCGCATCCAGATCGAGAACATCTCCGGCGTGATCTTGTAGTTGGCGTTGAAGCAGGCGAACACGAAGCCCTGCTCGGGCAGGCCGCACTCGCCCCGGGCCAGCCGTGCCGCTGGCAGGGGGCGCTGCCGGTCGTTGACCTGGTAGGAGTGCGGCAGATAGGCGATGCGCTCGGCGTAGTGCGCCTGTTCCGCCTCCGGGATGACCGTGTGGTCGGCCACGACATAGTCGATGAAGTCGGCCCCCATGGTGCCGGGAAAGCCCAGGTACTGCACCTGCACCGGCGCCGGGCGCCAGGCGAAAGCCGCGGTCCTGGCGCCCTTCGTATAACCCTTGAGGTCGACGGCGATGTCGATGCCGAGATCGGCCACCTTCTGCGCCACCTCGCGCGCCGTGGCCCCGTGCAGCTCGTGGAAGGCGTCGACGCCGCGGCGCAGCCGCGCCCGCATCGCCGACCCGTCCGAGGGCGGGCCGAACGACAGGGCGTGCACCTCGAAGCGGCCCCGGTCGTGCCGCTCGAACAGCTCCGCGATCAGGTAGGCGGTGGCATGGTCGTGGTAGTCGGCCGACAGATAGCCGAGGCGGATACGCTCCGGCATCGGCCGTGGCGCGGCGGGCGAGCGCACCGGCGGCGCCTGCTCCGCACATTCCCGGAGGAGCGATTCGGCGCGGTTGCGGGCGGCCCGGGCCTGCAGCGCCGGGTCGTCGAGGACGCCGGGAATGAGGAACGGCGAAATCGGCCGCTGCCCGCTGGCCGGATCGTAGTCCTCGACGTCCGCCCGCATGTCGCGCAGCAGCGCTGCGCGGTCGCCCCATTCGCAGCCGGCGCCCGCCGTGATCCAGTAGCCGGCGCGCGCCCAGCCGGAGCCGGGATCGGCCTGCGCCGCCCGCCGGAAGGCGTCGAATGCCTCTTCGATGCGCTCGGCCGCCTGCAGCGCCAGGGCGAGGCCGAGCAGTGCGTGGGCGTTGCCCGGCCGCAGTTCCAGTTCGCGCGTATGGCATTCGACCGCGGCCTCGTACTGCCACATGTCCTTCAGCAGCCGTCCCAGGTTGCCGTAGGCCTCGGCGAAGTCGGGCTTCTGGGCGATCGCCTGCTGGAAGCTCCCGACCGCCTCCTCGAAGCGCTTCGCGTCCTTGAGCGCGATCCCCAGATTGTTGTGCAGTCCCGCATCCAGCGGCTGGATGGCCAGCGCCGCCTTGAGCGTGGCGATGGCGCGCTCCGTCTCGCCCATCTCGCGCAGCACATTGCCCAGGTTGCCCAACGCCTTGGCGTAACGCGGCCGCAGCGCCAGCGCCTGCCGGTAGGCCGCCGCCGCTTCCTCGCGCCGGCCCAGGGCCTGCAGCGTCAGCCCCAGATTGGCGTGCGCCTCGGCATGCCGCGGATCGAGCGCGAGCGCGCTGCGATAGGCCGCTTCGGCCTCGCCGAGCCGGCCCAGCCCGTGTAGCACGACGCCGCGGTTGCTGTGCACGGCGGCGATCCCCGGGTCGAGCGCCAGCGCCCGCGCGTAGCACGAGTCGGCCTCCTCCAGCCGGCCCAGCGCCTGCAGCACGACCCCAAGATTGCTGTGGTAGCTGGCATTGTCCGGCGCCGCCGCCGCCGCCCGTTGCAGCCGTTCGACCGCTTCCTCGCGCCGTCCCGTCTGGTGCTGCAGCAGGCCGAGCAGATGGTTGGCCTCGGCATGGGCGGGCTCGTGCGCCAGCGCTTCGCGGTAGAGCGCCGCGGCGCGCTGCAGCCGCCCGTCCTGGTGATGCTCGAGCCCCTCTTGCACGAGGGCGGCCACATCGGTCATAGGCTTGTCGTCCTTCCGGATGCTCGAGGATGCGGTAGCGTCGTGGCGCAATTCAAGTCAAGCAGGCTCGACGAATCGATGCGCCGCGGGCTGGCTCTGCACCAGTCGGGCCGCCGCGCCGAGGCCGAGGCGATCTATCGCGACGTGCTGAAGCGGCAGCCGCGCCACGCCGCCGCCAACCATCTGCTCGGGCTGGCCCTGCTGCAGCGCGGCGATGCCGAGGCCGCCGTGCGCAGCATTGCGCGCGCGGTCGCGGCGCGCGGCGACGAGGCCCAGTACCACGGCAATCTCGGCGTCGCGCTCGATGCCGCCGGCCGCCCCGCCGAGGCTGTCGCCAGTTTCGATCGCGCCATCGCGCTGTCCCCCGCCTTCGCCGAGGCCTGGAGCAACCGCGGCAAGGCCCTGAAGCAGCTCGGCCGGCTGGCGGAGGCCGTCGACAGCTACCGCGAAGCGCTGGCCCGCAAGCCCGGCGAGGCCGGCTTCCATCTCAACCTTGCCAATGCGCTGGCCGATCTGGGCGATCTGGCCGCCGCCGAAGCCGCCTATCGCCAGGCGCTGGCGCTGCGCCCCACCTATCCCGCCGCGCTCTCGGGCCTGTGCCGCATGCTCGAAGCGCAGGATCGCGCCGGCGAGGCCGTGGCAATCGGCGAGCAGGCGGCGGCGCGCGACCCGCGCGAGCCCGAGCACCACCGTGCCCTCGGCCGGGCCCTGCTTGCCGCCGGGCGCCCCGCCGAGGCCGTGGCCAGCTACCGGCGCGCCCTCGGGCTCGACGCCACCGACGCCGAAGCCTGGCGCCTCCTGTCCCTGATCCAGCGCCGCGCGACCCGCGACGCGGACATGGAGGCGATGGAGCGCCTGCTCGCCCGCCCGGATCTGCCCGATGCGCAGCGCGCCCATCTGCATTTCGCCCTCGGCAAGGGCTTTGACGAACTCGGCGACGTCGCCGCCTCCTTCGACCACTACCGGCGCGGCAACGCCCTGCTGCACCGCGCGGCGCCGTTCCCGCTCGCGGCCGCCGAAGCCGAAATCGAGTCCCTGCTGGCGCTGTTCGCCGCTCCTGCCGCCCTGCCGCACGCCGACCCGGTCGAGGCGCCGCCGGTCTTCATCGTCGGCCTGCCGCGCGCCGGCAAGTCCTCGCTCGAAGGCATGCTGGCCCGCCACCCGGGGCTGCGCCGCGGCGGCGAGCT